>JBAZTR010000003.1:0-162374 GCA_041661745.1 Patescibacteria group bacterium
CCACGGCCACCACCGCCACCACGACAATCACCAGTCTCTCCCGATCTACAACCTATTACGTTAAAATCTTCGCTGTCGACACCTACGGGAATGAATCGACTTTGAGTTCAATCAGTGCCCGGACGACGAAGAAGGGGTCGAGTTCTTCGACTCTTGTTAATGGAACTACCCCGGTTACAACAAGTAATTTTGTTGTAACACAAAAGCGTTTCCCTCTTGCCACAATACTAAAAACTAACGAAGACACCAGTTTTACTTGGCTTACAACTCAAATGTCTTATTTCGTTAATCTTTGGTATTCCTTAGATGATGGAGAGACTTATGTCAAAATTGATGGGCCAGTAGTTAATTCCGACAGTTACGAATGGCATACACCAAACAGTATGTCTGGTACCAAAATTATCTTTAAATTGGAGTTGACTGATTTGGCAGGAATTATGGATACGGAAACTTATTCAATTTCTCTTTCAGATTCTCCTTCTGACACTACTGTTCTTCCCCAAACCTATTCACCGGTGACGGGCGAGCTTGAAGACATAACTCCAGTTTCACCCGGTGACTACATTAAGAGTCCGTTCTTCTCCACGGTTTATTATGTGACCGAGGATCTTACTCGTCGTCCTTTTTTGAACGAAGCAACATATTTCACTTGGCAAGATTCGTTTGATGGGATCAAGGCTGTGACTGACGCCACTCTAACAACCATGACCTTGGCTGGTCCAATCCTGCCCAAGCCAGGAGTTAGATTGGTTAAGATTGAATCTGACGCTCGGGTCTTTGAAGTAATAGAAAATCCCGATGACTATTATCGGCCAATTCTTAGATGGATCCCCAGTGAAATCGCGGCCATAGAACGCTTTGGTACCAACTGGGCCAAAAATGTTATGGACCTGCCGGTTACGATTTTTACTAGGTTTCTTCTAGAGGCTTAATCAAAAAATCAATAAAAACAAAGGGTTTAAAACAACCCTTTGTTTTTATATTACGATATAATTGGACTGGACGAAAAACTGATTTTGGAGCAAAATAAGAATACTATGATTGATATTAAATTATTACTTCAAAACCCCGATTTGTTTGATAAAAACAATAAACGCCGCGGTGCGGAGATTGATTTATCAATTGTTCAAAAACTCTCCGAGGAAAAAAATAAGGCTCTACAGGAGACTGAAGAACTTCGCCGCTTGGCTAAGGAAGCCGCCGAAGCTGTCCGCACAGCCGAAGCCGACAAACGAGCCGCTTTAATTGAAGCCGGCCGCGATTTTAAAGAAAAAATAAAAACCGCCGAAGACCGTTTGACCGAGCTTGAAACAAACTTGGAAATTGAAATAAAAAAATATCCAAACCTGCTTCGTGATGATGTTAAAACCGGAAAAGATGGCGATGACAACGAAGTGCTTCGGGAAGTCGGTAAACCGACAGAATTTTCTTTTGAACCAAAGGACCACGTGGCTTTAGGCGAAGCCC
Source organism: Patescibacteria group bacterium (assembly GCA_041661745.1). Classification (GTDB taxonomy): domain Bacteria; phylum Patescibacteriota; class Patescibacteriia; order UBA9934; family GWF2-40-263; genus UBA12403. Next base: position 1,468 of record JBAZTR010000003.1, read on the forward strand.
TTGATCTTATTGATATTGATCGCGCCGGAAAAGTTTCTGGTAGTCGCTTCACTTACCTGAAGGGTGATGCCGTACTTTTGGAATTTGCTTTAATCAATTACGTAATTTCAACCTTAGTCCCGGAAGGTTTTGTTCCGGTTCTTCCGCCACACATTATTTCCACCGAAGCCATGGGCGCCATGGGTTATTTGGAACACGGCGGTGAAGAAGAAATTTATCATTTAAAAAATGATGACGCGGTTTTGATCGGCACCTCGGAACAAGCCATTGGCCCCATGCACATGAACGAAATTTTGCCCTTGGAAAAGTTGCCGCTGCGCTACCTTGGTTTTTCCTCGTGCTATCGCCGTGAATCAGGCAGCTATGGTCGCGATGTTCGCGGAATTTTACGCATGCACCAATTCGACAAATTAGAAATGTTCTCTTTCGTTGAACCGGAAAAATCCGATGCTGAGCATGAATTCCTTTTGTCGATGGAAGAAAAACTAATGAAAGGTCTTGGTCTTCCCTACCGGGTCATGCGTCTTTGCTCGGGCGATATCGGCCGACCGTCAGCCCGCACCTACGATATTGAAACCTGGATTCCCTCGCAAAAAATGTATCGCGAGACTCATTCCACTTCCAACACCACTGATTATCAAACCCGTCGCTTAAAAATCCGCTACAAAAATGCCGAGGGTAAAAACGAGCTTATTCACGCTCTTAACGGCACGGCTTTTGCCATTGGCCGTATTCTTATCGCCATTTTAGAAAACTACCAACAGGCCGATGGTTCAATTATTATTCCTGAAGTTTTGCGACCCTGGGTCGGAAAGGAAAAAATCTAGTAAAAAATATGGATTCTCTAACCTTACTCGAACAACTGGTTAGAATTCCGAGCGATAAAAACGCACAAAACACCACTGGACGAATGGAATACGAAGTGGTCAGTTTTTTGCGTGATTATTTTAAAAAAAATGTTCCTAAACTTATTGTTGAAGAACAAAAAATCGAGGAAGGCCGAGCCAACCTGCTTGTTCATGATAACAGTCCGATTTCCCTGCTCTTTTTGTGCCACATTGATACAGTGGAAGAAGGAAAGGGCTGGACGGCTTCGCCAAGCGGCGAATTAAAAGGCACCAGATTTTATGGTCGCGGCAGCCTTGATATGAAATGTGGCGCCGTGGCTGTAGTGCGCGCCGTGGAACAAGCCGTAAAGTTGGGAAAACCCGGCGTAGGAGCACTGTTTTATTGTGATGAAGAATACGATTCACTTGGCATCAAAAAATTTGTCCAAGAATATGGCGGCAAACTTAATCCAAAACTTATAATTTGCATGGAGCCGACCGGTGGCAAATTACGCCGCGGCTGTCGTGGTATTGTGGAACTTCGTTATGTTCTCTCCGGCAAAACCGGCCACGCCGCCAGACCATCAAGCGGTATCAGTGCTTTTAAAGGTTTAAATCAAAGTGTCAACGCTTTGCAAGATGTTTTAAAAGATTATTCTGATCCATATCTTGGTCACCCGACCTTAAACATTGCTACGGTTCGTTGTGGTGCTCTGCAATATCATCGACCTGATGGTTTCACGGTTTTTGGCAGTGCCGGAAATATTATTCCCGACTATTGCGAAGTGATTCTTGAAGTCCGCACTGTCCCCGGTCTTGATGGTACAAAAATAAAAGAAATTTTTCAGAATGGTTTAAGGGGGACTGGCGTGATAGTCGAATCAGTGGAAACAAAAATGGAACTGGGAAACTTTGTCACCCCGGCTGAACAATTAAAGCTAGTTGAGGATATTTTTTACGAAATGGTTGGTGGCGACATGTATCAAGATATTGAACTAGGTGGTTACACCGATGCCCAAGTGTTGGCCGAACTCTGGAAAACCCCGGTGGCCATATGGGGGGCCAAGGGTGAAAACCAACATGGGGCCGATGAATACGTTGACTTGCCAAGTTTTGAAAAGCTTGAAAAAAGTTTGGAAAAAGTAGTGGAAAAATGGGCGTAATTACAGACAGCCGCAAGAGGCGTAAAAGCCTCTTTTTTTGTATTGACTTTTAGCGACAAAAATGGTCATATTTTAGCGGCCACTTCGGCAAACCAGCCGAGGCCACACTTCCACCCCTTGCCCCTTAGGGCTCGCGAGGTTGACCATGAGTAAAGCGTTGCTCCGACCCCCTTCGGGGCCAAAAAGCGTTCGGGTGAAAGACCTGGACTCGGATCGGGTCTTCAAGTTCGTGGATGGTGTCTTCGGTCTCCAGCCGAACGACGACCGCATCGTGATCTTCATCGACCTGCCGCACGGCAGCGAGGTCGACACCGAGGACTGGCGCTGGCTGCGTGAATTCGCCGCTCGGGTGCGCTATCTCTTCCCCAAGAAGAACAACGGCAGGCGCCATCTGATGGTCGAACTGGTGGCCTACGCGTCCACCGGTGAAGACGGCGCCCCTCTGCCCAAGGAAGGCTTCCTCTGGCCGTGGGGGCTGCCCGAAAGGTTGGAGGAAATACCCACTTACGCAAGGCAGACCGACATCGCCGAGGTTCTGCGATTCACCGACTGCGCCTTGTTCGCCACTCGCTGGTCGGCCACGCACCAGCTGAAGCACATGGTGGCCGGCGGGCACATGTCCGTTCGCGTCGCCACCCTGCCCGGCTTCACGGCCGAAATGATGCCGGCCCTCGAGGTCGACTTCGTCGAGGCTGAGAGGCGCGCGGCCATCATCAAGGCCCTGCTCGACCAGGCGGTCTCGGCCGAGATCTGGACAGCAGTCGAGAGGCTCCACTGCCGCCTCTTCGTCGATCTGCGTCACCGCGATTTCGTCCTCGACAACGGTCAGCACCCGTACGAGTGTCTCGCCTCGACCGGGCGGATCCTGGTCCCGGGCCAGGTCGGCAACGGCATCCCGGCCGAAACCTACGTCGCCCCGTACGACGACCAGGGCGACAGCAAGACCTCGGGCTTCCTGCCGATCCAGCACATACCGAGTGAACTCCCGGTCATCTATCGCTTCGATCACAACCGTGTGGTCGAAGTGATCGGTGACAGCCCCGTGGCCCATGCCGAACGTGCCCTGCTCAAGAGGGATCCGACGCGCGGCAACCTCGGCGAACTCGGCTTCGGTGTCCTCGACGGCCTGGGCGCTCCGCCGCTCCGCGATGTCCGCGACCCGGACGCCGTGATGCTCTACCTCGAGAAGGGCGGCTTCCACGCGGCCCTCGGCAAAGGTGGGCGGACCGATGCGCCAATCCACCGCGATCATGTCTTCCTCGAGGCCTACATGCCCGGGGTCAGACTGGTCTCGATCACTCTCCACATGGCCGACGGCACGACCCGCCTGATCATGTCCGGAGACAACTACGTTCCCGACCTGTTCAGCCTCGGCGTCTAGCCGGGCCACTTCCCTCCCCTCGCGTTTCAGAAAGACGCGAGGTTTTATTTTTTCCACTTAATCCCTCTCCCCAGCCCTCCCCCATATGCGGCCATATGAGGGAGGGGGAATTATTTTATAAAAAGGGTTCTTCCTCCCTCGTCGCCACGACGGGGGAGGATTGAGGAGAGGGAATAAAAAAATCGACCCTTGAGGAGTAAGGGTCGTGCGGAGAACGAGTCGACACCACGAGTAGTGTCGAAAGAGGACCGGCGCAGGGTCGGGCTGCCCCGACGAAACGCCGGCGAGGACTGTTCCGCGGTGGACCGCAGGCAACGACGCGAGCCGCGCGACTGGAGCAGAACCGCATTGCGAAACCTTCGGGGTTCGCCCTTGACGATGACGGTGACCAGTCCTGTTGGACTCGAAGTCCAGATCGGTGGGGCGACTGTGTCCGTCTTCGAAGAGGAACCGGGGAGGACAACGCGCTGCGGCGCTTCGGGCGCGCGACAACCGCCAAAGCCGCAGACCATACCACTGCCATGGTAAGTGTGCACGGTTTTCTCTCCCTTCGCCGAAGCCAAACACGGCTGTTGATCAACCGCGGGTCAGCGACCATTGGCCGGATTAGGGGTGTGCACAGCAGACAGCCCTCAATTCATACATAACAAATCTTTGCCAAACTGCCAAGAATAAAGAGGGGATAAATAATTGGTTGACACAAGGACAGAAACAGGAAAAGATTAGCTTATCCGCATGGAGAATTCATGGCCACCAAAGGACACGAAGCGGAAGACAAGCTCTTTAAAATCCTGCGGCAGCACTTCATCGTTGTTCAAGACCAAGTTTTGGATCACCACAAAATTGACGGCCTGGTTGTTGGTATTCGGGCCAATCGTCTTTTTAGGATCACGGAAACTATCGTCATTCAAGTTACCACCCGTCCCAACGACTGGGAAAAGATGTTTATTTTTTTGAGTGATGTTCTGGAAGCCGGGGGAAAAAGAACAGCTTTCATAGAAATAAAAGTTGAGAAAATCGACGAAAAGGTGGCGCAGACTATTGTCTCGGCTCTTACCAATCTCTTCTTCAATTCCCAAGCGCCACAACACGCACTGATTCAGATCGAAGCGTTAGGCTTTACCGTATTCGATTTGGAAAAAATCGCGTGCACCTATGCCGACTGGTTGGAAACAGTCGAAGACGGTGACCTGCGCGGGACAATCGTCTTCTGGCACTGGCGAGACGATGCTTCGGAGACAGAAAAGCAGACTGGAGACGAAGACGAAGAAGTGACCGGCTCTTTTACCTTAGAAAATACGAGAGACGGTTACGGTTTTTTGGAAAAGCTCTACGGACGAAGATCAGTCGAATCAGGCAGAGGCAAACTTCGCTTCTTTATTTCAAGTCGTGATATCGACAAATCTCTACGTGCTGTATTGGAAAAAACCGAGGGTGAAATAGGATTCGGAACCATCAACGTTTTATTCAACGATGCCGGTTGTCGACAGGGCTACACAAGAAAATCGGCTAAAAACGTCAGATGTCTTCCTTAAGGACTACTCTTCAACCGCCAAAAATGGCGGTTTTTTTATTTTTCTAATGGTTTTGGGACTTATCCACAATTTGCCCCAAAAAGGCCAAAAAATCCCCTTTACTCTTGACAAAACCCTAAAATTATGGTCTATTAATAATAGATGGGGATGTCCCCCAAGGCAGTGGGGATCGCCCCACGCTCGTTCAACAACCCGGAGGTCTACCATGACCCGCTCCTTTGCCCTGTGGCTCATCCTCGGGCTGGCCCTCACGGGTTGCCCGCGTGACGAGACTGACACCGGTCCGTCCGATACCGACACCGACGTCGATTCGGACACCGATACCGATTCCGACACCGACGCGGACTTCGCCACCATCGTGGCCAAGACCTCGGTCGTGACGAAGATCTCGCTGTACCAGGACTTCGAACCTCTCGCCTGCGACGAGGTCACGGAGTGCCGCATCCCGGTCGGCGCCGCCGGCACCTACGACGTGTACGCCAAGAACGTCGACTACATGTTCGGTGCCAAGAGCGTCGAGGTCTCCGCCAACGGCGACTACGACGCCGAGTGGACCGACGGCCAGTGGGGTGCGTACCTCACTGGAACCTGGGTCGAGACCGAAGACAGCGACTACCCGAGCGTGGAGCACGAGATCGATGTGCTCCCCGACGGCGAGTTCGTTACCTTCGGGATCACGCGAGCTGCCGAGTGCGGCCTCGATACCAAGATGACCGGCCTCTCGTTCAGCTACGGCCCGGACGAGGACGGCTACTGGTGCGTCGGGTCCGCCAACACCGATATGACCGAGGTCACTCTCGATCACGGCGATGCTTCCGTCTCGGTTCACCGCCACCTCGTTCGCGCCGACTAGTCTAGCCGGCAACCCTTCGACCCTGCACTGCTCAGGGTCCAAGACCTGCCTCACGCTCCCGCACGCGTGAGGCTTTTCCATTTTAAAAGTTGAATATTTTTAAAAAATTAAACCCACCGGCTTATACCGGTGGGTTTTTTCTAATGAGTTCTCCCTCTCCTCTCAAGAGAGGGTTGGGGCGAGGATTACTCTTGCCAATCTAACACAATCACCCCATCATAATTGATCCACGGATTGATTATTTTTGATTCGGTATCTCTACAGTTTCCTCCATCTACACTACTTGCTCCTCCAGGACAATATTCTGAATCACACTCATTTACCCCGAAACAACTGCTTGAAGATTCCTCATCATTATAATTACAATATCCCGTACACCACCCCCAGTTATCTTTGACATGAACACGTGGCTGGAAGACGCATTTTCCTTCCGCGCCACTAACCTCACCACCAGTACACGGTGAATTTATTAGACGGCCGGTACTTTCTTCAACATCGCACAGATATCCGGCGGTCTCTAAATTAATCACAATATCGCTTGAACAATAATAATCGTTTTCAAAACTGAAGTAAGCAGTCTGACAAGCCCCGGTATTAAAGCCCCATTCATCGGCCGTGCCGCAAAGCGGATCTTCGTCTGAATCAAGGCCGCGGTGATTTTTGTAATAACTGGAATCACCATCGGAACCGGTCTGGCTGCTAAGCGGCCAGGGGTAGTTTTCGTATGGCATTTCTCGGTCACCATCGCCCCAGTCAACAATAACATTTCTAATCGGCATTTGGTTGGAATCAGCCCAGGCAAAGAATTTAACACTGGCATGGAAGGAACCCTCGTTGCCTTCCAAACTTTCCTCATCAGAATTATTAACCGTGAATTTATTTTCTTTTCCTTCTTGGCAATTGGTACCGTAGCAACGACCCACGGAAGCAATGGTCGGTGCATCAGTCGTACCCTTATTGGCCCTGGTGTCGCCGTAGATATCACCTTCGGCTGCAACATCATCCCAGATCCAGTCGCCCTGACCTTCTTCAAAACTTGTTACCTCGCTAAACTCACCTTTCTCCTCCCATTCTAAAGTTATACCTTGTCCGCTAGTGCTGGCACCGATTGTGTTGTATTGATCCTTAAATTCATACAGGCCATATGACTCAGCAAAAATTTGTTTAAGAAGACCTTGAGCGTCGGAAAAATCACCAACACTTAAAGAAAGGGAAAATGGTTTGGCAACGTTACATTGTAAACTTCCAGAACGTCCGACTCTGTGATAATCGCATGTCGCAAAGTAACAGTCGGTAACATCATCGCATTCTGCCCCATTATTTTCTCCACCATCACATAACCCTGCGGTACACAAAACTCCATTGTTACATTCTGCGTCACTGGAACACTCACAATCAGAATCGGAATCAAGATCCGAACAGTAACTCCCCAACGTTCCGTCGTGATCTATCCAACCAGCGGTGCTGCTGGAAACGCCTGAAATGGTGGCGTAAGGCATTGCTTCTAAACCAGTAAGATCGCTTGGATCAAGATCGCTGTCAGAACAAGTCGTGCCATCGGCATTCAAATTTTCGACCGTAGTCGGCGTGGTAATTAAATAATCATAATCATCGAGCCCTGTTGGTTCAACATCGGTGCATACGGCAATTCGATCCGGATATGGATCAGGGTAACCATTGACCGTATCTATATCTAGAGCCTTACCGAAAATTGTCTGCAAAGTATCCGGGGTATAACCAAGATAATCAGAATCACTGCCTTCTAAAGAATACAAACCAGGATTTCCGTTCCAAACACGATTGGTCCAAGCTTTGTTAAATTCACCATTGTCGTCCGGTGCTTCTTGAGAAACTTGAACAACTGAAGTACAGGCCGCATAGGAACCAATATTGGTGGTCAGGCCACTAAAACCCTTACTACCAGCCTCGCTTTCAGGAATTTCATCCACCGTTTGGTATGGGTAGATAAAATTTTCTAATGAATCATAAACACCGCGAGTTACGCAGTCGTTATAATATTCATAAGCATCATCTATTTTTGCAACCAAATAAATGTAAAAATCTTGATCGTCTGCTAACTCAACTTCTCGATCTCCGCCATCGGATTTATTTTTTATCAGTGATGCCAAGAAACTACCATCATCCAGTTCGGTATCAGCAACCTTCTTTAATGAAACGGCACTAATGTTACCCGGAGGCAAACACTTGTCACCAATCTCTCCAAGAGAATCTTTTTCCGTTTTATAAGAGGCTTTTGGTACACAAAAGAATGGGCAGTCATTGTCCCCTGGTTCATCACAAGAAAAGGTACCATCTCCTGGAGTTGAGTCGACGTCATCCACCAAATTTCCACAACCACCCATAACCGCGAAAGATCCGTCCTGGCAGGCAATCGAACCAGCGCAGTCTCCATCGCTAAACACTTTTTCGACAAAGACATCCCAATCACCGTCATTACAGACCCCGTTATAAGATTCAGCACATCCCAACCCGGTCGTTCCGATGTTGTAAGCCACATCAACCTCGGCGCAGTAGAAAAGGTTTCCGCCTTCATACCCTGCCTCAGTATTGTTGGCATACATGTCGCGACTGCCAGCCAGCTGATCAATCGGCAGCCAGGTCAAACAAGCGCGATCGGCATCGTCGGAAGAACCGAAAAGCTGAACAGAAGTGTCACGCTCAATACAATAGCCGTCCCAGCCGAACAAAGTTTCGTTCTTAGAAAGTAATTGACATGTACCAGAACAACTTGTGTCGGCAGTATTTTCATTTGTACAATCCCCCACTTTACAATCATCATCGGAATCGCATTGGGCCCCTGGTTTCGAACCGCCGATACAAACACCATCTAACATTTCATCCTTCCCTGTATCCAATGGATAATAGCGGTAAGCCGAGTCTTCGCCATAAGTGGTTTTTTCGTAAGAACAGTTGCAGTCGTCGGCCGCTGTAAAATAATCACCAACTGTCCCTGTGGAAAGCGGGCTGCAAACATTGGCATCATTAAACCCGTAGACAAAGTCGTAAGGTTTAACATCTAAATTGTAGGTGCCGCTGGTGAGTGGTTCACTGTCTGGACCTGGATTAATCCAAGAATTTACAATCGAATTCGGGAAAGGTGAAAGGGTTTCCGGGTAACCGCGGCAGCCTTTTTCTTCTGAATTACTAACACTGAACGGTTGACCATCAAGACCAACCAGACAAGCGTTGTTGTAACAAGTACCGGTCAAAGCCAAAGCCCCGGGCACGCAGGAACCGGGCGTGCATTCACTATCATTAATACAAGTTTCCGTGGTGACATTGGTGCAAATACCATTTTTACATTCAGAATAATCTGGGTCAGTACAATTAGCATCGCTACTACAATCAGTGGTGCTGGCGTCTTCACAATAACCAACAGTACATTCAGCCCCGGGACACTGATCGTTGTCCGAACACGGTTCACCGGTATCAGTACAGAAACCAACAGTACAATTATCGCCGGAGGCTTCTTCACACGAAGAAGCCAAATAGGCTAAATAATAACCACCGGCTAAATCATAATTACTAATATCATTGCTGGACAAATCTTCAAAATTAGTACAGCGTGTGGCAAAAACAGTCGTACAGTCACTATCGGAACTGCAATTTATTATAACCGCTTCATCACCGTTGATAGCAATTTCTCCATCGGTATTGGTGCAATAACCACCAAGGTCAATTTGTTCGTAGTATTGCGCCGGCAGTTGATCGGGGATAGCGTAACCGGAGTAATCCAAACCATACCAGGAAGTGTTGCGACCGGAATATTCATCAAGGTCAAGAACGGTTGCGGATTCATCAACCCAACTGGTGCAGGTCCCGCCCTCGGTGCCGGCCGCGTCGTATTGGTCACATAAACCAACTTCCTCGCACACATCAGTCCATTGGCTGGTGCGCTCATCCCAGGCCGCGTACGAGCTGGAACAAGCCAACCATTCGGAACACTCGCGATCACGGTAAACTTTCAAAACATTGTTAGTGTCGTTCTGAATAACATAACCGGAAAGATCAGCGGCTGCCCCAAAAATCATTTCATTGGTTTCAACACTGCCATCGCTATCAATATCAAGGTCAAAACAAGAGCCTTCGACATCGGCGTTGGTTAAACTGTCGCGACCGAGTTGGCAATCGGAATCGTAAATACAAGCGCCGCCGAAGAACATGTTCGTATCAGCACTGCTTGGGCCTTGGTCGACCGACAAATTATCTATACTGTGTCCGCTGGCCACCTCGTAAGCGCAACGCTGCTGACAAATGTTTACTTCATCGCCGGTCGTTAGGGTGTATTCCCCGTCAATGGCCGGGTTATCGCAGGAAACCGGATCTTGCAGGGAATTTGGGGTGTCACCAAAGAAAAGGTCGGCGTGCAAAGAAACCAAATAACTTGGCGAAGCGGCATAAGCCAATTCTTGATCAAGTCGATTGTCAAACAAAACGCAACCATCAAGCAAACTAACCTGGCCGTCGCAACGAGCGCTGGCTGCCAAAGATTTTTCATCAAGACTTTCGTTATTCAGATAGAAGAACGAGGTGCCTTCAGTCGAAGCTTCCTCTTGGGTGGCTAGCGGGTCAAGGAATTCCGTACACAAATCATAACCGTCGCAAACCGCGGCCCAACCGGCGTAATCATTATCGCCGTTATACCAAATTCCCGAGTAATTTCCGTTAACTATATAAGAACCGTCTTGGAATTCACAAGTTCCGGCTCCGACGCTGGCACAGTCACTGTCTTCGTTACAAGCAACGTCAGCTCCGGCAACTTTTTCAGAACAAAAACCCGAACCATAACAGAAATCAGTTGTCCCGGATCTAAACCAACCGTCGTAAGTGCCACTACCAATAGTCACGCCGCTCTTATATTCACAATCTTGCTCGCCAGGATCTTTAAAGTAGTAATTTCCGTCTTTGGTCGAAGCCCATTCGGCACAGAACAATTCATCGTTCGAACACTGAATCGCCCCATAATTATCAGGCTGGTTTAAGACGTAGGTTGAAGTGAAACTTTCCACAACCGTGCGATCCTGACTGAAAGTCGGTTTCCCGACCTCGATACAGCCCATATTATCGGCTTCGCAGGTAAAGCTCTGGTCAACCACAGCATACTTAACTTCATCGGCCGGCACATAAACCGCTTCCGGGCCAAGTTTGATATTGTTTGGCAAAGGCACCGGCAAATTACCGTCGTAATCAAACTGACAATTGGTGTATCCGGCGACAATTGTACAAACTTCTTCGTCAGCCTCGTCAGCACCGTCCATGTTTTGATCAAAATGACAAACCGTGGCCGAAACCGCCGCGGCCCCGCTGTCGGTATAACAACTTAAATTATAATATTCAGTATAAGGCGAAGCGGAATTTTGCGTGTCATAAATTGCTTCACAACCAACCACTTCTTCCGAACACAAATCAGAGAATTGATAGAGGTACAAGGTTTGATCGTTTTGGTCGGTATATTCCTCGCAACCCAAATAATATTGATCCGACGGCGCGCCATCTGGCGTTTCGTCGCAGGTCGACGGGGTTACCCAGGAATCCTTAATAAGCGTTAAGTTTTCTTCGGTTTGTTCAAGCTGGACATTATCAATATAGAAAATCTGATCTTCATCAGAAGCAAAAAAGGTTAGAACGGCGTTTTCATCAAAGCTAGAATAATCACTGCCCGAGGTATCAAGCGGCCCCAGTTCAAACAACTGCCAACCAGTGGTTAATTCCACGGCGTCATCAAAATTATGAACATCCCCTGCCCCACCGCCTTCGACTAAACTGGCGGTTAAACTGCCAGTACCCTTGGCCCAAAAACTGACAACAAAAGTTTTTCCAGCTGTTAATTCATCAACCAAAACGCCACAGTAGGTTTCACTATAATCAACAGTACACACGCCGTCAGTTGATTCGCAACCGGCTTCATCAGTGCAAGTCGAGCCAGTGGCACTGACATCATGAAGAACCTGAAAGGCATCGCTGCTGGAGCCGGCAACAACTCGCAAGGAGTGACCGTCAACGGCAACTGATTCATTGCTAACAGAAAGGGCTGGCGAACCATCAAAAATTTCCCAATTGTCGTAGCTCCCTTCCTCGAAGTAGTCATTAAAAATAACCGAGGAATTGCGACTGGACCCGCCGGTGTATTCGCGACAACCGGCCGCGGCCGCGGAACAAGCTGTGCTTTCGTTTGGTTCAACAAAATATCGACATTCACCGGAAGCTGTAAAGTAACCGCCCGAAGCGTCACAGTCGGTTTCGTTAGCATCGGTTTTGCGATAAGCTGTGCAGTCATCGGAAATACTGACAGTCTCTGAATATAAGCGATAGTGAATATCGCCGCTTTCATCGTAGAATTCGCGGCAGTCCGGCTCGGTCAAAATATCGGCGTGTTCGTTACATTCATTAAGGGCGGCCAAAGTCGCGGAATTGTCTTGGCATTCCAAAGTGCTTTCCGAAGTAACTTCCCAATTGGTACAAGGGGCATCACCGGCCGCGGTGTCATCAACCCCGGAGGTTTCCGAATAATTTATTGTGGCCGAAGAAGAAAGGTTGGATTTTAACAATTGATACGAAACCAGTTGGTAACCGGTTTGGTCTGATCCCTCCCAAGTAAAGTAAACAGCCTCGGCTTCGTCATCAGCCATTTCCGAAGTAACGCAGGCACGCAGATAGGAATAAACCTCAACTTGCTCGGTTTCTAAATTAGTAAATTCGTCACAGCCGACTTCGGAAGAACCGCAAGCCTCGGCCGTATCGGCAATAAAATAAAGCGGAAATTCGCCGGTATCGTAAGCCGTGTCTTCCTGAGCGTAAGTGGTGTAACCAACGCATTCCGCCGGACACTCATCGCCATCGGCCAAAATCGCGGGCACAGCCGGATCGCCGTCAACCGGTGTATAAAGTGAGCAACCGGCATCAGTGGCCGAACAAGACGCGGCGTAATCTCGACAAGCGGCGGAATCGTTTTCATCGCCCGAACAACCAAGCCAATCGGGTGCCAACTGTAAATATTTTGCCGTTTCCGTACCACTATTGTAGCCTTCGTGGAAACTTGACGGGCTGGTCTTGGCCTCCAGCTGAATAGCGTCAACATACAAACCACCACTGGTCGGCTCAATGGACAAACCAGCAATAATAAACAACCGTTCGTCATCCAAAATTGGTGTGGTAAAAGTACAATCAAAGCTTTCCATTTCTTCGTTGTCAGCATTGGAAAGACTTAAAGTAACCGAATCAGTGGCAATAGTGCAATCAGAGCTATAGCCGGCCAAATCCACAGCCGAATTGTCCGAAGCCACCAAATCTAAAGTAATAACACCGTCATCAGCGGCCGTGTCACCTTTGGCAAAAACGGAAATGGTGTAGAAAGTTCCCTGCTGAAGGGGAATGCCGCTTTGCGTTAACAAATCACTGGTCGAATCCAATAAATGATAAGAATCGGTTCCGGAATAACTGTTGGAACCTTCTTCGTCATAATCAGACGAAGCCGAAAGTCTTGCTTCCCAGTAATCGGCCACGCCATTATCGTCTTCGTCATCCTCAAAACCGGGATTGCGAATAACGTTCAACGATACTTCGTCGCCAACCGGATACACTTCAGAACAACCAACCGAGGCCGCGGAACAAGATTGAACATCGGCATTAAAATAAATTCTGTCTTCGTAAGAATAAGTATCGTAAGAGTAATCGGCCGTGCCATCATTGCTTGTGTCGTAAGAATAGGTCACCCGCGGGGTTGAGACCCCGGCCGAAAAAGCCAAAACATCGTTAGCGCGACCGTCGGCAACATAAACTTCGTCCCCCGGTAACCATTCGTAGCTGTCATCACTTGCATCAGCGGTTCCGGCGTCGTCAAAATACTTATTGGTGCGATACCACATGCAACCGGCACTACTCGCCGAGCACAATCCTTGATCCAAAGTATTAAACAACCAGGTGCCCGCGGCCGAGGTATCAGCATTGGTAAAACTTAAACAGCCGGCATATTCCGCAGGACAGGAATCGCCATTAAAATTCCAAGTGTTCATTTCCCGGGTGCAATAGCCGTAGCCTTCGCAACTGCCATCAGCGCCTTGGGACAAACAGCTGGGCGAGTCCACGCAAGCGCCAGAACGACCGGAAATCATGGTGGTTAAAGTTTGCTCGCCAATCATGGAGGCTAAACACTGTTGACTGGGGTATTTTAAAACCCAATTTGGATCAATTAAGTGGCACCATGGATGCTCGGCATCGGCTTTATCATCGCTATTACAATAATTAAAACCATCAACTACTTCTTGCAAAGTAATCGGACTACCCCCGGAATTTTGTTCAGAGGCTGCAGCTAATTCCCAACCAATGGGAATAATGCGGGCTTTACGCATTTTTACCAAGTTCCCGTAACAGTAGCCATAGGTGTAACAAAGTGGATCTTGGTTATGTCTTAAATCATCCGATCGGTAAAGCGGCCACTCGCCATGCAAAAGACCATCATTAATAGCCTGAGAGACGGTCATGGTTTCGGTAACCGTGGTTCGAGAAACAGCTTGAAGAAAGTTAGCATCCATGACGCAGTTGTTGATTTGGCGGGTCATGGTGGAAGAGGCCGGGCAAGTAACAAATTCGGTTAAAACACTATAACTATCCAAGCTGAGCTTGGTGGTGGAAACCAGGCCGGAATAAAATTCTTCGGCCGCGCCGCGATCCCAAGAGGTTGAGCCGCCAATTCCTTCACTTAAATCTATTTCTTCATAAGTAATTCCCTTAAGAATACCGGTTTGAATTTCATCAAACCATGTCGACAATAAAGTATTGGTGAAAATCGAAAGAGCACTCATGCCAACCTTGGACCAAATCGACGAATCAGACATGATATCGTAAAGGGCGCTTGTTTTGGTGTCATCAGCTTGGGAAAATTTACTATTAACTGTTGATTCAACCAAAGTGGCCGGCGTCTTAACTTTGCCGGTTACCACATCAACAACATCTTTAATTCCATTTTTAGCCAAGTACTCTTCAAATAAAACCCCTTTTGTTTCGGCCACTTCTCCCTGCACCGTCATATTAACTCCCACCACATAAGACAAGGTGCTCTGCCCCGGTTCCAAACTTTCGGCAAATTTTTCCAACATGTATTTGGAAGGATCTTCGGCTGTCTCTACCGCACTCTGATAAAAACTCGACCAATTGGTGGAAATCTGTTGCCAATCGCATTTGGGCTTGGGCGGATCGTACATCCCGACAATACCGAGCTGTAAACTTAAACGAAGCATTGGGTCTGGTGGCGCACAAAGGTTGAACTCAACATCGTAATAATCACTAATTTCCTCGCTTAAACTGCCGATGGCGTTGGCCGCGACATCAAGACCAAAAGTATTCCAAGCCTCTTTGCCGGTAAAAATTTCCACTAAGGGCGTCTGGCCATCGGCACCGGTCGCGAGCCACACC
The DNA here is from genome assembly GCA_041661745.1 of Patescibacteria group bacterium. Classification (GTDB taxonomy): domain Bacteria; phylum Patescibacteriota; class Patescibacteriia; order UBA9934; family GWF2-40-263; genus UBA12403. The sequence continues at coordinate 16,659 of JBAZTR010000003.1, forward strand.
GCTGTATTATAAGCCATGGTATCAACCAAATAACTGATGGCATCAAAAGACAAAGTGGCAATAATTGCCTGAATTACTGGACTAATGACGTTGTTATGAACATCGTCAACAGTTTTTGACACGGCTTCCGCAGGTTGTGAAACAAGCGGATTAGGCACGCCACTAGCCGAGGTAGCGGCTGATTTTATGATTTGTTCGGGAATTGACAGCGGCACTGTTTTATCATTTGAAGCGGCCGAGGCAAAAAGTGGCGTTGATAAAAAAACTGAGACTGTTACCAACCCCAACAGAGACATTAATATTTTTTTGCGCAACATAAAATTATTCTTCGACGGTTCCGGTCGAAGTGGCGGTTTCGTCTGGACTGATCAACGAGTCCAGTTCCCCGGAAGTTTCGGCTTGTGCCAAAGCTGTTTGCAACAAAGCCATAACTTCCTCGTCACTCATTTTATCGACAGTGTCTTTAGGCACCCCTTGAGTTATTAAAATAGAACGAACTTGATCAGCCCCCATGTTTGAAAAATAATCGGTAATTTCATCGGTCGATTCAAAAGTTAAACTGGAACCAGTACCGTTCCCCATTCCCAAAAGCTGAGACAACAAGTCACTGCCTTCGGAGTCGCTTGTTTCTTCGGCCGAAACCAGAGTCGAGGCGCTACAATCCTTCCCTTCCGGACAGTTGGGATTATTATTGGAAAAAATTTCCGTATTGTCATCAAAACCATCGGAATCAGAATCAGCCAAATACGGACTGGTTTTATAAATATACAGCTCGTCGTAGTCCATGAGGCCGTCGGAATCGGAATCAGTGGTTTTTTGCAATTCAACCGCGGCCGCTTCCTGTTCGGAAAGTGTTAAAAATTTCTCGCCCTGATAATTAGCCAACTGAACTTCGAACGGCCGACTAAGACTGGCAGAAAAAGATTTAAAACCAAAAGTTACGCCCAAAATTCCAATTATCGCCAACAAAACAAAAACTGCCTTTTCTTCTTTTGAAAGGTTCTTTTTTATTCTATTTCCAATCTCCCTTTGATCAGCCATAGACTGAGAGTATTATAACACATTTTATTAACGATTGGGGGAGAAAAAACTGTCAAAAGAGCCAGGGTGTGGATTATTTTTTAAACAATAACGAAAACAACTTTAACCAATCGTTCGGGGTCAAATTTTCCGCTCTGGATTTTTCGTCCAAAGCGATTTTTTTAAGAGTTTCTTTGGCTTTTTCTGAGGAACAGACTTTGGTCTTAGCTAAATTGCCATGCAATTGTTTTCGACGAGAGGAAAAGCCAGCTTTCACAATTTTTAAAACCTCTTCCGGATCAATACCACCCAACCGTTCGGTTCTTAGGTCTAATCGAACCACAGTGGAATCAACTTTCGGCGGTGGATTAAAGGCGCCGCGCTTAACTTGCATCATTTTTTTGCCTTCAGCATACAGCTGACAAGCAATGGAAAGAACACTGGTCTTGGGCGGAACCGCCAACAAACGATCGGCGACTTCGCGCTGAACCATTAAGGTTAAACGCTTTGGCCGCGGTTTGACAGTAAATAACTTTTCCAAAATCGGCGAAGTAATGTTGTATGGAATGTTGGCAACAACAGAATAATCTTTATTAATAACACGACGGAGTTCTTTCCAAACTTCGTCAGACAAAATATCACCGTAAACTAACCTCACCCCGTCCCTCTCCTTCGTAAGGAGAGGGAGAATTCGTTGCAATGGTTCAATTAGATCTTTGTCGGCTTCCACGGCCACAACCTTGGCCCCGGCCTCAAGCAAGGCCGTTGTCAAACTTCCCCGCCCCGGGCCTATTTCTAATATCAAATCGCCGGCCTTAACGCCGGCCGCTTCAACAATTTTACGGACAATATTTTTGTCCGTAAGAAAATTCTGCCCAAAAGATTTTTTGGCTCTCATATTTTTATTGAACCCTCGCGCAAAACAATAATCTTGCCATCCTTTTCGGTAATTATTGTCGAGGGGCGACGGTGTGGTAAACGACCAGCATCCAAATAATCATCAGGGCGATCACCTAATTGTTTTTTTACCGCTCGCGCCGAGTAACAAGTTGGCCGCCCGGACAAATTGGCCGAGGTGGAAACAATCGGCCGACCCAAACGTCGCGACAAAGTACGAGCGATCGTGTGCGATGAAGCACGAACAGCAATTGTCCCCTTCTGAACCACACCAGATGGTAGTTTTACACCATGGCGAAGTGACACAACGACCGTTAAAGCCCCCGGCCAATATTTTTTTACCAATTTTTTAATGGCCGGCGAAAAAACCGCATATTTTTCGGCCATTTTTAAATCAACGACAATCAAGGGAAAAGATTTTTCTTTTGTTCGCCCCTTAATAACAAAAACCTTGGCAACCGCCTTGGCATTAGTTGCATCAGCCGCCAAACCATAAGCGGTTTCCGTTGGGAAAACCACAACCCCACCAGCTTTTATGGTGGCCACGGCTTTGTTTATTATTTTATCTGATAAAGACACAATTAACGTCCTTTTTGTTTAAACCACTCGACGGTTTTTTGTAGCCCGTCGTCAATTCTAACCTGTGGCCGCCAAGCCAGTTCCTTGGCGGCTTTACGACTATCCAAAGCCGAACGGAAAACTTCGCCCGGGCCCGGTGGACCATGACGCTCTGGTAAGTCAGAATTGGTAATTTTTTTAAGTTTTCTAAAAATTTGATTAATATTAACTTCTTTCCCGGTTCCCAAATTAAAAATTCCATGAACGTTTTTTGTTAAAGCTAACATGTTGGCGCGAACAATGTCTTCAACAAAAACAAAATCTCGCGATTGTGTTCCGGCTCCGTTAATGGTTATCGGCCGACCAGCCAACATTCGTTCGGTAAAAATAGCCACCACCCCGGCTTCCCCATCCGAACGCTGACGCGGGCCGTAAACATTGGCATAGCGCAAAACCACGCAGTGAAGGCCGCGGACCGCGTGTTCAAAATTTAAATACATTTCCGTGGCCCGTTTAGAAATGGCATAAGGTGAAAGTGGTTGTTCCACGGTTTTTTCGGAATAGGGCGGACGAATGGAATCCGAATACATAGCTCCGCCGGAGGAAGAAAAAATAATCTTTTTAACCCCGTATTTTACGGCCGCTTCGGCCAAAGCCAAAGAACCCAAAAGATTAATTTTGGCATCGTTAAGTGGATCTTTAACCGAATGACGAACATCAATTTGCGCCGCCAAATGAAAAATCACGTCGGGTTTAATTTTTTCGATCAACTTCGGCAAGAGTGGACTAGTTATGTCCATCTTAAAAAACTGGGCATTGGGATTAACATTTTTCTGACTGCCAGTCGACAAGTCATCAACAACAAAAGTCTTAATTCGTCGTTGAATTAAAGCATCAACAATGTGCGAACCAATGAAACCGGCCCCACCGGTTACCAAAGCTCTTTGAATTTTTTTTGCCATATTTCTTGTGTATGGACAACCCTGGAGTTGTCCTTATGTGTCTTTATTTTCTTTGGCCCAACGATCGGAATCGCCCAAAAGCTTTCTTAAATAAGCTTCAATGAATTGATCAATTTCGCCATTCAAAATTCCTTGCGTATCGGCTGTTTCAAAATCAGTCCGATGATCTTTAACCAACTGATACGGCTGAAGAACATAACTTCTGATTTGATTGCCCCATTCGGCACTCTTGAATTCCCCGCGCAGTTTCTTTTTCTCGGCCGCCAATTCCTGTTCTTGTTTATGAAAAAGTTTGGAAGCCAAAATCTTCATGGCCGTTTCCTTATTCTGTTGTTGACTGCGTTCGTTTTGGCATTGCACGGTAATGTTGGTGGGAATATGAACAATGCGCACGGCCGAATAAGTGGTGTTAACCGACTGACCACCCTTCCCGCCCGACATAAAAGTATCAATGCGCAAATCTTTAGGATCAATGGCAACCGCGGAAATTTCTTCGAGTTCGGGAATCACCTCAATTAAAGCAAAGGAGGTGTGACGCATTTTTTCCGCGTCAAAAGGCGAGATACGCACCAAACGATGGACACCGGCTTCGGATTTCAAATAACCAAAAGCGTAACGGCCGGCCACGCGAAAAGTCACGGATTTAAAACCAGCTTCCTCACCGCGCGATTCCCACAAAACATCAACGGAAAAATTTTTCTTTTCGGCAAAACGTGTCAACATCCTAAACAGCATCTCGGCCCAATCCATTGCCTCGGTTCCCCCGGCTCCGGCGTGAATGGAAACAATGGCGTTGCTGGTATCGTGCTCACTGCAAAATAAAACAGTAAACTCCAACGCGGAAAATTTCTTTTCAATATCGATCAACTTATTCTGAATTTCATCACGCAAATTTTCGTCACCTAATTCAACCAAATCTTTGAGCTCGACTAATTCTTTTTTTATTCCCTCCCAAACTTCAAGTTCAGTCCGCAAATCAGCCGCCTTTTTGGAAACCTGTTTAGCCTTATCCTGATTAGACCAAAAATCCGAAGAGGCCATTTCGGCCTCTAGTGCTTTGACCTCAATTTTTACCCGATCAAGGTCAAAGTAACCCCCAAGTCGCGACCACGCGTGCCTGGAGGCTCTCAATTTTATTTAATAAATCTTTCATAAGGGCTGGAGAAGCTTGAGAGGCCGGAAAGGCTAGAAAGGCCTTATTTCGGTCCCAATTTTTTTGATGAATCTAAACAGCAAGAAATCCGTCTGTGTCCTCAGGTCTTCAAGATATTCATATTCAGTATCGTTTAGGTACCCTAAGTCTTTCGAAAGTTTCAAGAAAAACTGACATTCCCACAAAGACCCTTTGGCTATATTAAGAAAACGTAAAAAATCTTTATCCGACGGCTTGGCACGACCCTCAACAATATTGGCTGAAACAGATACCGCGGCTCGGCGTAATTGACTTACAATTCCGTATTTCTCTTCGTTTGGAAAAAACTTGGTCAGTCTATAAACTTCGATGACAAATTCATAACTCTTTTGCCAAGCCAAAATATTTTGATATGGCTTATTTGTAATAATTCCATCCATAAGCCTCTCAGGCATTTCAGGCCTTTCCAGCCTTTCAAGCCCTACAACTTAATCTGCTTGGCATACCTACCCAAAACCGGAATCTCCCATTCCTCACCATTAAGAGCATGAACAATTCCAAGAATAACCAACACCAACAAAATTATCGAGCCCAACATCCAAACCAACTGACCAAGAATCGGCACAATGTTGCAAACCCAAAGCACCAACCAAGCAATAAAAAGGACTAATCCCTGTTTACCGTGAAATTGGCAATAAGCACTGTCTTTTTTGGCCAATAATGGGACAAGGCAAAGCAGCCCCAGATACCCAACAGCGGCAACCAATTTGTTTTCATCAATATCCTTAGTGTTACGTGGTGTTTTTTCCATAATAATTTCAATTAATTTTTACTGCTTAATTCTAACAAATTGACGAAGATTTTCAAGAGCTAAATTCGCCGTCTCCTTACCGCTGACATGAATGGCTCGGCCACCCAGGCCAGCGAAAAAATTACACGTGTTCAAAGAATCATCAATTAAAAAAGAGTCATGAATCGGCACACCAAACTCGCGCAAAGCTGCCAAAAAAGACTCCCCGTCTTTTTCTGTTTTCAAATATCCCAAGTCGGAAGAAACAACGATTTTATCAAAAACTTCGTCGAGTTTTAATGCCGGTACGGTAAAACGAGTGAAACAATCCATATTCCCGGTAACCAAAACAACATAAGCCGAGGAACGAAGTTTATAAATAGCTTCTCTCAAGGCGTTATCTAAGACCATAGTACAACCAAGGCGTTATCTAAGACCATAGTACAACAGGTCGCGGTAAAATCTTGCCACAACAGGTCGTATGGCAAACCGGTCCATTCGGCAACCAAACTATTTATCTCCTCTGAAGAATATTGCCCGCGCATCCAGTCGTCATGCAAGGCTGGTCCATCACCAAAAATTTTTTCGTGGGCAACTTTCATTTCATCCTGGTCACGCAGACGACGCCAAAATTTATCACAACAAAGGGTACCGGACCAGTCGACAAAAATGACGAATTTCTTATCCATAACTTTGTTAAATTACCATAATTAAAACCAGCCGTCGAAGGTTATTAAATACCAATGAATATTGACCGCCTGGTCGAAACCTGCTAAATTAAACGGCCGACTGAAACACGATTGCCGCCCAGTTAGGCGGATTGGAGGAATTATGGTCGGACGCAAACATTCCAAGACCGAGCTCGCCATCCTCGCCGGGATGCTGGTCTGCATCATCATCGGCGTGACCACCGCAGTGTGGTCTGGTGAGAAGTCCGCGCCGACTGTCCAGGATTTCCCGCCCGTCGGCAAGTACGGCATGCTCCTCTGTGTGCCGCAGGGCGGCAAGGAGGGCGATACCCTCGAGATCTACCTTGCCAACTCCACCCTGATGAACTGCCAGCCCACCCAGCCGAGCCGCATACTCGTTCTCCGGCCCGAGGGAGACAAGGGGATGTGCGGCAGGGTCGACGCCTGCCTCAACCCCGGCACTGCCACCGAGATCAAGGTGATGGGGCCGCCGCCGTTCGGACAGGTTGATCTCTGGTCGTACTGGGCGAAGACCCGGGACGGCTCGGGGTCCGAAGTGCGAGGCGAGGGACGGATCATCCTCAAGGCCGAGAACGACTTCAGCGCCGTGGTGCTGGTCGTGTCCCGGCTCGCGACCTATGGGCTCATGATAGAACGGCCCGATTCCGTGGGGCCGCTCGCCAAGTGAGCGCGGCTTCCTCATGTCCTGTTCGTGGAAACGACAGGACTTTTTTATTTCAAAAACCAGCCGTCGAAACGGCTGGCTAAAAACCTACAAGCTACTTCCTACCTCCTACAAGCTAGTACATCATCCCTGCCCCACCACCATGCTCGTGTTCCGGTTCTTCTTTTTTCGGCAAATCGGTCACCGCTGCCTCAGTGGTCAAAACCATAACCGCAATGGAGGCGGCATTTTGTAACGCTGAACGAGTTACTTTAGCCGGATCAATAATGCCAGCCATCAGCATGTCTTCATAAACATCAGTCTCGGCGTTGTAGCCAAAACCGGCTTCGCCTGATTTAACTTTATCAACCACCACTGATCCATCTTTACCGGCATTGGCGGCAATCATACGAATCGGTTCCTCCAAAGCGCGACGAAGGATATCAAGACCAATGCGTTCTTCGCCAATAGTAATAACTGTGTCGAGAACTTTTAAGACACGCAAATAGGCCACACCACCGCCCGGGACAATTCCCTCTTCCACTGCAGCTTTGGTGGCCGCCACGGCGTCTTCAATACGATGTTTCTTTTCTTTCATTTCGGTTTCCGTGGCCGCACCAACTTTGATAACTGCCACACCGCCGGCCAATTTGGCAATACGCTCTTGAATTTTTTCTTTTTCAAAATCAGATTCCGTTGTCTCTAATTGCTTTTTAAGACTCAGAACGCGTGCTTCAACAACATCTTTGGCTCCGGCTCCGTCAACAATAATAGTATGGTCCTTATCGGCCACAACTTTTCGTGCTCGACCAAGATCAGCGAGCTCAATAGCATCAAGTTTCAAACCAACTTCGTCGGAAATAACTCGCCCGCCAGTGACAATAGCCAAATCTTCCAACATGGCTTTGCGACGATCACCAAAACCCGGGGCTTTAACTGCCAAAATATTATAAACGCCACGAAGTTTGTTGTAGACAAGAGTCGTTAATGCTTCGCCGTCAACATCCTCGGCAATAATCACCAGCTCCTTACGACCGGTTTGCGCCACTTTTTCTAGAAGCGGAAGCAAATCTTGAATCGAACTAATTTTTTTATCAGTGATTAAAAGCAAAGCATCGTTATATTCGGATTCCATGCGATCGGGATTGGTAATCAAATAGGGCGAAACATAACCTCGATCAAATTGCATTCCTTCAACCACCTCAACCTCAACACCAAACGACTGCGATTCTTCAACCGTAATCACCCCGTTCTCGCCAACCTTGGCCATAGCCTCGGCAATCTTGCAGCCGATCTCTTTATCATTGGCCGAAATGGAAGCGACCTGCTCAATCTCCGCGCCTTTAATTGGGGTGGCGATTTTTTTAATCTCACTGACAATCGCTTCAACCCCTTTTTCAATCCCGCGACGTAAAAGTTGCGGATTGGTACCGGCCGTAACATTGCGAATACCTTCGGCGATAAGGGCTTGAGCTAAAACTGTGGCCGTAGTTGTACCATCACCGGCCACATCATTGGTTTTGGAAGCAACTTCTTTTACTAATTCTGCGCCAAGATTTTCAAACTTGTCTTCAAGTTCAATTTCTTTGGCCACGGTTACGCCATCTTTGGTCACGGTCGGTGCGCCATAGCCTTTATCCAAAATAACATTACGACCGCGTGGCCCCAAAGTAACTTTCACAGCATTGGCCACTTGGTCAACGCCTTTTTTTAATTTGTGACGAACCTCTTCGTTGAAAAGTAATTGCTTAGCCATATTATTCAATAATCGCGATTACCTCGCTTAAATTAATTACCAAAAAAGTTTGCCCGTCGATTTTAATTTCCTCGGGCGAATACTTTTTAAAAACAACTTTCTGGCCAGCCGAGACTTCCATTGGCGCGCGTGAACCATTATCAAGAATCCGGCCTGGACCAACAGCAATAACTTCGCCGCGCTCCGGACGATCTTTGTCAACGGTATCCGGCAAAACAATACCGGCTTTGGTTATTTCCTCATTGGAAAGTGGCTTCACAATAATGTGATCGCCAAGTGGTTTTAAGGTCATAAAAAATAAAAGATAATAACCATCTAAGGTTATTATCTTGTCGTTTTTTGATAATTTTGTCAACTATTAATTTGCTGGTTAGTGGGCTTGGAGATAACCACCAAAACCACGGCCACTAGGGCCAAACCAGCCCACTGGCTCCAAAGATAATGATCAAAGACACCGAGAACAGCAAGAGAAACAAGGGGACTAAGGGACGGGAGAGACTGAAGAGACTGGCCGGAAAAAAGTACCCACAAAAAATAGATTAAAAAAACCAAACCCAATAAACCAGTCTCAGCAAAGAAAAGAAGGTAGGAATTGTGCATTGGTTGATACGACCAGACCGGTTGGCCGGGATAAAGTTTTTCTAAAGCTAGAGTGTAGGCACCTGGACCAACACCGACAAACGGATTTGTTTTTATTACTTCGCCGATCATGTGATACTCACTCTGCCGTTCCGTTAACGATTGTTCTTCCAAACGATCGGCCGCGGCCACGCGAGTAAAAACCGCGTCGGAAAATAGGGCAAGCGGAGCGGCCGCGGCCAAAATGACAATAATCAAACCAAGTAAAAATTTTTGCGGTATTTTTTTTCTGGAAATAACACTGCTGACAAAAAAGAAAATTATTCCGACAATCAAAGCCAACCAGGCCGAACGGGAAAATGTCACTACCAAAGTTGATGACAATAAAACCAGGATCGCCACAAGAGCTGGCCGCTTTGAAAATCGTAACAAAATCATCATCACGACCACGGCCAAATATCCACCAAAAATATTCGGGTGGGCGAAAGTGCCATAGGCCCGCATCAAACGCTCGCCAATTACTTCAACCACCGAGGTGCCGGGCGTTGCCGCCAAATGTTCGGCTAAACCGAACAGGGTCGAAGCCGGACTGACACCAACAAAAACTTGCCACCAACCAATAAGACTCGGCACAATCAGCCCAAGCGAAAAAAACCAAATAATTTTTCTAGTCTCGATTCGTTCATCAAGCAAAAGCCAAAACAAAAGCAGGGCGGAAAAAAGATGAAAAAGAAAAGCCCCGGACAAATAAAAATTTATTGATAAAAAAGAAACAAAAACCGTGGCCGCAAAAAACAACCAAAGGGTGGCCATTATTTTTTTAGTCGTCTCGTTCTTCTTCGCTTCCCATCTCAACAAAACAGCAACAACAATTAAGGCTTGAACAGCATAATGGGTCATCTTACCGTACTCCCACCCTTCCCCGCCGAAGGTTCCGAGCCCGGTCGAGGAGTTAAGGGTCAGTGAATTATAAATCCACACTGTCTGCCACGGCAGAAGAAACAAACAAAGATAGGTTAAAAAATTAGCTAGCTCCGTACGCTTCATAAATTTTTTTCCATTCGTCGCGAAAATGGGCGCGACGGTCGTTTAGATGAAATTTAAGAACACTGTCAGAAACAACAACTCGCGAATCTAGATTAGCCGCGTTTTTTATTGGTTCGGGGAGAAACTTTTGCTGAAAACGTTTGGCTAGGGTTTCGAGAAAATCCCCCACCCCTTTTCGCCACGTCTGGTGGGGCGACCTTCCCCTCCCCCGGGGTTGGGAGGGGACCAGAAATGCATTTGGTAAAAAATTAAAAGCCCAGTTATTTTTTTCGTTAAGACGGTTTTGAATTTCATCGCGATCAAAAACCGGAACAAGCGAAGCTAGCCAATAAGCCATGTACGGATCCCCTTCGGACAAAAGAAGATCTTTTAAAGATAAATTTTCGTCAGTAACAAAAAAGGAAAAACAGAACGGATCAACGGTTGTTTGCTTCGGTCGACGGCCGAGCAGACGGAATGGTGTCACCAGCAAAAGCCGGGTTAGCCAAATTGTCCCTGGCGAAACAACAATAAACAAATCAATATCACTTTCCGGTGCCGTGTGATGCCAGGCTAAAGTATTGCAAGCAAAAACCGCCCGGACAAAAGGGAAAAAAGAAAAATATTTAGCCGCCCACCCAAGTTTTTTAAACTTGCGGGCCGCATCCAAAAAACGTTCCTGATGAGTGGCAATAATACCTTCAGCTGAACGGCCGCCCAAAACGAATAAACCTTCTTTGGCCTCCAGTCGACCACGAAGCCAAAGGCTGGTTCGCAGAGTTTCCTCAACTTCGGCAAATGAACTTTTTACTCCCAACCACTTCCAGATATCAAAGGCAGTTAAGGGATAATCAAAAAGCGAAAACCAAGCCACGGTTTTGACGATGCCGGCTTCTAGAACTGATGGTTTGACCTGATCCATACGCAGGTATCTTATCACGCCCAAAATCAAACCTTGTGGATAACAAAATCGCTCCGTGATGGAGCGATTTTTTGTTTATTTTGTTTCGGCAACGGCAACTGTTTCAACCTTTTTTTTCTTAAAAGCCAAAGCTTGTTGCAGAATGGCAAAGAGGTTCATGATAATCCAGTAAAGAGTGAGACCGCCAGGCAATGTTGCCCCAATAACCACAGTCATGACCGGCATAAAATACAACATTGATTTGTTCATTTGGGCCATCATGTCTTCGTCCTTGGCCCCGGGATCCTTACGAACAGACAACGGTGGACGCTTAGCCATTAACATTTTGGTCTGAATGAACTGCAGAATACCGGCCAAGATGGCCATGACAATGTACGGCTCGGCCAAATTGATAAAACCTAAAAAGTTTAAATTAATTGATTCTGGCCGCGCGACAAATGAATACAGGTTAACCAAACTATCCATGTTCATGCCGTCGTTTAACACGCGATAAAGTGCCCACAAAATCGGCAACTGAATCAGCAAAGGCAAACAAGACGACATTGGATTAACCTTTTCTTCTTTATACAAATTCATCATGGCTTTGGCCAAGGCTTCTTTATTGTCCTTATACTCAACCTTTAAAGCTTCAAGTTTTGGCTGAAGATCTTGCAAGGCTTTTTGTGACTTGATTGAGGTCCGTGACAATGGCCATAGTGCCAATCTGACCAAAAGAGAAATGCCAATAATGGCAAAGCCCAAGTCCTGACCAGGAATGACATTATAAAGCCAAATCAGCAGGTTAAAGAGCGGTTGGTATAAAATTGTATGAAACATAAAGGAAAATTATTCCTCGGTTTTCTCTTCGGTTTCTTGTTCTTTTACTTCTTCGATTTTTTCAGTTTTCTCAGTCTCTTCAGTACCATCAGTCCCCTCAGTCTCTGCCACAGCCACCGCACCATCCTCAGTCACATTAATCTTCCAGCCGGTTAAGCGCGCGGCCAAACGAACATTTTGTCCGCCCTTACCAATAGCCAAAGAAAGTTGATCAGCGGCCACTTTAACTAAAGCTAAACGCTCGGCTTCAACCAATTCAACGCTTTTAACTTTAGACGGGGCCAAGGAATGGGAAATAAAGGCCACCGGGTCATCGCTCCATTCGATTAAGTCGATCTTTTCACCACCCAGAGCGGCAATAACGGTTTGAATACGAGTGCCACGCTGACCAATACAAGCGCCAATCGGATCGAGGTTTGGGTCAATGGCCGCCACCGCGACCTTGGAGCGGGCGCCGGCTTCGCGAGCCACGACTTTAATTTCCACGCCACCTTCGGCAACCTCAGGAATTTCCGTTGTAAACATGGCCTTAACCAATTCTTCAGAAGTGCGAGAAAGTAAAATTTCCGGACCACGATTGCCAATAGCCACTTGGCGAACAAAAAACTTTAAACGGTCGCCCGGGGCATATCGTTCGTTTTCGATTTGATCTTCCGGTTTTAAAATTCCAACAGTTCGACCAAGATCGACCAGAACAATTCGGCCTTCGCGGCGCTGAACAGTGCCGGACAAAACCTTACCTTCTTGATCCTTAAATTCATTAAAGACAATTTCGCGCTCGGCCTCGCGGAGCTTTTGCATAACGACCTGTTTGGCAGTCATGGCCGCCATACGTCCAAAATCACCCGGCACTGACAAATCGGTACGAATAATATCACCAACCTTTGAACTAAACTTTAAGACCCGAGCTTCAGAAATCATGATATCGGTTTTAGGATTAAACTTTGGACCCTCGTCTTCTTCCCCACCAAACACCATGGACGAAGCGTCCTCACCACGCGCCCGCGCTTCTTCGCGCGCCTTAGCCGCGGCTTCAAGTTTAACTTTTCGTTCTTCTTCTTTTTTAGCCAACTCTTCCAAATCAACATCCTCAACCACGGTCTTAACATCAAAAACTTCCATGTCGCCGGTGGCCGGATCAAAATTAACTTCAATATTTTGGTTGGTGTCACCGAAGTCTTTACGATAAGCCGCGGCCAAAGCGCTACGAATGGCGTCAAGAACCGTGTCGTAAGACAACCCTTTTTCCTCGCAAATTTGCCGCATGGCTTGTTCTATTGGACTGGACATAATATTTAGCTTGTAGCTGGTAGGAGGTAGCTGGTAGGTCAGGATCTATTTTAGAGTCCGCCTACAAGGCCAGCTAAGCTGGCCAAGCTACAAGCTACTTCCTACAAGCTGTAAATTATTTGCTTAACAAGAGAACCCGTCTTACGACAGGTTCATGATGTCAAGAGCTTATCATTCTTCCCCGCCCGTGTCAACGGCTTCCAAATGCTCAATTTCGAAGCTTCCATCCTTTTGGAGAAGCATAGCAATAATATCAAATCTGAATGGAGAATCGACGACTTTATTCTGTTCCATATAGATTTCAGCTGCCGCCAACATCTTACGCAATTTGGCTTGACCGACCGCGTCTTCCGGGTAACCGAAGTCCAAATTTTTTCTGGCCTTAACTTCGACAAAAATAAGTTCGTTGTCTTTTTCGCTAATTAAATCAATCTCGCCATGCGGTGTCCTGAACTGATGGGCTAAAATCCGGTAGCCCTTCCCTTCTAAATAACGCGCCGCGGCCACCTCTGAAGCGTTACCAAAACGGCGCCGTTTATCCATCGAGCTCGGCTCGAACATAAAAACTATTTTTTACGCGGCAGATATTTTTCTCTTTGACGACGTAACTCTTCATTTTTCTTTTCCTGCGGAGCAACATGAAAATATCCGTGCCAGATAAAAAACAACCAAACTAATAAACCAACCAACCAAAGCGGGTACCAAAAGCGCGCGCCAAAAAGGGTAATTTCTTCAAAACTAAAAAACAAAATTAATAAACCCAAACTCCCCATAATCAAACCAAGATGACTCAAGCTCTGCCAGGTTCGGCTTTTAATACGATCGAGTTGTTTTTTGGCATGGCTCTTAAAACGAAAAAATACTCCAAAAGCAAAGACGAATATAAAGAACGCCAATAAAATCTTTTCCGTTAAACCGGCTAAAGGGGCCGGCGCAAGAGTAAGCCAATATTTTGGCATGAGGAGAGTGGAGAAATCTAACATAATTTTAATTATCTTATTTTTTCAAATAAAAAGCCGTAATGGTTCATTCCGGCTCTTAAAGTTTTTAACAAACGAAAACCGCTAGCTTCCAAGGTTTCTTTAATTTTATCCGGTTCAGCTGGGTGGGCCGACATCAAACTGCCTAGACGAGAATTTTTAAACCAATCGACAATAAGCAGCCGCCCGCCGTTTTTTAAGACGCGATTAACATTCCTAATTGGCGTACGGCTCTTAAAAAGTACACCAGTAATGTTTATAAGGGAAGCCAGGTCAGCCGAAGCTGCGGGAATTTTTTCCGTGCCGCGCTCGTGTTCCAAATCACCCCAAATTGTTTCCAACGGTAAAATTTTTTCCGTTCTAGCCCGTTCGTTAATAGCCGTCAGCGCCCCGGGCAAAATATCAAAAGCATAAACCCGACCCTTTGTGCCAACCAAGCCAGCGGCCGGAAGAACAAAGTGACCAAGCGTTCCACAACCAAAATCAACATAGGTCTGCCCTTCGGACAAACCGGCCTCTTGTAGAATTTTTGCCGCGTCCAATAAGGCACGGCCGGTATGAATGGTCATATTAACCTGCAACGAACAGACCGGCAAAACTGTTTAAAATATCGGAAATTAAATTAGTTGCAATAGCCACACCAATAAAGCACACACCCGCGCCGATCAGTTTTAAAAAAGTATTCGTTCCGCCTGAGCCAAGTTTTTCTTCGGCAAATTCAATCACTCCGGTCCACTCCTGATAAAGCAAGGTTTTCCAGACCATGTGAAAACCGACAGCCATGACTACCAGGCCCAAAACTAGACGCCAAAAGAGAGACATATTGGTCTTTATTATAGCACAAAACAAAAATAACCGAACAGATTCGGTTATTTTTGGTGCGGACGGAGGGATTTGAACCCTCAAGCTCTTGCGAGCACTAGCCCCTCAAACTAGCGCGTATACCGTTCCGCCACGTCCGCGAATTGCGCCAGTACTATAGCCAAATTTCAAAAAAATGGCAAGACTCGACAATTATCTTAAAAAAGATTAGAATGTTGAGGAATTTTGGACGCTTAGCTCAGCTGGTTAGAGCGTCTCGTTTACACCGAGAAGGTCATAGGTTCAAATCCTATAGCGTCCACCAGAATAAAAAAAGAACGGCCTTGGCCGTGCTTTTTATTTTTTTTAAAAAGCTCGCTTTTTTCCCGTCACCACTTTAAGAGTTTCCGGCTCAACAGAAAAATCAAAACGCGTTCCGTCGCTCGGGACACCGTCAATAAGAATTGTCACTGGCTCCTGCGTTTTAACATCAAAATTTTTAAGTGGTAAAACTGATTCGCCTCGTTCACCTTTCCAAAAACGCCAGCCGCCGCCCTTGGTGGCGATATTAATCACCACTTCCAACCGTCCATCAAACGGATTTGACACTGGCCCAGGTTCGCCTTCGTTTGGAATAAAAAGATTGCGCACACCAATAGTGCCCCGACCTTGTGGCGTAACCTTATAATTGTTTTCACAATTTATTTCCGCTTTGGCCGCCGGAATACTGACCTCGCAAATAAAACGTTTGTTGTTTACCACGCCGGTGTCGATGGTTTCAACAATTCGGGCTGACAATACGTCGCATGCTCCTTCACCCTCTGGTACGCCGAACATATTGGCAATGCGGTTATCCGGCCCAAAAGGAATAATTCCTAAAACCACCTTCGCTTCCACCGCAACATCTATGACTTGGCGCACCGTGGCATCGTTACCTACAGCCACTACAGTCGTCGCTCCGCCGCGTTTTACTTCATCACGAATAAACTCGTCAGCACGCCTAAAAAGACCTAGCCGAACAATCTTTCCGGCTATTCCCAAGTCCGTTAAGCGATTTTCCACCTTCTGCAATTCTTTTTCGTATTTTTTATCTTGCACGAAGGCGTCATAGATATATAAATACACAAAACGAGAATCAAGCGGCCGCCTCACCGTTTTTTCCGTTCATTGTTACCCGGCCGTTTATTTTAGCGCCCGGAGCCACGGAAAAGACAGCAACCGTTACATCACCATCCAAACGAGAATTCTCCAAAAGATCGAGTTTTCCGGAAACAATAAAGTTACCGGAAATCTCCCCGGCCACCACAGCCGAGCCAGCCGAAACATCGGCTTTAATTTTTGCGTCAGGACCGACTTCAAGATGTCCCGCCGCCTTAACCGATCCGATTACTTCCCCCTCGATCGTCACATTGCCATCACTGACAAAATCACCCTCAACTTTCACCCCACGGGCGATTATTGTCATTGCTCCTTCTCTTCCTCCCTCATCGCGATTAAACATATTTCTTTTGGTTATCGATTAGTACTTTAATTAATTCACATTTCCTCAATTGTTTCAATCCCCATCATCGACAGGCCGTTTTTTAAGACCGTGCCTACTGCCTCGACCAAACCAAGCCGAGCGGCCGCGGTTTCCTTATCTTCGGCCTGAGTGACCGGAACATCATGATAAAAAGTGGCAAAGGTTTTCGCCAAGTCAAACAAATATTCAGCCAAACGGTCTAGTTTAAAGTCTTGGGCAGTCGCTGAAACGGTTTCCGGATATTTTGCCAATTTTACAAGCAGCTGATTTTCGATCGGCAGAACCAATCTTTTGGTTTCAATCTTCGCTGTTAATCGACCGGCCTTCTTTATAATCGAACGAGATCGGGCATAGGTGTAAAGAAGATACGGACCGGTATAACCATCAAATGATAAGGCCTCGGCCATGTCGAAAATTATTTTTTTATTCGGATCTTGACGCAACATGCCAAAGCGCATGGCCGCAAAGGCAATGGCCCGAGCCACTTCCTCAATTTTTTTATCTTTCCATTCAGAGTGTCGTTTTTTTGTTTCCTTTCGTGCCGAGTCAATCATGATGTCACGAAAAGTTTCGTAACGAATAATATTTCCCTTTCGCGATGACATGACCCCTTCCTTAAGCGTGACAAAATCGTAGGACAGGTGAACCAACTCGCGTTTGAAACCCATTCGCTTTAAGGTGGCAAACAGTTGTTTCATGGCCAGGGACTGACGGGTATCAATCACGTAAACACTCTTTTCCGGATGATATTCTTCCTCCTTGCGAAAGGCGAGGGGAATATCTTTAGCGTTGTACAAAAGCATGCCGTCGGATTTAACCAACAGATTGGCCCCCAAACCCTCTTCAGACAAATCAACAATCAAAGCTCCCTGACTTTTAACGGCTATTCCCTTCTTTTCCAAATCAGCAATAATTTTTCTGGCCGGTCTAATTAATTCTGATTCGAAATACCAAACTTTAATTGGCAGACCAAGTTCGGAAAAAACTTTCTTTAAATCATTAACCGACCATTTCCTGGTTTTTTTCCATAAGGCCACTGATTCACCTTTCCCGGCTTCGAGCTCGTGAAAAATTTTGGAAATTTCTTCCTTAACTTTAGGATTTTTTTCTTCGGCCTTGGTGGCTTCAGTGTAGACCTTGCCCAAAAACGAGGTAGCATCTTCTTCTTTTAAATCATAATCACCGTAAAACTTTTTTAGACCCCAAACACATTTGGCCACATGTGTCCCCAAATCATTAATGTAAGAAGCTGGAATAACTTCATGACCAACGGCCTGTAAAAGATTTATTGCAGTCTGCCCGACAAAAAAGTTTCGTAGATGCCCGACATGAACTTCTTTGTGCGTGTTGGGATTGGCATATTCAACCATGACTCGAGTATTCCGGCCGTCTTTGGCAAAGCCGTATTTTTCGCCTTCACTTTTAATGTCTTCCAAAACCGCCTTGCCAAAAGTTTCGCTCTTTAAAAAGAAATTGACATACGGTCCCTTGGCCTCAGCTTTTTTGATCCAGCCCTTAGGTTCAACTTTGGCCGCCAATTCCCGAGCAATATCGGCCGGGTTCTTTTTCAGTCCCTTAGCCAAGGTAAAACACGGGTAAGCAAAATCACCCAAAGCCGTATCCGGCGGGCTTTCCAAATCGTTAGTTATCGGCGAGTACTCTTTACCAAGAGCCGTTTTTAACGATTTAATTATTTCTTGTTTAGCTTTTGATAACGCGGACATATTTACGAAGGGGTCTTGAAGGGTTAAGAAGGGTTTGGAGGGGCTTTAAAGGGATTGGAAATTATCGAACTACTCTAACAAATCCACGCTTGCCTTTTTGTACCACGATTCCTTTCGGCACGACAAAGTCATAAGATTTAACGACTTCCCCATCAACCTTAACCCCGCCACCATCAATTAAACGGCGAGCCTCGCCTTTGGAAGCAGCTAACTTGGTTTCCACAAGGACATCGATAACATTCATTGAACCAGAAATTTTAACTTCCGAAATTTCCTCGGGGATTTCTTTGTCGCGGAACATTTTATCGAAATTGGCTTGTGCCTCGGTTGCAGCTTTTTCAGAATGAAAAATTTTGACCACTTCAAAAGCCAAACGAGCTTTTTGATCGCGCGGATTGGCCATTTCTTTTTTTAATGCGGTAATTTCTTCCGAAGCTACGTCGGTAATTAACTCGAAACCTCCGTCGATCATTTCATCTGGCCAACTCATGATTTTGCCAAACATTTCATCAGCTGAATCCATGAGGGTAATCATGTTGCCTTCGCTCTTCCCCATCTTCTTACCAGTCGGATCGGTCAGAAGTTTCATAGTCATGACAAACTTTTCTTTTTTCTTCAAAATCTTCATCAAATCCCGCCCGGCCAACATGTTGAAAGTCTGATCGTTCCCGCCGATTTCACCATCGACATCCATTGCCACAGAATCGTAAGCTTGCATTAAAGGATACAAAAATTCATGAAGATGAATCGGTTTGCCTTCGGACATGCGTTTTTGAAACATGTCGCGCTCAAGCATTTGTTGAACTGTAAAGTTGGAGGCCAATCCGACCACATCAACAAAGGACATTTTGGCCAACCATTTGCTATTAAACTTAATAATGGCCGAATTTTTTCCAGAAAAAGAAATAAATTTCGAAGCTTGTTTTTTGTACAACTTACAATTAGCCAAAACTTGTTTTCTGGTAAGCATTTGGCGCGTGGCCGACTTGTCGGTAGGGTCGCCGATCGTGCCGGTAAAATCACCAATAAGAAGAACGACTTTGTGGCCAAGCTCTTGAAACAACTTAAGCTTGCGCAAGTTAATGGCGTGTCCCAAGTGAAGGGTTGGGCCGGTCGGATCGATACCAAGATATAAAGTCAGCGGCTCTTTACCCATTAATTTGGCACGGAGAAAATCGGCTGTGGGATAAACATTTTCCACGCCGCGAGTTAGAAGCTGATTTATTTTATTTTGGTCATGGATAGGTTTCATAGAGTGGAAATTTGTTGGTTCAAGGCTTCGGCTTTTTTGGCCGCCTCGTCCCGTTTTTGTTTCATGTCCTCGACTACTTTAGCCGGGGCTTTGGAAATAAATTCCTGGTTGGCAAGTTTGCCATCGAGACTGACAATATATTTTTTGGCTTCTTCAAGTTCAACAGACAAACGTTCGCGCTCTTTACCGGCGTCAATTTGACGATCAACTTTAAATTGATAATCAAACGAGCCGTCTTTATTTTCCTCAATCACGAGATTTTCCACGCGCGACAAAGTTTTGATAATTTCAAGATTAATTTCGTCTTTAAAAATTTCAAAATATTCGCCAACAATAAGGGTCACATTAATTTTTTCTTTTGGTTCAACCTTGTTCTCGGCACGCCAGTTACGAAGTTTCTCGATTATTTCTCTCAAGCGTTCAAATTCGGTATTGTTTTGTTTTGAAACCTTTACCTCCGGCCAATCATGAACAATCAACATTTTATCTGAGCCAAAATTGCTCCAAAGCTCTTCGGTCACAAACGGCATGAATGGATGCCACAAAACCAAAACTTGTTCCAAAACGTAAAGAAGAATCTCGTCGGTATTTTTCTCGAGTTTGGAATCCTTTCGTTGAATCTTGGCGATTTCCAAATACCAATCAGCCAATTCGCTCCAAGTAAAATCACGAAGAACTTCACCAGCTTGCGAGAACTCATATTTTTCCAAGTGATTGGTAACTTTTTCCGTCACCTCGGACAAACGACCAAGAATCCAATTATCGGCTAGTGTCATTGGGTTCGCCCTCTCCCTGAGGGAGAGGGTTGGGGTGAGGGATGTGGTTGTCAAAACAAAACGTGAAATGTTCCACAACTTATTTGTAAAGTTACGGAAGCCGGCAATCTTCTCTTCGTACATTTTGAAGTCATTGCCCGGACTGGTACCAATAACCATCGAAAGTCGCACTGCGTCAGCTCCGTACTTTTCAACCATCTCAATGGGGTCAATAGCATTGCCGGCTGACTTTGACATCTTCTTCCCGGCTTCGTCGCGAACAAGGCCGTGCAAATAAACATTTTTAAACGGTACTTCGCCAAGAGTGTAAGTGGTCATGAGAATCATGCGGGCGACCCAAAAGAAAATAATGTCATAACCGGTCTCGAGGACAGTGGTCGGATGATACATTTCAAAATCTTCGGTCTTGTTCGGCCAACCGAGAGTGGAGAAAGTCCATAGGCCAGAAGAAAACCAAGTGTCGAGAGTATCCTCGTCGCGTTTCCAATCGTCACCAGGCGCTTCTGAACCAATATTAATTTCGTCGCCGCGATACCAAACCGGCACTTGATGCCCAAACCAAATCTGACGACTAATATTCCAATCACGCAAGTTATCAATCCAATGAAAATACGTGCCGACGAATTGTTCGGGAATAATTTTTATCTGATTAGAACACACCACGTGCTGCATTAGCTCTTTCAAAGTAATTTCCTGATCATCTTTCAAACCTTCGATCGGCGCGTGTTTCGAAGCGTGGAACTTGAACGGTTTATTTACACCAATAAACCATTGAAGTTTAGGTAACGGTTCAACCGCTGCACCACAACGATAACAAACCGAAAGATTTTGCGGCGTTTCTTCTTCTTTTTCAATCAACCCCTCGTTTCGCAGTTGCTCAATAATTTTTTCTCGGGCTTCAAGGACCGACAAACCAGCAAAAGCTCCGGCTTCGGCAGTCATAACGCCGTCTTCCCCGATCACAGTTATAACTGGCAAATTATTTTTCTGTGCCATCTCGGCGTCGATTTGACTGTGAGCCGGGGTAACCCCAAGCGCGCCGGTTCCGAAAGCCGGATCAACAGCTGAATCGGCAATAACTTTTATGGAAAGTTTTTGACCAACAAAATTCGCTTCAAGTGTTTGCCCGATAAATTTCTGGTAATGTTCATCATCAGGATGAACAGCCACGGCCGTATCACCAAGTTTAGTTTCCGGACGTGTTGTAGAAATGGAGATTGGAAAATTTTTGTCGTATTTAAAAGTATAAAACTTGGCAGTTGTTTCCTTGTGTTCCACTTCATCATCAGCCAAAGTTGATTTGCAACGCGGGCACCAGTTGATAACGCGGTGACCACGGTAAATCAAACCATCGTCATACATCATTTTAAAAACTGTGTTGACAGCTTTGTTTCGGTCTTCGTCCAAAGTGTAACACTCACGCGACCAGTCGAGCGAAGCCCCCATTTTTTTAATTTGATGAACAATGGTGTCGTGCGAGGCCGCGGCAAACTTTTTTACTTCTTCAAGAAAAGCTTCACGCCCAAGTTCGCGGCGCGGATCTTTCATGCCTTTTTTAATAAGTTCTTTTTCAACCTTGGTTTGAGTGGCAATAGCCGCATGATCAGTGCCAGGAATCCAAAGAGCCCGTTTTCCCTGCATGCGAGCAAAACGAGTCATGGTGTCCTCTAGGGCCAACATTGAAGCGTGACCCAGGTGAAGAATACCGGTGACATTAGGCGGTGGCAGAACCATGGAAAAAGTTTCTTTGCGCTTTTCAAGATCAGGCAGGTTTTCCGGACGAAAAAAACCGCTCTTTTCCCAAGCGGCATAAATATTGTCCTCATGATTTTGCGGCTCGTAAGCCTTGGGGAGGTCTGGTTGATTGGGCATAACAGTATTAGAAGTATACGAAAAAATGGCCTTTTTCGCAATACTGAATTTTACACTTCCCTTTTGTCTAACTTACTGCTAAATTACCGGAGCGAAAAAACTCCAACTCCGACTGGGAGGCAAACTCCGATGGACGATCCTTTCCGAACCTTTTGCATTTGCTGGTTGGTACCTCATGTTCTCCACTCCAGCGAGCAGATCTGCCCCCACCGTGCCCTCCTGGCCAAGGTCCTCGACCGCACCGGGTCGGCCGTGTGCATGCCCTGGCAGCTCGCTCTGACGCCCGAGGCTTACCTGGAGCGCCTGGGCTTCGACAAGGCCGAACTCGAGGAGTGCAACGCCTTCCTCGGCCAGTTCGGTCTGCACCTCGGCATGAACGCCGACGACCTGCCGGAGGGCGACTTCCCGTGGTGCAACGAGATCTTCACCCTTCCCGACTTGGCTGCGGCCGCCTAGTCTCCAAGACCCTGAGGCCAGTCGAAGGGCTCTGCCCCGAGCAATCGTCTCCGGGGCTTTTTAATACCAACCCCTGACAAAAACCTTAACGCCCTATAATGCCCGAACGCCGCCTAGCCAACCACTTCCCTTGACCTTATCCGCCTGGGCGGGTAATATAACTCCTTAACCATTCCTTCCCCATGCTTAAGGGTTAATACAAAAACTAGTCTCCTAGGCTCCTAGCTTCCTACCCTCCTAATCAAAAAAAGCATGGTCTCCGAAACCCCAAAACAAATATTTGAAGCAATCCGCCGCAGTTCGGCGCCACTTTTAGTTTTGCCGCGCGGGGCCGGAGCCGATGGTTACGCCAGTGCTGTTGGTTTTTATAAATTGATTGAAGGTATGGGTAAACCGGTCGAAATGGTGGCGGCCGACGGTGTCACTCCAATCAACCTTGGTTTCCTGCCCGGCATGGAAAAAATAAAACCAGCTGTCGAAAACTTGCGCCAACTGATGATAGAGCTAGACACTAGCCAAACACATGTTCAAGATATGCGCCACGAGGAAAAAGACGGACGGCTTTCTATTTCTTTCACCCCACATCAGGGTGGATGGAGTGAAAAAGATGTTCGAATTTCTCATTCCGCTTATCGTCATGATTTGATTATTTGTTTCGGAGCGTCTGATCTTGAAGCTTGCGCCCACCTTTATCATGACCATAAAGATTTCTTCTTTCGCACCCCAATCATTAATATTGATCACTCACCTGACAATGAACATTTTGGCCAAATCAACCATGTCGACCTGACCGCTTCGGCTATTGGTGAAGCCTGCTTTGAACTAGTTCACTCAATCAACCCAACCCTTATCAACGAGGAAATCGCCACGGCTTTTTTAACCGGCATGATTGCCAAAACTCGTAGTTTCCGTACTCCACATTTAACCCCGAAAACCTTGGAAGTGGCCGGAAAACTAATGTCCCTCGGTGCTCGTCGCCAAGATATTGTCCGTAATTTATTCCAAACTCGTTCCGTTCAAACTCTGCGCTTGTGGGGCCGCGCCCTGGCTCGATTAAAATCTGATCCCGAAGCAAAAATCGTTTGGACAATGCTTTCCCAGCAAGATTTCTTACACGCCGGAGCCCGTGAGGAAGATTTACCTGATGTGATTGATGAATTAATTTCCAATTCGCCGGAGGCAAAAATCATTGTTCTACTCTACGAAAATCATGCCCGTCATATTTGTGGCATTATCCGCGCCGAGCCACCACACGATGCCCGTCGGCTAGCTGAATTATTTTCGGCGGTCGGAACCAGGGGAGAGGTTCATGTTTGCCTGGAGAAAAAAACAATCGTTGAGGCCGAGAAAGAAATTATTGAAGCAATTAAAAAACTGGTTTAAATCAAAAACTCCGCCCGATAATCGAGCGGAGTTTTTTTATTTCGGAAATTACTGAGCTAGTTCGGCCAATTCAACGCGAGTCTGCATAATACTCATATCCACTTCGTCACTTGTCGACATGTTGTCGCCAACAGTGAAACGGGCAAAAGTGGTTGGTTCGAGATCAATTATGTAGTCTGCCCAATCTGCGCCATACAATGCCTCGGCTGTAGCCTCGCTAGGTACCCAGCGCAGGACATTGCCGTCGTCAATGGCATAGGTCTTGGCATCAGATTGAATCTTGACCAGGACTGAGCCAGGTTGTGGCATAATCGGCGAGGCCAGCGGCAATGTTGGCAAGGTGGCATCGGTCACCCAAATAACAATGTCGAAAGAATCAGCGTAAGAGAAGAAGGAATTAGCGTCCCAGAAAGGATGACGACCTTCGGAATCAATGAAATAAACGGTGTTGAAGTAATTGGAGCGAATAAACCAACCTTCACGAACTTCGGAAATTTCTTGGGCTAATCCAGTTACCGGTGACAAACCATTTTCACCGGAGTTGTTGGCAACCATACGCCCTTCAGAATCGAGTTCGGTATTATCAAGAATTTCTACAACCGCTTCGTCTGTAGTGGACGTGATGTCAAAAGCTTCGGTTACATCCGTGTCCAAATTCGCCTTACCGGTATCATAAGCTGTGATTTTCACTAATACATCGCTGGCATCAATGTTTGGAACCGACCAGCTATAAGTACCCAAACTCTTGCTAACGTTATAAGCAATTTGTGTATAGGTCGAACCGTTATCGATTGAATAACCGAGTTCAACTGTATCAATACCGGATCCAGCTGTGGACCAAGTGATCGTTGCGGTGTCTCCACCGGTTTGATCGGCTAAATCAGTAATGGTAACAGCCGGCTCATTACCGGCTGTCGCGCCGCCACTGCTACCGCTACCTGAGGAAGAACTAATAAATGTGTTGGTCAAGGCAACAGCTGTATCGGAAGCAATATTATAGGAAGTGGTTCCTCCTTCTTCAACCACGAACGAAGTGATATCTGTTACACCGGCATAAGAAGAGGTGATATTCGCTAAAATAATCGTTCCAGTTGTTCCGGTGGTACCAGCAGTAACATCACAAGTTAAAACCTGGGCAGCATCATCACATTCAATGGTTGCGCCGCCGTCATCGTCAAAAGTTCCAGTGGCTGTTTCGGAAAGTCCTGTTATATCTATAAAAGGCGGGAAGGTGATAACAACTTCATCGCCTACATTTAGAGTAAACGGAACAGTCAAAGTAATTGTTGTGGTTCCAACCCGACTTGGGGTTGTGTTATTTAAGAGAACCACTGTAGCGGCGGCATCGGCGGCCGTGACGTTTGTCAAACCCGTTGTAACGTCATTAGCGATTATATCAGTATCGTTGCCTTCGTCTTGTACTTCAAGAACTGTAATATCATCTGTTCCAGCATAATAGAATTTAATACCTGACAAAAGAATATCTTCGGTTCCATCGCCATTTCCCATAACTCCGCCAGCTGTACAGGTTACTTTCTGTGAACTTGGGACACACGCGGTGAAATCACTAGGTCCTTCAAGAAAGGTCGTTGAGAGATAAGCTGCACCAGATACGTTCACGTAATCCGGAAAGGTGATTTCAACAGTATCAGCGGCGTCCAAATCGGTCGGCAGGGTCAAGGTAATAGTAGTTGTAACAGCTGTATTACTAACAACTGATGCTGAAAAAACAACAGAGGCGTTGGCAACTCCGGCAGTCACAGTTGTTACAGCGACTGTCGTATCAAGTGCAATATCATTTGCCGGGGTGTTTTCATCATAAATCTGAAAATCTGTGATATCGGTGGTTCCGGCATATCTCGCGGTAATGCCGGTCATAATAATCGACCCAGAACCAGCACTAACCGTGTCACTTGCACTACAAGTTAAAGTCTGAGTAGAAGCGGAACAGGAAAAAGTCCCGCCCCCGCCAAAATCTTCTGAGCCAACGGCAACATCGGCAATATTTATATAAGCAGGAATGGTCATTACAACCTTGTCGTCGGTATCGACAGAAACCGGTAAAGTGAATGACAAGGTCACATCACCAGCAGCACCCACAACAGGATTAGCCAAAACTATTTCAGCGTTGGCCGCAGCGGCAGCCGTAGCTATTGTTGGAGGTGTGCCAATGGTCGTAAGGTTGTCCGCACCAGTGTCATCAGTCTGAATCACAACGTTGGCAGCGGCTCGAACATAATTAGAGTCTTTAACAGCCGCCCAAATTGTGAGAACATCGCCAGAGTCCATTTGTTCAGTAGCCTGAATGGTTATCAAACCTGTATTTACCGCAGCGCTTGCGGTAAAAGCAATGGCTGTGTTGTCTGTCGCTCCACCATTATCAAGATAAGTTGGCATCCATTCACCAACAGTATCTATGTTAGTTAACGCAGCCTCTTCGTTTGTATCCCACGTGTTGGCAGGAAACAAATTAGTATTTATTTGAACCGTTATGTTGTTTTCTGCGGCGACAATACCACCAGCACCAATTGTAATAGCAATTTTTAGGTAACTTTGTGTCCCTACGGTTACAGTACCAGCAGCACTGGGACCAACATAGGTGGTGTTATAAGCGTCCGTGCTTCCTGTACCTACATCAATAGTAGCTGTACCTGCACCGGCCACGGCCTTAACCGTCCTGGTAGGCATTACCTGCCAAGTTCCGATTGTAAGGGCTAGAAGCAAAAAAGCCGCCATCGACCATGGCATCACTTTAAAGAGCCCTTTTCCTAAGATTTGCGCCATATTGGAAAATTATTTTTCTTTTTAAAAGAAAATTATTATTAAATGTTTTAAGTTGATATTATTTTATCACAAAAAATCAATGAAATCAAGAGGAAAAACGGCCCTGTGGACAAGTTGTGCGTTTTTTTACTCACTTTGCACTTCCCCACCCTCAACTGTAGTCGCGGTTTCTTCACCTTCTTCAACCGGTGTCGGGACTTGGGTAGTCAATTGGCCGGACTTTAATTTACTAAGTCTGGTTTGCACCGCCTGATTGCCCGGATTTAGTTCAGCCACCTTAGCAACCTGATTGATTGCCTCGTTCAATTTTCCGTCAATTTCATACATCGAAGCCAAATACCAGCGAGCATTTGAATAGTTCGGAGACAACTCAAGTATTCGCTCTAATTCCTTTTGTGCTGAATCATAATCAGTCAGACGAATATAAAGCATGGACAATTGGAAACCGAGACCAACATCCAACGGTTTATAATCGCGAAGCGCGGCCAAACGGGCGGCGGCATCTTTTAACTTGCCTTGGCGTTCCAAAACTGCCGCCAAATAATAGTGGGCCGGGGCGTAATCCGCCTTCAAAACAATCGATTGGTTAAGGTATTGTTCGGCCGAAACTAAGGAATTTTTTTCCGATTCAACGGCCGAGGCCGCCAATTCCTTATTAGTGGAGCTCTTTAAATTACGGGCCCGATCGGATACGGCCAAATAAAGACGAGCTAAACCGGTTGAATAAGCCGGATTATTATCTTCCAATTCCATGGCTTTTAAGTAAGAAGCGGCGGCAACATCCTCAGCGCCGGTTACCACCGGCATAACATCACGATATACATTACCCCGTTGAACCCAGTTACTGACATTGTTTGGCGACAAATACGCGGCACGGTCAGCCGAGGTCATGGCCGCCTTAACCAACTGTTGGATAATCGAGGCTTCGTTTGCGTCAATTTTCGATTCATCGGCTGTGGCTGTGGTTATAGTGTCTTTAGTTCGCAAAAGAAAGGCTTGGCTTAAGTTTCTGTAATAAATATCAGAAAGGCTGTTTAAAGAGACAGCTTCGCCTAGTTTGGCGGTAATTTGTTCAATGGGCGCGCCGGCGTTATCCAGCTCAACGGCCTTAGCAAAAGCAACTTCCGAAGCATAGCGTTGCCCGGTCACAAACAAAGTTACGATAACTCCGACCGACACCAAAACAAAAGCAAAGGAAAAGACCAAACCGAGTTTTGGAGAACTGACAAAGCCGGTCTCTTTTATTTTAAGAGCAACTTGGCTGGCCAACAATCCGGTCAAAGCCCAAAACAAAAAGGTTAAGGACATGTTAGAGGAATAAAGCAGGTTGGCCAAAATCAAGGTGGCCCAAGAAGCAAAAAGAACGTAGGTTATTTTCCATTCATCGTGTTCGCGCTCCTTAAGCAAGCGTCCCAAAGCCTTAAGTCCGATCACCAAAACTAACAGTAACCAAAAGCCTAAACCAACTACACCAAAAGTGGCGAGGGTGGTTAGACCTTGAGATTTGGCACGATCGAAATTGGTGTCCCAAAATATTGTCTGGTTAACCTCGTCCGGTTTGTACTTGGTATAGTCAAAAGAGAAAGTTCCGGGGCCTGAACCAAAAATTAAAGGCATTGGGCCGTCGGACAAAACTTGTTTGGTTATATCCCAACTTGTGCCATAACTTGGACCAATTACCAAAGGAAGATTTAACTTGATTGGACTGGTTAAGAAAAGCAAAAAGATGCTGATCAGGATAATTATCAGAGGAACGATAAAACGGTTGGATTTACCGAATTCGTTTTGTTGTAAAAAAACAAAAACCATCACCAAAAGCATACCGAAAATCGCTAGAACCCAAAGAACCCAAAAATCAATCGCCACAAGAAGAATTGTAGTAGCCACTGATAAAAAGATAACTAAACCACGCGTCACCGCCCCTTTAATGCCAACTGGAAAAAAATCGTTTCGTTCTTTTTTACCAACCAACCACATTCCCATGCTAAAAACCATCATAATTGTTAGGAAGACGGTAAAGGAGGTGATTGTCCCAACAGTGTTGGCCCCATGTGCTGTTAAGAACGGGATAAAACCTAGGCCAAAAATATTCAGCAAGGTAATCAAGGCACTAAGCGAGGTGGCCGATAAAATAGCAAAGAAAATATTTCTTTGAACCGTGGTTTCGCCAGCCTTGTTCATCAAAACGTAAAAAATAACCACGGAAACAGCTAGGGTTAAAAAGCTGGTGTATTCCTGCGAGGACTGCCCCACCCATGATTGATATCCGGCTAAAGAAAAAATTGAGGAAACCAACCCGCCGAGCAAAAGCAGGGCCGGCAATAAGTTTAACCAACCAGCCCGAAAGGCCAGTTTTTTTTCCATGACCATTGAACCGAGCCAAGCCAACAGGGCGACAAAAGCCAGAATAACCATCAAGGTTTGTTTGCTGACCTCAAAGGCCTCGTTAGTAAACGGAAGAAAGAAGATCGGCAAAAAAAAGAAAAGGGCGTAGAGTGACCAACGAATTACCGTCTCGTAGAGACCGGCGTTCGCCAAAGAAACTCTCTTTCTTTTTCCAACCGAGGTTGAAGCGATATCCATATCTAAAGATTAAAAAAATTATTTTTTAATTTAAAAAGAATTAACGTTGTCTATTCTAACGCAAAAAATACCAAAAGGCAAAAAAACATCCACACACAAAACACCAAGTTTTAAAAAATTACGTAAAACAAAAATCCGACCTGGTGGTGGGCGCAAGAGGACTCGAACCTCTGACCTTCACAATGTCAATGTGACGCTCTAACCAGCTGAGCTATGCGCCCGGCATCAGGCCGGATTTTTTTGGTTTTACACTTTACAACGAATCTTGATTTTGGAAAAGGGCCACGGCATACTCCCAGTACTTCCCTTGCTCACCGGCACACTCGGCCGCTTCGGCGGCATTCTCGGCCTGATCGTGGAAAGAAAGGGGGAAATCGCGGAGTACCCATCTTACCTTACCGGAATAATCTTTCAAGACCTGTTGCATGGTCGCGTCAAAACCCTGGCAATAAGGACATTGAAAATCAGTGTAGGTAACAATTGTAATATCGCCTGAACCGGCAATATGATCGCTTTCGGTTACCGCGGCCAAGGTGCCGGAGACATCGGCTGTAGTAGCCGGTGTACCAGAAACCGTGTTGCCCAAAGTTTTATCCAACAAGGCTTTCATGGAGGCGTAAGGAACCGCGCCGCCGGTAATCTGTTTAACTGAGCCGTCTTTATTAATTAAAAACGAAGACGGTGTTCCTCGGACACCAGCGGCCGAGGCACTAGCCTGATCTGTTTTAATAATCGCCAATTTACTATTAGACGAAAGACAGGCATTGAAGGAATCCAAATTAAGTCCGACTTTGGTGGCCAAATCTTTAAAAAGCTGATCCGGAGTAGTGGCCACAACATCAGTATTGGTATTATCAGCCGTTCCACCGGTGGCAACGACATTGTCGGTGTTGTTGGAACTACCGCCCTGCAAAACATAAACACCCAGACTGATAAAACCAGCCGTGCCAAGAATCAATAAAGAAGCGACGCAACCGATAATAAACGACTGCCTTGGTGAAAAAGCGTCGAAAAAAGATTTCTTTTGGAAAGGATTGTCCATATTTTTATTTTTTTAATTTTCGTCAGAATTCAACCCGTCTAATTCTAGCTTTTCTGTGAAGGTTGTCAACCATGTCCGATCCTTAAAAGAGGAGAGCTTAAGAAGAACAAAACCAATAAGAATTAACGAAGCAAAACCAACAACGGCCGAAATAATAAGTTGGACCCCACCGCAGGAAAGTAAAATAACAAGGCTATCTTGGTCCCGAGGAAAAGCAAAACAATCGCTAGCCGTTCGTTCCATCCAAGTCGTGCTAACCCACGCCGCGGCTAAAGCACAAAGGGCCGCGGCCAAAGAAAACAAACAGCTGAACCGAACCTTTCGCAAACGAATAAGACGAAGCAGGGCCACGCAAGCGAAAAAAATGCCACCAATCATCCAATAAAGAAAAAACCAGATCACGGCTAAAGTGGCAAAAAAAATCATACGTTAAACGCGAAGTTGCCGGTAAAGAGAATGATTATTCCCCAAAGCAGCAGAAAAACCCCGGCCAATATTAAAGCGAGCGATCCGTTTTTTACTTCGTGCGAATTGGATTTAGCCCCCCAACGAAAAAGCAAAATCCCAATCGTTGTGATAAGTAAACCAAGAATAACAAAAGGCATAATTTGGTGGGCCCACCTGGACTCGAACCAGGAACCTCCGAGGTATAAGCTCGATGCTCTAACCAGTTGAGCTATAGGCCCAGTTAATAAATATGGGAAATTACAATCTTTGGGCTAAATCATCTTATCGGAAAATGACCCTTTTGTGAAGTCTCTTCATCTGGTACTATGAAAACGCTATGAAAAAAGAACGCCTAGACAAGTCTTTGGTTAAAACAAGCGGGTTGGCCCGCGGTTTAATACAAAAAATGATAAAAAACAGCGAGGTTTTTGTGAACGAAAAACCCATAACCACCCCGCATTTTTCGGTTTTACCGACAGATAAGATTGAGATAAGAAAACAAAAGGTCACCACAAAAAAATACGTTCCGCCAAAACTCAAGGTTTTTTATGAGGATGGTGATGTAATTGTCTTCGAAAAACCGGCTGGCATTATGGTGCACGAAGCCCCAGGCAAAAAAGAAGCAACAATTGTCGATGCTTTGGTTAAACACTATCCGTCCATTAAAAAAGTCGGCGACAACCCCAGCCGTCCGGGTATTGTTCATCGTCTCGACAAACTCGCTTCCGGGGTTATGATCGCGGCCAAGACACAGGCGGCGTTTGATTTTCTAAAAAAACAATTTTCCGAACACTATGCCAAAAAAGAATATCTGGTTTTGGTTTATGGCATACCAGCCAAAGACATTGGCACAATTTCTTTCCGTTTAGCTCGTTCAAAAAACAAGGGCCGAATGGTTGCTCGTCCGGCCGATGGTGAAGGTAAGGAGGCGGTGACCCATTACGAAGTCATTAAAAAAATAAAAAATCTTGCTTACCTCCGCGTCCAAATTGAAACCGGCCGTACTCATCAAATTCGCGCCCACATGCGCGCCCTTAATTTGCCGGTGGTCGGCGATCCGCTCTACAAAAAAACGCGCATGAAAAATATTAAACCGCTTTCCCTGCCCCGATTGTTTCTTCATGCTCATAAATTAACTATCCCCCTGCCAAACGGTGAAACTAAAACTTTTGTCTCACCACTACCCGAAGAACTGGAAAAAATAATTTCTGAATAAAATATGGTTATCACCATCGCTGGTTTGCCAGGCTCCGGTAAAACCACTATTGCCAAAATGATTTCCGAATACTACAAAATTCCGTGGTACTCGATGGGCGACCTGCGCGGTAGAATGGCCATAGACCGTGGCATGATGCTTGATGAATTTAATAAACTGGGTGAGACCGAAGCTTTTACCGACAAAGAGGTTGATGATTATCAAACCAAGCTCGGTCAATCCGGCGAGTCGTTTGTTATCGATAGCCGCCTGTCTTGGCACTTTATTCCCAACGCCTACAAAATCTTTTTAGATGTCGATCCGAGCGTGGCCGCCGAACGTATCATGGGCGCTTCACGGGCCGACCGACAAGACGAAAAACCATACGCCTCGGTTGAAGAAGCAAAAGCTGCCTTGGCCGAACGGGTGGCTTCGGATGAACGACGTTACCAAAAATACTATAACCTCGATATTCTTGACCTTAGCCCTTACGACCTGGTTGTCGATACTTCGCACAAAACCCCCGAGGGAATCATGGCTGAAATAAAGGAAAAAGTGGACGCTTGGCATAAATCTTGACGTTTTTCCTTAATTCAGCTAAGATAACGCCGCTTTAACATTAATGCTCGCAACGAACGCCTCCCTTATTTTAAAGGGAAATACCGGTCCTCTTGGAGCGAAAATTAACATATGTCCGATGAAGAAAAGAAAGAGCCCGAGGTCGCCGCAGAAACCGCGACCGAAGAAGCTCCGGTGGTTGAACCTACCGTTGAAGAACCAGTAATCGAAGAAGTCGCCCCGTTAGCCGACGAGGTGGCCGAAAAACTCCCGGGAACAGAAATCAGAATTACTGACGTTAAACCCGGCATGACCATCCGTGTCCACGAACGTATCAAAGATCTAAACGCCAAAGGCGAAGAGCGTGAGCGTGTTCAGATCTTTCAAGGTATGGTTATTGGTATCCATGGCGCTGGCGTTTCCAAGACCATGACTATCCGTCGCGAACAAAAAGGTTACGGCGTGGAAAAAATATATCCATTAATCAGTCCAACGGTAACTAAAGTAGAATTGGTCAAAACGGCCAAAGTCCGCCGTGCTAAACTGGCCTATCTGCAAAATCTCCGCAATCGCTTCAAGCGCAAGCTCAAAGAGGAATGGGCCGTGGCTAAATAATATTACAAAACCCCGCACCTTTGAAAAAAGGTGCGGGGTTTATTTTTACCAATTTTATTCCTACCGAAGCCCCATCATATGGGGCGAAGGGGAATTAGATGCTTTGCACATCGCTTTCCTCATCGATTGTAGATCCGAATTGCAGTTGGGTAGTATCAGCCATATTGAATTCGACGATACCCTTGTTCCAAGTCTGTCCGAAAATATTGTAAGCAATAAGTTGAGTGGTAATCCAGTGGAGTTTTCCATCGGAGCCAACCATATAAACCTTAGGGTCATTGGCCATCTTAAGGCGAGTGCCCGGGGCATAGGTGGCGTCACCGCCGTCCTTCAAAGCATTGAAGGAGGTGGAAGAAATTGTCTCCACATCATTCCAACTGTCAAACCAGCTGAAATAAGTTTTTTCGTTTTGGATCCAGTAGGACGTATCATCAAGCACAAGATAAACACGGGAAGAACCAGAAACTTTAACCGCACGGACATCAGATGTACCGGTCATGGCATGAAGCGACAAAGTGGCTTCATAAACATGATTATCAGAACCATACCAATAAACGTGCATGTCATCGGAAATCACGGCGTTTGAACCGAAACCGAGATTAATTTTACGATCAGAAGCAGTATCTAAATACCAGATATTACCAGTCGTATCTTCACCAACCACGATGCTACCCAAAGCATCAGTTACAGCAAAAGGATAGGTGGTGGTGGTTTTTGTGGCAAAATCATACATCTTGCCAACTGTGCCCGAGGAATAATAAAGGGCGGTGTCAGTCAAGGTAAAAGTCTGCGGGTAACCAATGGTGCCAAGGTCGAGGTCAACGCCAGCGCCACTTACATGCAAACCATCTTCAGGGTCAAGCCAAGCCATACGGCCGTTCACAACCTGTAAGGATTGCTCG
The DNA here is from genome assembly GCA_041661745.1 of Patescibacteria group bacterium. Classification (GTDB taxonomy): domain Bacteria; phylum Patescibacteriota; class Patescibacteriia; order UBA9934; family GWF2-40-263; genus UBA12403. The sequence goes on from JBAZTR010000003.1 coordinate 50,652, forward strand.
TAACTATGATACCAACTTAATGAATCACCTTGAGCCACTGTTGTTTTACCGTCATAGATAAAACGTTGATATCTGTCAAAAAATTCTATAGTACCATCGGTGCGAAAGTGGGCACCAACAATGTCTTCGCTTTCCTCGGTCCAGGTATTAGGCACGGCTTCGGCTGTCTTGGGATCGGCCATGGTGTCGTAAACCCACAATTGTTTAAAACCAGATTCAAAAACCATTTTTGACAAAATCTTACCATCTTTAACGTCTTGAATTTCATCACGCTGTTGAGTCCATTGTTTCGCAATAACCTTAACCGAATCAGATAACTGATCGTATTGATAAATTACTGCGTTGGTAAAACCTTTATGATCGTTCCAATTCAAAGAAGCGTTGATAAAATATTCTCCATTACCTTCCATAACATCGGCGTCTTGGATACCGTCCATGAAGAATTTTTCCAACTCAATGTTTTTTTCGCCAGTAGCTAAATCAAGACTGACAACTTCCCAATAATTGTTGCTGTCAGCATCAGCGGAATTGATATAAACCAATTCCTCACCATTGTTATAAAAACGTTGTTCGTCCACGGTTTCGTGCGGCACATTGCCGACGAACATGGCCATACCGTCGCGAAGCACATACAAATCGTAGCGTTCGCAACCAGTATCAGAAGCACAGGTTCCAGCCGCTTTGGCCACAACCACATTGTCACCTAAAGATAACGGACCGTTGAAATCATCAGTGCCGAAATCAAGACGTTCGACTTTGTAGTCGTCGTAGGTCCAAGCCGCAGTGGCTTGAATATAGCTCCAGGAACCGGAATCGGCTTGCACAGCCGACGGCATGATCGGTTGAGCGACCATGGCCACGGTAGCCAGAGAGATAAGGGTCTTTTTAAACATAAAAACGATTGTTTATTTAGCTTAATTTTGACCGACTAATATACCATAAAACAACGGTTTTGTCAATGAGGCAATAAGAAAAATAGGCTTAAATTAGCCTATTTTAATAACATTAAAACTGGTTTTAAGATAGAAACTTCTTTACATCGGCCAAAGTAACCTTTTTCCGACCTGGCTGGTTTTTGTAACCCCAATTGTCACCTTCCCCGAAAACAAAGCCGCCAAATTTCTTTAAAAAAGCTTCGGCGATTGGTGTTTCCTGCACGCTTATAGCGTTGCGACCGTTCTCCACCAAAATAATTGGCGGTGATTTTTTAAGCCGCTGCCAAACCAATTCGGAAAGATAAGCCCGCAAGCCAAATTTGGAATTTATCGTTACAATAAAAAATCCGTTCCATTCTTTTCGTTTTTGCCAAGCCAATCGCGCTTTCTTTTGATAAATCTTTTCTTTGGCCGGATCAACAAAAATTATGTTTAATTTTTTTCGAAAAGAAAAGACTTTTTTTATTTCCACGGTTGAATAACCGGCTCGGCCTAAAGCTTCGATAAAGCCGCGATCTAAAATTCCAATACCGCGCACCAGACGCGGTGAAAAACCCAAAGCCGAAAGTTTTTTATCAGTCAGATTGAATAATTTTAAAAATTGTTCGAGGGAGGATGGTTTAATTTTTCTCTTGACATCATGGGCACGATCAAGCGTTCCGTATTGGTGATGATCGATGATAACTAATTCCCTTCCGGCTTGCCGCAACTTCGTTTCTGTTTTAATCCCTGGCATTTCTACGATAAAAATCTTTTGATATTTCCCGGCTTGAATCTTTTTTAACAAACCCTTCTCTTTATCTAAAGTTGCCCCATGTTCTTGCCACGAAGCAATGATCGGCAAACCAATGGCCGCGGCAAGTTTGGCAATCAAAACCGCTTCGGCATCATTGATAGGAATAACGATCACGTTGTCTTTTAGATTCATAATGGTTTGATTATAACAAAACTCCCTTCCGCCAACCACTGGGAAGTGACTGAAAGAAGGGGGCCGTCGAATTCGCTTTCGACGGGAAGATGGTTAGCGACCTTACGTTGACTACAATTCCGCGGTCTCGATCGAGACGCGGATGAGCCGAACGTAACGGTCAAAGGCGAAGACCGCCCGGCCGGCCTCGTCGGTGCCGGCGACGATCAACCGCCCGGTCGCGTCGCGCTTGAACTCGGCGCGGAGCAGCGGGAAGGTGATTTCGCTGCGGGCCCCGAGGAGGCGCGCGAGGATCGGGAGAGGGGCGACCACTTCGGCCGCCACAACCTCGCCGACCTCGGCCGCCAACCGAGCCACCGTTCCGATGGGGTCGTCGCCAAAGGCGACGTCCATCGTGACGATTTCGAGGTCAATGCCGAACTTGGCACGGAGCCAGTCTTCGGCCGCGGGGAGGACGGGGTGACGGGTGATTCGGAGGAATTTGGACATGAGGAACTCCTAGGTTTGTTTTTCTCCCTTCCGCCAACCACTCGAGAGTGATTAGAAAAAGGGAGCTGTCGTGGAACAAGTACGATCCACAACAGGACGATTGTTTGGCCTTCCGCCCCCGCGGGCTAGGCTATACCTCCATTAAAGGTTAGGGGTTAAAGATGGGCCGACCCGGCCGCCTTTCGGAGTTACCTCCTACTTGGCAGCCGATGCCGTTTTGGCCGGAGCCGAAGCCGCCCGCTTGGCCGCGGCCGAGCTGATGCCAGACGCCTCGAGGGCGGCCGCCATCTTCTCGGCATTGGCCTCCGCCTCGATGCGCGCGGTGAGGCGGGCGGCGTGAGCCACCGCAACCTCGAGCCGCGCGACGCTGCGTCGGTGGGCCTCGAGAACCTCGACCAGCCGATTGGCCGCCAGTCGCTTGGCCGCAAGGGCCTCGCGACGAGCAGCTTCGGCGGCCCGCCCTTCCGCGATCGGCGCCTGGCGGGCAGCCGACCTCTGGAAGGCGGCGTCGGCCGCGACAAAGGCGGCGTCGGCATTCCGGCTTTCGACCTCGCGGTCGAAGAGGCGTGCCTCGACAGCCTTGAGGTCGGCCTGAGCCGGTCTCACCGCGAGCTTGATCTGGCGGTGGAGCTCGTCGGCCGGGGTAACGACGCGAGGGGCACGGACAATACGAGCATGGAACATGACTGTCTCCTGACTGGGGGTAGAAGGAAAAGACCAGGAATAAATGATTGCTTGCCGTGGATCTCGGCCGGAACCAAGGAGGTGACCGAACGACCTGGCAAAGATCACATAGCAAGCAACCAAGAAATGATTTTATAAAAAATCAGCTCTTGGTTGCCGTCGAGTTCGTTCTCGACGGGAAGGATTGGCCGTATCACACGGACCCGGTGCAGACGCGACGGATGATCTTTCCGTCACGCCGAACCACCACCACCTTCGGCCGCTTGGGCTTTGGGGTGGACCGGACGAGAGCCTCCGGATTGGTGGTGAACCAGGTGGCCAGATGCATTACGACGCCGTAGGACTTGGTAGTCATCAGAAACTCCTGTTAAGGGGTGACAACTTTTTTGGAAACATAAAGGGGACTTTGCAAGTCCCCAGAATATTTTTTGCTCCGGAAATTTGCCCGACACTTCCCCACCATTCGCCCAGGTCTGGGGTCCCAAACTAAGACAGGTTTGTGCCGAACAAATTTCCGGATCCGATCGAATTAACCTAATCCGATCAGTACGGCTAAAGTAGCCACCGCTGAAACTATATAAGTGATTGGGTACAACATAGAATTTCTTCTGCTGATAACAAGCATGGGGTTATCGGCAAGAGAGATTCGCGCAATCGGTTAGCCAAACCGACTGCGCGAGACGTGCCCCGAGGCTTCAGCCTCGGGTGTTTTGGACACACCTCCGGAAGTTTTTCGTTTATCCCCTGTTTTAGCCGTTGTCCAGACGGCTTTTTACCAAGAAAACCTCGGCACGTGCCGAGTGCACGCATAGAGTGTTGGCCATACACTCCGCCTTGATTTTTCGGAAAACATGGGGTGTTAAGCGATCCGCAACAGGATCCGGAACATCTAATCTCTCTTAGAATGTTCCGATTTCTGTAGCGGATTTTACTCAATACATAATTTTTGCTGTATTGAGTCCAGATTGCCGAATTGGAACCTCGGACAAGGGTAAAACCCATGTTTTAACTGAATTCTGGGTGAAGTTGCCTATTCGAACAGTCCAGATCGCTTAGTGGCTCTTCGCTCACTTGTTCACAAGCATTGAACGTTGCACTCTAACATAAACATAAAATACTGTCAAGGGTTAAAGTACCAAATCGACTATTTTGGCTAAAGTTAGAATAAAAAAATGTCCACGGTAAGTGGACAAATACTATTTTTTATCTAATATTAGCTGTATTTTACCCCTTGACAAATTTCCTGATTGTGATATTATAGCTTGTCTTTCAAAGGGGAAACCCAATGATTGACCGCTGCTGGACATCCGTTCAGCAGACCAGAGTCAGGTCGCCTCATCGCGACCTGGAGGACGACATGAACGGCTAACCCCCCCCTCTTCTAGTGCGGGGTGTTGGCAAAACTCCCATTCGTTGAATGGAGTCAAAAGGGGCAGAAACGTCCGTGAACAAAGAAAACACGGGCGACCGACAACAAGAACTTCGCCCCTTTAATCATGGATCATGGTCAACCTGACCCCGGTCCAAGACAAGACTCTTCAACGGAGGTGCGTTATGGGAGGCGCCTAACACCCCCACAGCCCCCGCGGCACCAATGGTCTCGACGACCTGCGGTGCCCGGGGGTTCGTGATATCTAGCGATCTTTTTCCGCGCCGTCCCAGGCCGCGTCAAACAAAACCTTAGCGGTTTCGGCAAAAATTTTATTTTCCAAAACTACGGCAATTATTTTTCCAACAAAAGAAACAAAGGCAACACGGTTCCCATAGATCCAAATGTCACCATGAAATTCACCTAATTTATTTTTATCTAAAAAACGATAAGTAACCTTTTCACGTCGATGGGTCAATTCCCCGATGTGCAGAAGGTTAATTTTTATTTTACCGGGATCAAGAACCATCCGAACATCTTTCAAAAGTTCAGAGTCTAAAAGATTATAGACATCCTCCATGTTAGATAATTCGCGTAAAGAATCTGGGGCAACTGAAGCCACGTCGGTAAAAATAGCGCTTAGAGCTTCTTGGCCCTCAAAAAAACGCACGGCTGGACGTTCGCCGCCACCCAACATTTTCACCTCTGGTAAAACCTTGTTTAAAGTTTCCAACTTTTCCTGCATTTCATGAACATGTTCTTTAAAATGCGATAAAGCGCGTTCCGGCTCTTCGGCAGCAAAAACCCGCTTCTTGCCACGTTCGTGAGAAGACATTAAACCGCGGTTTTGTAAGGCCTCAATATTGGTATAAGTGGCCGTGCGAGAGAGGTTGGCTTTTTTGGCAATTTCTTGTACCGGGGCTGGGCCAAGGTTCAAGCTGGCAAAATAAACCTTAGTTTCGGTTTCCGATAAACCGAGCGAGGTAAATAATCGAAAGATATCAGTTGACATAACGGGGGTATTATATCAGAGAGGGTTAATGGTTAGAAGAGGGACTATTTTTTTGAACAGACGCTCGGGCGTTAAGGCATTAAAAAACAGAGCCAGCTGGCCCTGTTTTTTTATTTTATTAAACCTTAATAAAACCAACGGTTATATCGCACTCGTTAAGACGAAAGGCCTCACAAATTTCCGGGCGTTCGCCAGTTGTACGGAGATTGTTGGCTAAAGTGCCAACACGAATCGTCTCCCCATATTCTTCAATCATTTTCTGAGCCTCGACTTCAGCACTTTCGAAATAAATTTCAATGCGATCTTCGATGGTCAATTTATTATTCTTACGCATTTCGTTAATGCGACGAACCAGGTCGCGAGCCATGCCTTCACGAAGCAATTCTGGCGTAAGATTAACATCGAGCTCAACGTTGTACTCGCCTTTTTCAACAATCACGGCTTTTACATTAACTTCGTCTTTAATGATTTCAATAAGTTCGGCATCCAACTCCCCTTCTGGCAACCATACAGTGGCTGAAGCGAGTGGTTGGCGCACCGGTCGGCCGGTTTCAGCCCGGGCTTCCAAAATTTTGGAAACGACTGAACGAGCACGAGCCATGCGCTCCAAAAGTTTTTCATCAATTAATGCGACGTCAGCCGTCGGCCAATCATCAAGATGAACCGAAGCCTTGCCCCCTTGAAGTCGCAAGTAAATAGCGTCAGACAAAAACGGAGTAAACGGGGCCATGAGTTTGGTAATGCCAAGCAAACATTCACGCAAGGTGAAAATAGCCGCGGCTTTGTCAGCTTCGTCCGATCCTTTAAAGCGATCGCGACTGCGGCGGACAAACCAGGTTGAAAGATCATTGATAAAATCAGCAATGGCCCGTACCGGTTCGGTCACTTTATAATTTTCCAACTGTTCGGTTGAATCTTTTATTAATTGATTCAGGCGAGATAGAACCCAACGATCCAAAACATTTTCCTTCTCTTTTTCTCCCTTTATTTCCCTTTCCTTCCCTTCATAGAGTTCGTAAAAAGTCATGATGTTCCAAAGGATCATGAAAACTTTCTTAATCATTTCATCGAGCGATTTCAAATCAAACCGTTTGGAATCACCAGGCTGATTAATGGAATACATGTACCAGCGCACGGAATCAGCTCCGTATTTATTTATGGTCTCGACCGGATCAACAACGTTGCCGATGGACTTAGACATTTTCTTTCCTTGAGCATCAAGAACGTGTCCCAAACAAATGACATTTTTGTAAGGACGTTCTTTGCCAAGCAAGGTGGCCACAGCGAGCAGAGTGTAAAACCAACCGCGGGTTTGATCGATAGCCTCGGAAATATAATCAGCCGGATAGGCTGTCGCTTGCCCCTCGGAGCCCGGCGAAGTGGGGTCGATCTTTTCTTTATTCTCGAAAGGATAATGCCATTGAGCGAAAGGCATACAACCGGAATCAAACCATACGTCGCAGACTTCCGGGATGCGTTTCATTTGTTCGCCACAGCTGTCGCATTTAATCAAAACATCATCAACAAAAGGACGATGCGGATCAAACGGCTCGGCCATAGGTGTGACTGCCTTGGCTTTCAATTCTTCAAAACTTCCAATGCAAGTTTTTTGGCCGCAGGAACAGGTCCAAATCGGCAGTGGTGTACCCCAGTAACGCTCACGGGAAAAGGCCCAGTCCTTAACTTCACGCAGCCATTCACCAAAACGACCTTCCTTAATATAATCAGGCTCCCAATGAATGTTTTCGTTTCCTTCAATCAGTTTATCGCGCAAAGAACTCATTTTGATATACCAAGAAAACTTGGCCAGATAGAGGAGCGGGGCTTTGCAACGCCAACAGAAAGGATAGGTATGACGATAAGTTTCTTCTTTATATAACAAACCGCGATCCAATAAATCTTTTTTAATATCTTCGTCGGCCTTTTTCATGAACTTACCAAAGCCCGGTGACTTTTCCGAACTAACCATGCCGGTTTGATCAACAGTAAAAATAACTGGCAATTTTTCCGCGTCACCTAAACGTGAGTCATCCTCACCATAAGCCGGAGCAATATGAACAATTCCCGAACCATCGGTCGTGGAAACGAAATCAGCGGTGTAAACTTTGTAAGCTTTTTCTTTTTCTCGTCCGGGGGTGTCGTAATAGGTTTCGTAGAGCGGAACATATTTCATTCCAACCAATTCTGATCCGTTTTTCTCCCACACGGTTTCAAAAGATTCACTAACTTTTCCAAGTAGTCCGCTGGCTAAAATAAATTTTTCACCATTAGCCAACTTAATCTGTGAATATGAAATATTTTCACCAATAGCCAAAGCTACGTTACTCGGCAAGGTCCACGGAGTGGTGGTCCAAACTAAAAAGTAGCTATTCTCTTCCCCTTCAATTTTAAACTTAATGTAAACCGACTGGTCATCGACCTCTTTGTATCCTTGAGCCAACTCGTGTGAAGACAAAGTTGTTACACAACGTGGACAATGTGGCACGACTTTATAATCTTGATACAAAAGATCCTTGTCCCAAATCTGTTTAATGATCCACCACAACGACTCGACGTATTCGGAATGATAAGTGACGTACGGTTTGTCGAGGTCAAGCCAGAAAGCGATGCGCTTGGTAATTTTTTGCCAATCCTCAAGATACTTCCAAACACTTTCGCGACATTTTTTGTTGAATGGTTCAATGCCAAAATTTTCAATGTCTTTCTTACCGGAAAAACCAAGTTGCTTTTCAACTTCAATTTCCACCGGCAAACCATGGGTGTCCCAGCCAGCCTTGCGATCGACTAAATACCCTTGCATGGTGCGGAAACGCAAAAGGCAATCTTTAAAAGCGCGCGACTCGACGTGGTGAATGCCGGGTTTACCATTGGCAGTAGGAGGCCCTTCAAAAAAAACAAAACGGCCTTTGGGGGCAGCCTTGGCCAGGGTTTGTTCAAAAATCTTTTCTTTCTCCCAGTTTTCCAGGAGTTGTTCCTCGATTTGAGGAAAATTTGGTCTATCGGACATATTGTGTTAGGGAAAGGGAGTTAAAGGGAAAGAAAGGGAGGGAACGGGAGGGAAAGAAGATAAAATTTCCTTCTCTTTAATTCCCTTTTCATCTCTTTCCTTCTCTTCTAAAAACTGGGCAAATAATAACATTTATAGGCAAAAATGACAAATTTGTGAGATAAAAAACCGCGTGGCCGTGAAGCCATGCGGGAGGGGAGGGTGGATGCGAGAGTGTCCAAGGTCCAAGGAACCAAGAGCCATGCCAAGGGCAGAGGGCCAAAGAATCCCAGGGCTAGGAAACCTTGCGGAGAGCGAGGAAGCGGCAATGGGCATCCCAGTCGTCAGCGCCGTGGTCGATGTACAGGCGGCGCTCGCGGTCACCGCGATAGAGACAAGGGAAGAACAGGCGGCCGTGGCGGCGCCAGGCCTGGCCCAGAGCCACGATGGGGTAATTCCTCTGTTCCTCGGGGCACTTGGCTCCGTAGGCGAGGAGCTCAGCCGCCGAGGCGGGGATGACCCCCAACTGTTCGATCTCGTGGAGAGCTTCGTTGGTCGAGGCTCGACCGAGGTAGACGAGTACGGGCTCGTACTTGATCACGCCGGTGGACTTGTTCGGGAAGTGCTCGGCCGTGACATCCATATCGCGACAGTTGTAGTGGCCGGCCGCGACCATCGCCTCGAAGGCGAGGTCATAGTTGACTTCGAGAACGGAGTCCTCGAACCGCCCTTCGATGATGGCTTGGAGGGCGAGGCTGAGCTGCGCCGGGCTGAACGGGTAGCCGCCCCTCTGCCGGAGCTGGCGCTTGATCTCAGTGAGCTGGCCGTCCAGATCGTAATACTGTTCGCCGGTGACGATGGGCGCCATGACGAATCTCCCTTTGTTGTGGCTTATGCCCGCCAGCGCCGTATGCGCCGACAGACCTTCGCCGTCGTAGACCAGTTGTTGTCCCGATCTTCTTTCAAATTTCCTTAGAAAAACCTGAAAGAAAACCGCGAATTTAACGACTGACAATAACACAAAGTGACTGATTTGTCAATTCAAAACCCCTTCATCCTCCCTTGCCCTCCATAGCTCGCCTTGAGCGACGGAGGGTTCGTCCCCTTCAACCTCTTCGTCCCCCAGCGCCCGCCATAGCCCAGCGAAGGCGGGTTTGATACAATACAAACTGTATGACTCAAAAAATCTACCTTGGTGCCGACCATGCCGGTTGGGAACGCAAGGAAAAAGTTAAAGAATGGCTGGCTGCCGATGGTTTGGCTGTGGAGGATTTAAGCAACCCCGAACTTAACCAAGCTGATGATTATCCGGACGTGGCTTTCAGGGTGTCCGAACGAGTGGTGGGCGACGAAGAGGCTTTGGGAATCCTAATTTGCGGCAGTGGTATTGGAATGTGTATGGCCGCCAACAAGGTGAAAGGAATTCGTGCGGCCACGGTATATAATGTATGGGCAGCCGAGGCGAGTCGAAAGGACAACAACGCTAATGTTCTTTGTTTGCCAGGGCGAGTCCTTGATGACGAGGAGGAAAAAGAAATTATTAAGGTCTGGCTTGTGACAAATTTCTCCGGCGAGGAGCGGCACAAGAGAAGAATAAAAAAAATTAACAGTTATGTCTGAGATAATTCCGGCTATTCTTGCCAACTCGAAACAGGAATTTGAAGAAAAATTACGTATCGCCGAAAAATTTGCTCCGGTAATCCAAATCGATATTCTTGATGGCACGCTCTTCCCTTTTTCCAATTGGCATGACGCGGAGGCGGTGGCGGCCATGGAAACCCCGGCATCTTTTGAACTGCATTTAATGGTTAATAATCCTTTACCGATAATTGCCGAGTGGGTGGCGAAGGTTCCAAATGTTAAACGAGCCATCATCCACGCCGAAATCGAACGACCGCTTGGAAAAATTTTGGAAGAAATCCACGTGACTCACTTAATCGAGGCTGGTGTGGCCATAAACCCGGAAACGCCACTTGAAGAAATTCACGCTGTTTTACCTGACCTTGATGCTTTAATGATTATGTCAGTTCACCCCGGACAGGCCGGACAAAAATTTGAAGGTGACTATATTCTAGAAAAAATCAAAAATGCCAAAAGCCGCGCTCCTGAGCTTAAAATCGAGGTTGATGGTGGGGTTACAATCGAGCTTATCCCCAGTCTAAAAAAAGCCGGAGCAACACGCTTTGCTGTAAATTCCGTGCTTTTTAAAGCGGAAAACAAGGAATTGGCTTGGAAAAACTTAAATGAAGCCCTTCAAACCATTTAAAAAAAGTGTTATAATAAAATGGATAAAATTTTAAAAACTTATGTTCAAAAAAATATTTTTCGCTCTCACTGCTTTTGCTTTAATCATTAGTAACATGGGACTAGCCCGACCAGTCGCGGCCGCCACGGCTTTGGCTGATCTTGAGGCCGGCGATTTAATTCGCGGACAATCGCTTTCCGCTGTTTACTACTTTGCCAAAGACGGTTTCCGTTATGTTTTCCCGAACGACAAAACTTATTTTACCTGGTACACCAATTTCGATAGCGTAAAATGGTTGTCCGACGCTGATCTTGGCAAACTACAAATCGGCGGCAATGTTACCTACAAGCCGGGAACCAAAATGATCAAAATCAACAGCGATCCAAAAACTTATGCGGTTGGTGAAGACGGCACCTTGCACTGGGTAACCACGGAAGCGGTGGCCATTTCCCTTTATGGTTCAAACTGGAACACCAAAATTGATGACGTTCCGGATGGCTTCTTCTCTAACTACACCATGGGTTCTGATATTGCCGAGACCGGCGATTTCTCCCCGGCTAACGAAACAGCCTCGGCCACCAACATTGATTCTGACAAGAGTCTGAAAGCTCCATACATCATCAATTTAACCGACAGCGGCTATTCTGACACTGATGTAACCATCGATGCTGGCCGAGCGATCAAGTTCACGAACACCGGCAGCTCCAAGCACACGGCTACAGCCGAAGATTTGACCTGGGGTTCCGGAACCTTGAACGCTGGCGATTCCTTCATTCGTTACTTTAACGATGCCGAAACGATTGAATACTTCTGCAGCTATCATTCCTCAGAGACCGGAACAATTACCGTTGAATAGTTTTTCCAAAATCGCGGCAGCGCCCATAGCGCTTCCGCGATTTTTTGTTACAATGTAAACCATGGTATGAGAATCCAACGAAATACTATTATAACCCTGGTGGTTTTTATTTTTATCGCCGCTCTTTTGATAATTTTTGAAAGTCGAGCAAACTTCCCTGATCCAGATTCTTTTTATCACGCCAAAATGGCGACAATTATTCGTGATCAAGGTTTTATTGAGACTTTTCCTTGGTTCCAGTGGACTGATTTAAAAAACACTTACGTTAATCCGCATCTTCTTTATCATGTTTTACTAATTCCTTTTGTTACAGTTTTTAATCCCCTGGTTGGAATAAAAATTTCGGCCGTGATCTTTGGCTTATTAGCCTTCTTAGCCATATATCTAGCTGCCCGCTCCTTTAAAGCGCCTCACCCCTGGCTTTTCCCGTTGGCCGCCGCACTTTCACAAAGCTTTATCTTCCGAATGTCCCTGCCCCGCGCCCCGGCCTTATCTGTCGTTGTCCTAATTATGGCCACTTGGGCCATGATGAAGAAAAGAACTAAAACTTTATTTTTTGTCTCGATTATTTTTGCTTGGCTTTACCACGGTTGGCCAATAATTTTCTTGTCACTTGGTGCGTTATTCGTCGCTGACTTTTTAACCAGCACAATTAACAGGGAAAAATCGTTTTGGCACCTTTTTAAAAAAACTATCAGCCGACAAAAAGAAAATATCGCGGCCACAAGCGCCGGAATTTTAGCCGGCATGGTCATAAATCCATACTTTCCAGAGAATATTGCCTTTAGTGTCTTAGATATTTTTAAAATTGGCGTCGTTAATTATCAGTCCTTGTTACCAGTCGGCCAAGAATGGTTTCCTATTTCTCTTGGCGGTTTTTTAACCGGTTGTTTTCCGGCTCTTTTGGTGACCGGTCTAACTCTGGCTTTTTTTGTCCCTGGTTTAATTTCCAACAAAAAAATACCACCCTTTGACCAAACCGTCTCGATCTTCACTTTTTTGTTTTTAGCCGGCGGTTATTCTGTTTTATGTTTTAAAGCCAATCGTTATGTCGAATACGCCGTGCCTTTCATGGTTTTGGAAGCGGCTGTCTTAATGCCTTTTACTATTTCTTTTTGGCAACAAGAACTATGGCCGGTTCTTAATGAGGTCCTAAAAAAAGGCCGAATAAAAAAGATAGCTATTATCACTCTTCTCTCAATAACTATCTTGGGATTGGCCGCCGGGGCGATTCAGACAACGACTGGGAGTAACGACTACTACCAAGCTAAACAATACGAACCGGCAACAGAATGGATTAAAAACCACGTCCCGGCCGGCGAAAATGTTTTTCACAACAGCTGGGATTATTCGCTGATCCTGTGGTATCTCGACGACACTCATTATTATTTAGCCGGCCTTGATCCGACTTTCATGTATGACTATAACAAAGAAGACTACGAGTCGTGGTGGAAGTTGTCGACCGGCGAAGACAAAGATGTGTCAAAAATAATCTATCTTTTTAAGGCTCGGGTAGTTATAATCGATAAACGTTTCGGAACAGCCGAAACTTTTGGCAAAAATCTAATTACCTCCGGTCTGTTTGAAAAAGTGGTGGAAAACGAATGGCTTGAGGTCTATGCCGATACAACTTTATGAGATTTTCCCTTGTTATCCCGGCTCACAATGAAGAAATCGACATAAAACAAAGCATCGAGACGACTATTTTATTTCTACAAAATAAATTTTCTGATGGTGATTGGGAAATCGTGATTGCCGAAAACGGATCAACTGATGAGACACGGGGGATTGTCCAGGACCTAGAAAAAAAATATACCAATCTTCGATTATTGATTATTCCGACGGCTGGTAAAGGCTGGGCTGTCCGGCAAGCTTGGGACACAGCCACGGCCGAACTGTTAATTTTTATGGACGCGGACTTGGCGACCGATTTAAAACACCTACCGGATTTAATTGAAGCCTTAAAAGACAACGACTTGGTTATCGGAACACGTCGTTATCCTTCTTCACAAGTCAGCCGCTCGTGGCAAAGATCTTTAACTTCTTTTTTATACAACCGTTTGGCTCGTATTATTCTTTCTCTTCCCTTCTCTGATTTGCAATGCGGTTTTAAAGGAATCAAAAAAACCGCCTGGCAAAAAATTTCGCCGTATTTTACCTCAACTGGATTCTTTTTTGACACCGAGCTTTTAGCTCTGGCCAATAAATTTAAACTAAAGACCGCGGAACAACCAATTACCTGGAAAGAGCATCGCAATAAAAAAAATAAGAGTAAGGTTCGCCTCGTGAAAACCGGAAAAGAGCTAATAAAAAATTTATTGTCTCTTAAAAAACGGCTGACCCGCCTTCGCCCCTCTTTATAAAATTGACCAATTAGGCTCCGGCGAGGTAAATGTGCTAAAATAGGAATGCTTATGCATTTCTTACATGATAATAAACTGAAAAAAATGGAAGAAACGGCAGTTTTGATTCGTGAGGATATCATCAAAATGTTAACCGCGGCCGGCTCGGGCCATTCGGCCGGAACCTTGGGGTTAGCGGATATTTTCACGGCTTTTTATTTTCATATTTTGAAGCATGATCCTAAAAAACCGAATTGGTCCGAACGCGATCGTTTAATTCTTTCCAACGGTCATGTCTGTCCGGTGCGTTACGCGGCCATGGCCCGGGCCGGTTATTTTCCTAAAGAAAAATTGGTCACCCTGCGCCGATTTGGTTCACCTTTACAGGGCCATCCTGAACTCGATCGCTTGCCTGGTGTGGAAACCACCTCCGGGCCGTTGGGCGAAGGTTCGTCACAAGCAGTTGGTTTGGCTTATGCCGCTAAAATGGATAAGGCCAAATGGCGCGTTTACTGTGTCCTCTCTGATGCCGAATTACAAGAAGGTCAAACTTGGGAGGCCTTTATGTTCGCGGCCAAATATAAACTGAATAATTGCACTTTTATTGTTGATCGTAATTTTATTCAAATTGGGGGCAACACCGAAGAGGTTATGCCACTAGAACCGTTGGCTAAAAAATTCCGGGCTTTTGGCCTGCATGTGGAAGAATGCGCCGGTAACAACATTGGTGATTTTGTTAACGCCGTAAATCGCGCTCAACAAGTTAGCGATTATCCGACAATAATTATTGCCTACACTATTCCCGGCTGTGGCGTTGAATTTATGGAAGGTCAGTTTGAATGGCATGGTCGCGTGCCAAATGTTACCGAGGCTAAACAGGCTTTGGGTGAACTGCACACCTTACAAGGACAATTAAAAAATTTTCATCACTAACCACAAACATATGAAGCAAAGAACTAAATGGATTCTAGCCGCCGCGGCCGCGGTTATTGTCCTAATCCCGATTATAATTATTGCGGCGGCCGTGGTGTCGGTTATTGGCTCGTCCAGTTCCTCAAGCTCGGTCGGCACATACCGTTCCGTGTCCGATGGACAATTCGCCCTAACCAGCGATAACGCCGAAATGGCAGTAACGGCCAGTGCTCCTTCGAGCAGTAGAGACATGATGTTTTTTGAAGAACCAACGGCCGGCAGTACGGCCGCCGAGGTTGATCAAAAAATCATCAAGACTGGTTATTTAGAAATGGTCGTTGATTCAGCCAACGAAGCGGCAACAAAAATTTCCGCTTTAGCCACCGGCATGGGCGGCTATACCCAAGACTCGTCAATTTCCGAAGATGAAAGCGGCATCAAATACGGCACGGTCACTGTTCGCCTACCGACTGATGTTTTTGAAAACGCCATGACTGAAATTAAAAAGATTGCTGTCTCGGTCGCGACCGAGTCGTCCAATGCTCAAGATGTCACCGAAGAATACACTGACTTAGAGGCACAACTTAAAAACGCTCAAGCTCAAGAGACAGAATATTTAGAAATTCTTAAAAAAGCCGAAAGCGTGGAAGATATTCTTTCCGTTCAATCTTATTTGGGAAATATCCGCAGCCAAATCGAATCCCTTCAAGGTCGGATTAAATATTTGAGTAACTTAACCAGCTACTCGACCATCACCACTTATCTTTCGGAAGATCCGACAATAAATATTCCTTCGAAAGAATTCCGCCCATGGGCCGCCATAAAGGAAGCGGCACAGGCTGTAGTTTCTGTTCTCCAAGGTCTGGTTATCACACTGATTTGGCTGGTAATTATGGGGGTGGGTGTTCTAGCTCCGATTGCTCTCGTTATCTGGTTGGTCGTTTGGGTGGTTAAAAAGATCTGGCGCAATCGCCGCAGCAAAAAATAAATTATGTCGATAAAGTTTCGACAAAAACCGAACTTTAAACACGCCGCCACCCGTGATGGTTTTGGCGAGGGGCTACTTGAAGCTGGCAAAAAAAATAAAAGAATCGTCGTCCTTTCGGCCGACCTGACTGAATCAACCCGTTGTTTGCCTTTCAAAACAAAATTTCCGGAAAGATTCATTCAGCTTGGCGTGGCCGAACAATCCATGGCCTCGATTGCCGCGGGCTTGGCTTTGGGTGGAAAAATTCCGTTCATTACAAGCTACGCAATCTTCTCCCCCGGTCGCAATTGGGAACAAATTCGCACCAACATTGCTCTGCAAAAAACCAATGTTAAAATCATTGGCAGTCATGCTGGTTTAAACGTCGGCGCCGATGGCGCGACTCACCAAATGTTGGAAGACATTGCCTTAACTCGTGTCCTCCCCAACATGACTGTGATCGTTCCCTGCGACGCCCTCGAGGCTAGAAAAGCTACACTGGCTGCGGCCACCATCAAAGGGCCAGTTTACTTGCGACTAACTCGCGAGCCGTCGCCGGTGTTTACCAAACCATTAACCCCGTTCAAAGTTGGCCGAGCCGAAACTTTTTATAAAGGTAACGACGCAACAATTATCGCGGCTGGCCCGATTCTCTTCGAAGCTCTCAAAGCCGCGGTAAATCTGAAACAAAAAAACGGAATAAACGTTCGGGTAATAAATTGTCACACTATTAAGCCGCTCGACACAAAGACAATTCTTGCCGCCGCCAAACAAACCGGGGCTATTGTCACGGTCGAAGAACATATGGTGGCCGGTGGCCTTGGTAGCGCTGTGGCCGAACTTCTGGCTGAACATTGTCCGGTACCAATGGAATTTGTCGGGGTCAAAGACAAATTTGGTGAATCTGGCAAACCCGAAGAACTGTTAGAAAAGTATGGCTTGAAGGCTAAGGACATCATGGCCGCCGCAATAAAAGTTATCAAAAGAAAGTAAACAAAAAAACACTCCGAGAAATCGGGGTGTTTTTGTTTTTACATGGTTTTAATTATTTCTTTAACACGGGCCATGGCCTCGGCCGGATCATAATGACCCTCTTCGTTGATAATTTTAGTGATTTCTCCGACCCATGGGCCGCCCGGGCGATCTTCCCCTTTTATCTCTCGCCACAGAGTCAAAACTTCCTGACCTTGAATAACCGGACCAAACGGTTTTTTAAGCTCGCTGATAATTCTGGTAATTTCCGCTAATTGGCGAAAAGGCGGTTTATCTTTTTTGGGGTTACAACCAAAATAATCAGCCTCACACACCACTAAAAATGCCTGCCACGGAAAACTCCTATTTTGATCAAGCTGCAATCTGTCCAAAAATCTTTTAGTCGCTTTTTTATACTGATCTTCACTCATTTTTCCGGCAAAAAATAATTCACCTTGATCACCCGGTAAACTATGAAGTCGAACAATGCGTAAAACAACATCCAAAACCTCCTCAGAAACATTTAGACGTTTTAAAAAAGCTCTTGCCGGTTCTATCCCAGCCGTTTCATGATCAAAAGAGTGAATTTTTCCGTCATCTCCGCGCTTGGTAACGGACAACTTACCAACATCATGGAGAAGAGCCCCCAACATAACGGAAAATTTAATCTTTTTGTATTCACCCTCAGCCGTTTCAGACGGACAAGGAAACCTTTTTTCAAACAACATCGCCGCGGCATCAACCACCAACTTGGTATGTATCCAAACATCACCTTCAGGATGAAAAAATGGATCCTGTTCACAACCAATCATGTTATTAAGTTCTGGGAAATGCCGTTCCAAAATACCCAAGTCGCGCATTAATTCCAAACCAACCGAAGGCTTTTCCGATTTAGTCAAAAGTTTTTCCATCTCACCACAAATTCGCTCGGCCGGAAGATGGTCAAGAGCACCGTTGGCCACCATTTCTTTCATGAAGGAAAAAGTTTTTGGCTCAACAGTTAATCCAAAGCGCGCGACAAATTGTACGCCGCGCATGACCCGCAACGGATCATCTTTAAAAGTTTTCTCATCAACTAGCCGCAGAATACCTTTTTGTAAATCTTCCTTTCCGCCGAAAGAATCAATAATTTCTCCACTCAAAACATCCATGCTTAAAGCGTTAATGGTAAAATCACGACGACGTTGGGCTTCAATTATCGACAAATTTGGGTCCCCCTTAACTTCAATATCTTTATGCCCTGCCCCAACCCCGCGAGAATCAATCCGCGGAATGGAGACATCGAGTTCCAAACCGCCCGGCAAGGCAACTTTTATAACACCGAATGATTTCCCAACCTCGTTCACGCTTTCACTGCCAAAAAGTTCTTGTAAAACCTCAACTAATTTGTCTGAACCAACTCCAAAAACCTCAACATCAGCGTCTTTCGGGTTGCTACCACGTAAAGTATCGCGAACAAAACCACCAACAATCATTACTCTCGGTCTAACAGAATTAGATAAAGATAAATCTGGCGGTAAATTGTTTACCGCTTCAGAAATTTTTTTGGCTGCGATTATTAAATCGTTGACTTCTTTCATAACAGTCATACTATCCAAGATTTTAGCTCACTTGTCAAAAATTTGTTATAATATTGACACCTTATGTTCACCACTCTTCCCTATGTTCTTGATATGGCCGAACGCGGTCATTACGCGGTTGGAGCTTTTAATGTTTACAATCTTGAAACAATTCAAGCAGTCATTGCCGCGGCCGAGGCCGAAAGAGCGCCGGTGATTATCCAGACCTCAGAAGCCGCCATTAAATACGCCGGAATGGACACTTTGGGCGCCCTGGTTCACCTGCTCGCTAAAAAAACAAAAGTCCCGATAGTTTTTCATCTCGATCATGGAAAAGATGAGAAACTAGTAATGGCCGCCATAAAAAGTGGTTGGTACAGCAGCGTCATGTTTGATGGTTCGGCTCTGCCCTACAATAAAAATCTGACGGTCACTAAAAAATTAGCAAAGCTGGCCCATACTAATGGCGTAGCTTTAGAAGCTGAACTCGGGGCCATTGCCGGTATTGAAGATTTTATCTCGGTTAAAGAGCGCGATGCTCACCTAACCGATCCCAAGCAAGCAGCCGAGTTTGTTTATTTAACCGATTGTGATGCTTTAGCCATCGCTATTGGCACCAAACACGGGGCTTACAAATTTAGCGGCGAAAGTCGCCTTGATTACAACCGTTTAAAAGCAATTGAGGACGCGGTCGAACTCCCCTTGGTTCTTCACGGTGCCTCGGGGGTGCCAAAAAACATAAAAGATATAGCCATAAAGTACGGGGCCAAAATTGAGGAAGCCAAGGGCGTCTCCGATCAATCAATTCGTCGGGCAGTATCACTCGGTATTCGCAAAATAAATATCGACACCGACCTCCGAATTGCTATGAATGCCGGGGTTCGCCAATACTTAAAGGATCACGCCGAAGAAATCGACCCGCGAGCGGTTCTTGGAGCCGGTCGTGATCTAATGACTGAAGTAATTAGACAAAAAATAAAATTATTTGGTTCGGCTAACCGAGCGTAATATGTACGATATCGTCACCATCGGAGGAGCGACGCGTGATGTCTTCCTCCTCTCCGATAAATTCACCTTTCTGCACTCGCGCGAATTTGAAACCGGCGTTGGTGAGTGTGTTTCTTTTGGGACCAAAATTGATTTGAATCAAATCGTCTTTACCAGCGGTGGTGGGGCCACTAACGCTGCCGCGACTTTTGCTAATTTGGGTTATAACACAGCCGCGGTGTGCCGCATTGGCGATGACTTGGCCGGACGCGACCTTTTAATCGATCTAAAATCACACGGAATAAAAACCGAACTTATTAAAAAAATTGCTGGCGGGCAAACAGCTTATTCTACTCTTTTAACGGCTTCTAACGGTGAACGTACTGCTCTGGTGTTACGTGGTGTCGGAGCCACCTTTTCCGAAAAAGACATTCCATGGAGCAAAATAAAAGCTCATATTATTTATTTAACTTCGCTCGGTGGAGACTTTTCCCTTTCCAAAAAAATTATTGAAAAACTGAAAACTCCAAATATTCTCATTGTTTGGAACCCAGGCAAGGGCGAGCTTAAAAAAGGTCTTGGAGTATTTAAAAAAATCCTTCCAAAGGTTGATATTTTCAACATTAACCGCGAAGAGGCTGAACTTTTAACAAAAAAGAAAGAAATAAAAGAAATGTTTGAGGCCCTTGATCGTAAAACCGGGGTGACGATTATCACTGATGGCCCGCGCGGGGCTTATGCTTTCAGTGAAGGCAAGGCTTGGCACGCCAGTACGACTGGGGCGCGCTCAGTTTCCAGAACTGGCGCCGGCGACTCCTTTGGCTCGGGCTTTGTGGCCGGCTATCTAAGATATGACGAAATCAGAAAAGCTCTGGCCGTTGGCATAATCAACGCCGAAGCGGTTATCCAAAAAATTGGTGCTAAGGCCGGACTGATTAAAAGCTGGCCGACTGAAAAACAACTCTCTAAAATAAAAATCGTCAAAAAATAATTTATGAACTACAAGATTTTTGTCACCCGCGACATTCCCGACGAAGGTTTGAACATGTTACGCAAACTAAAAAATGTCACCCTTAAGGTCTACCCTGGTGACAAAGCTATTCCACGCAAAGAACTTTTAAAACAAGTTAAGGACGCCGACATTTTGTTATCTCTCCTCACGGAAAAAATTGACACCCAGTTATTTGAAGCCGCCCTACACCTTAAAATGATTGCCAACTACGCGGTCGGTTTCGACAACATCGATGTTAAGGAAGCGAAGAAAAGAAAAATTGTCGTTACCAATACCCCACATGCTAATGTCTCGGAAACCGTGGCCGAACACACCATCGCTTTAATTTTTGCTTTGTCTCATCGTATTCCCGAAGCCGATCGTTTTACTCGAGCTGGTCGTTATGAGGGATGGGGACCAAAAATGTTGCTTGGCACTGACCTTTGGAAAAAAACCGTTGGTGTTATTGGTGCCGGTCGTATCGGTGGGGCCGTACTTCGCCGCTTGCGCGACGGCTTCGAAGTAAAAGTTATTTACAACGATAAAAAACGTAATTCAGAATTTGAAAAAGCAACCGGAGCAAAATACCGGACCAAAGATCAACTTCTTAAAGAAGCCGATTTTGTTTCTCTTCATGTTCCGCTCTGCCCGGCCACTCGGCATCTTATGAGCACTCGCGAATTCAAACTCATGAAAAAAACCGCCTTCTTAATCAACACGGCTCGCGGTCCGGTTGTTGATGAAAAAGCTCTACTCAAAGCTTTACGCGACAAGGACATCGCCGGCGCCGGCCTTGATGTTTTTGAATGCGAACCAATGATCGATTGTGATCCGCGTGACAATTTGGAACTCCGCCGCATGGAAAACGTGGTTTTAACCCCACACACCGCTTCGGCCACCATTGAGGCCCGCCAGGCCATGAGCCGCGTGGCCGGTGAAAACATCATTGCTTTTATTAAAGGAAAAACTCCACCCAATCTCTGCCAAAGCTAGGGGCTTGCTTTTTACTGTAAAAACTTGTTAAATATAAAGGCTTATTATGAGAAGGAACTTCTTTTTTCCAATAATTATCGCCATAGCGGCCATAGCCGTTGTGGCACTTTTTGTTGTTCTATTCAAAGCGGGCCACCCCACTCTTCCGTCCAGCGGCCTGACCTTCTTTTACAGCGACACTTGCCCACACTGCAAAAATGTCGAAGATTTTTTTGCTGTCAACGAAGTCGACAAAAAAATAAATGTTGAAAAGTTAGAAATCAACGGTTCTACTGAAAATGCCAAATTGTTTTACAACGCCAATGTAGCTTGCGGCGTTACCGATCAAAAAGACATGGGCGTACCTCTTCTTTGGGATGGTTCGACCTGCGTCAATGGTGATGAGCCAATTATAACTTATTTCCAAAACAAATTGGGTTTATGAAACATTTCGTACAATCGGCCAGCGCAGTTTCGGCCGCGGCTTTTGCCGGTGAATTTCTTTTCACTCACAAGGCCGAAGCTTTTTGTCCAGTTTGCACGGTCGCGGCCGGGGCTGGTGTTGGTTTAGCCCGATGGCTCGGTATCGACGATACGATTACCGGTTTATGGATTGGCGCCCTTTTGGTTTCTGTCACTTTCTGGACAGCTAACTGGATGACTAAGAAAGGCTGGGGCTTTAAAGGACTTACCTTGCTTTCTGGCGTCTTCTATGTTTTAATCACCGTCGTGCCCCTCTTTTACACTGGTATTATGGGCCACCCGTGGAATACTCTCTGGGGCATCGACAAACTGGGTTTGGGAATGGCCGTCGGTGCTATCCTCTTCTACGCCGCAGAAAAACTTTACCTGTTCCTAAAAAAGAAAAACAACGGCCACGCCCACTTCCCTTTTGAGAAAGTGGCTCTGCCGGTTGCCGCCCTGGTAATCTTAAGTGGAATCTTCTACTTCATCACTAAATAATTTTATGGATTACGATAAAATCAAGGAGTTCGTCGATAAGGTCGACCAAATGAAAAAGCAGGACCGTATGGATCTCTCATCCGATCAGGATTTGAGTATTGCCGTCATGAACTTGATTTCCATCGAGGAGCACTTTTTCTTCACCGCTGAAAAAACCGGCAAGCGTGAATACTTCGACATGTTGAACGAAGTTCGGGCCATGCGCAAAGAACTTTTACAAAAATTAATTAAGCAGTACGAAGGTGAAGTCTGGTGCATTTCCAAACATTTGCTCGCCGCCTCAATGCGTTTAATGGAAGTCGGTACAAAAGCCTTGGGTCAAGGTAATAAAGAGACTGCCTACGAGCTCTTCGATAAGTCCTACAATCTCTATTCCCTCTTCTGGGGTTTAAACATGAAAATGATTGATTTGGGTGATGTTAAAAAAATTGATGATCTTGCCCTCAATAAACACGACGAAGAAAAGAAAGGTTTTATGGGCAAACTTGGTGAGTTGGTAAAAAAAGCGGTTGACTGTTGCATTGAATAAATTACAAATCAAAATCCCGGCTAAAAGCCGGGGTTTTATTTTTTCTGGTGGACCAGAGCGGGATCGAACCGCTGACCTCCTGCTTGCAAAGCAGGCATTCTACCACTGAACTACTGGCCCGAAATATTTTATCGTCTTTAGACTACTGCTATATTGTTTTATTTTACCACTGCCCCGCCTCGCTGCGCTCGGACGGGGTCCCGCCATAGGCGGGAAACTACTGGCCCATGTTGCGATGGGAAGTATAAACTGGAATTCGATTTCGGTCAATGATTGGATAAAAATATCCTCGAAAAATTGAGGATATTTTATTTCTATTATTTTTTTGGCTCTTTATTTTTCTTTCCGCGATATCGGGTGATGATTAGAATAAACAAAAGAATCAGGAGCAATAACCAAAAAGGACAAAAGCCAACCGAAATCGCGGCTGATTCCCCAACAATCTGTGGGACTGAGGTTTCAATTGTTTCTATAATTTCTTTAATCTCGGAAATAATTATTGGAGATATTGGTGTCTCTGGAGTGATGGGTGGAGTAACTTCGGCAGGAGTTGTACAAGGAACTCCATTGACGAGGCAAGGCGTTTGTGGTGGTTCAGTGACAACCACCTCCTCTTGTTCTTCGGTTTGGATTTGCTCCTGGGTGACACGGAACACAATCGTGTAACTATCCGCACTTGTTGTTGTCTCATGTTCGGCTGTTGTGTAAAAAGAATATCCGCCCTCTAGATTCGTTGTATCAATAAGAAAAGAGTAAATACCGTCCTTATTGGCAATCGTAGACAAAAAAGAAGAGCCGTCAAAACTTTCTTTCAAATCAATTGTGCTAAATGGCACACTTTGACCCCACACAGTAACTGTTTGCCCGGCCATAACATCTGATTCATCAAGCGAGATAGATGGCGCAATAAAAATATTGTCGACAATAGTGTCGTGACGAGCGATAATTTCAAAAGAAATTGGAAAGAGAGGCGATCTAATTCCCTGGTAATCTTCACTATAAACAAAAAGTGTATATTCCCGGCGTTCTAAATCAGAAAGTATTTCGGAAAATGCTGCGGAACGGTTAGAAGTATCGGAAAGAATGGTTAAACTGTTTTCTGTAAAATATACTTCTTTATTAGGATAGGCATCTCCAGAAAGAAAAAGACGTGTGCTGATATTCCCTCCGGACCCACCCGAACCGGTCGCAGGATCGGTTTCGTCGTTATCAAGTCCGGAAGTGCAACCTAGATCGCCAGGAAAATCTGTAAGCCCATCACTGTCGTTATCTACTCCATCAGCGCAGGCAGCAGCGGCTTCAATTGTGACAGTAAGGTTAGCATTTGGCGAAGCCGCGACACTGAAGGGGAAAAACAAAACAACAAATAACACAAAGAGACATCGGTTAATTTGTTGTTTATAATGTCGCATATCAAATAGCGGTCACGGTAAGAGTCAAGTTAATCGAATAACTGCCAGTTACTTGTTCCGCGGGAATAGATTGAGACAAATCGATAGCGGTAATATCCCAGTAACAGTCGACGTCTGCCCCAGCTCCGGCCGAGAGTAAGGTAATTGAGTTTGTGACCCCCTCTGAAAACTTAGAACTACTGCCGCGTAAAAAATCAACAATTGTGCAAGCCACTTCGGGATCAATATCCTCAGCAGCTGGGTTTACCGAGAGCTGACCACCATAACTATCAACATCTCCACCGTCGACAGCCCCGGCGGTTGGATCATTAAAATCGTATTTAGGTGTTCCGGCCGACCAGAGGGCGGTTGTCCCATCTGTTGCGGCA
Source organism: Patescibacteria group bacterium (assembly GCA_041661745.1). Lineage (GTDB taxonomy): Bacteria > Patescibacteriota > Patescibacteriia > UBA9934 > GWF2-40-263 > UBA12403. The sequence continues at coordinate 75,130 of JBAZTR010000003.1, forward strand.
ATCGAAAGTGACCAAGCTGGATTGGCAGAGGAATTTGAAACACGAATTTTTTGGTCCGCTACCCCCAACGATCCTTCTGTTGTCTGATAATCAAACGAAACCGTTGCGGCGCCAAGGGCTAGTGTTGGCGACCCGACCGACACTCCAGAGGCGTCGACGATATCAACGGACAATGTCCCTGATGTTGCGGACCATGTGCCGGAACTCGAAGCTGAACAAGAATTTGATAATCCTTTGGAATCACAAACGAAGACATAATAGCTATTTGGACTTGTGAGAGCATCACCGGCAAGTGCTGTGTAGGCACCAGTTTGTGGGTTTGTGTCGGTAAATGAACCTGAAGCGTACCATGTTGTATCTGTACATCCGCCAGCCGAAGCGCTAACAAGACTATCGGAACTGCAAACGAACATTTTTACGGTTTCCGCGGTGTTTGCGTCGGTCCATGTACCACTAGAAAATGTTACATCTGATCCAACGGACACTGGGTCCGGCGTATCGCCAACCGTGCCAACGCTTGGTTGACCGTTAATGGTAATTTGTCCCGGAGAATAGGCGGAAATGTCACCGCTGGTTCCATCGTTCACAATACCGTAAACGTAATATTCTCCAGCGGTCATTCCGGTTGTGTCCCAGGCACACGTGACCCCTGTTCCCTCCGCAGCTGTGGCGCAAGGCCCGGTAATAGCTACGCCATCGGCGCCAGTATTATTAGTATCATAATAAAACGCGGCGGTAACAGCGTGGTCTGTGTCGGCTAAGGTGTAGGTAATATTGTAGCTTGCGCCAGCAACCACGGCGTCGCTTGTGCCATCTGGTTGTGCAATTGAAATATTCGGCGGTAAATCCCGGGAAACATCACGGAAGAGCGTTAAATAAGACTGAAAACCCGCCTGTGGAGAACTTCCACCACCCATTAATTCGTTGAAATTAAAACCAATAGCCGCCGTATAGGAAGTACTTGTATTGTTTTCGTAAATCCAAACTTCAAGGGCTATTTGATCCCCAGCCGCAAGGGTAACTGCTGCGTTTGTGCTGGCAGAACAAATTTTTCCTAGATTCGAGCTTGCGAGATCGGCCGCGGGACAACTCCAGGCGGCGGAGGCATTATCGTGCATGAGAGCAATCATTCCCGTCCCTTCACGCCATTGATACATATTTATTCGCACGGCGCTATTTGAAGCAGAGGTGCTACTACCCGCACCGATTCCAACTTGAAACCATGTATATTGCGGAATTGTTTGTGCAGCAAGTGGAGGAGAAAGGTATGTTCTAAACCATTGTGTGCCCGCGCTTCCAGCTGTTTGATTACCTGTGACAGTAACGGCAGAACTCCCCGAGGTCGGACTCATTGCGAGGGCTGTTGTTTTGCTAGTTGGGGATCCGGAGACATTATCTGATGCGGCACTATATTCTGCGATTGGACCGGTTGTAGACCAAGTGGCCGCGGCTGTTGAATCGCGTAGAAACCATGTTGTGTCCACTGTGGTGAGTGAGCTGGCGGGGGTTAGAACCGCTGAAGTACGAAAAAAACCTCGTGAATTATTAAAAGCAGCCGCTTCACCCGGCACCCAAGTGCCATCATATTGAATAGACGCAGTATAAGAAGAACTTGTGTTGTTTGCATAAACCCAGACCTCAACGGCAATCTGGTCGTTTTCGTTAATAGATACGTCTGCAGCATCCGTTCGATCTGTGGAACAAATTTTTCCAGTCATACTTGTGGCAAATTCGGGATAGCAATCTGTGTTTCCCGTAGTTCCTGCGCCAATTCCATCGTAAAGGGATTGGATATAACCGGTTCCTTCACGCCAAACATAAACATGAATTCTCAAATAACTGTTTGACGAAGTATTGCTTTCGGTTGCCTCTAGAGCAAGTTGAAAGTTGGTTCTTCCGGGAATTGTTTGTGCGGCAAGCTTTGGAGAAAGAAAGGTGCGAAACCAATATTGTCTTGCGGCGCCATCAGCTTGGTTTCCGGTCACGGTGACGGCGCTCGCTCCAGAAGTATAAGTCATGGAAAGCGCCGTTGTTTTGTTAGTTGGGGTGCTGCTATTTCCATCTGTCCCAGCACTATATTCCGCGATTGGACCAGTTGTTCCGAAAGCAGAGCTCGCACTTGTGGCATGTAAATACCAAATTGTGCTGTTTGTGTACGAAGCCGCTTGCGCGTATTGCGCGAGAGGATAAAATTGAGTAAAAAAAATAACAAAAATCAGCAAGCGTGAAATCAGAGACTTTAAAAATTTAACGCTTTGTTTTTGGTGGAACAATGATTGTTTGTCCGGATTTAAGAACATAGGGAGCCTTGATTCGATTGGCACGAGCAATTTTTTTCCATGATATCGCTTTTTTTTCCGCAATGCTTTGAATCGTGTCTCCGGATCGAATTTTTTTCTTAACCCACGTCGTTGCAATAATCTTAATATTTTTTCGGACTCTCAAGACAAGAATAGTAAGAAAACAAATTAGCGCTAAGCCGCTTATCTCAAGAAAAATAGCTGGTAATTGGGGGGCAGAAAAAAACCTGATATTGGGAGAATGAAGACTTACAAGAGTATTATCCGTATTTTTTCCAACTTCGGCTCCGGAGTTTTGATCATAGGCCGCGGTAAAACTCGCAACATAAACTCCACCCCAAAAAGGTTTTTTGAATTCATAATTCCAAATAGACGTTTCGCCTCGTAACACCGGATAATTTCCGCCAAACTCTTTTTTTGTCGAACCGAAAATTGAATTTATCTTTACAGAAATATCGGTATCAATCGAGGTATTACCAGTATTTTTTACCTGGGGCGAAAGGAAAATAAAATCACCATCTTTTTCAACTGAAAAATCGGTAATGGAAAGCTCCCGTTTTATTTCGCCAGAAATAGTGATAGAAACCCGAATTCCTGTACGCATCGAAATATTTACTTTTCCTGATTGTTCACCACCGGTGCTTTTTTCTTGAATCAAGATACATCCATTATGCTCACCAACCGCCGGTTCGGCTGGAACAGTAATTATAAACGGAACAAGTTCACTTGTTCCCGAGTCAAGCATGACTTCTGATTTTTCAAGAAGGATCCATGCTCCGACATCGTCTTTTGGTTCAGATAATTGCTCGCAAGCAAACGCTCCACCGGTTGATGGAGTAGAGTCGGCCGCATAAACAAGAAGTGTTTTACTGCTTGCCGTATTATTTACAACCACAACACCTTCTTCTTGTATTGCCCCGGGGATTAAGGTGTGAACAAAAATTGATTCCGTGCGTGAATTATCGGCTTGCGGATAGGCTGGATAACCACCAAAGCCAGAGTATTCGATAGCCATCGAGACCGAGGGAAGACAAATTAAAAAAAGACCCGCAAGGATTCCCCACAAAGATAGGTGGTGACGGTACATAAAAGACTTCTAGCTGCTAGCTATAATCGAAAGGACTAAATTAATATCATAATCGCTTGCCGCCGGCTGTTCAGCAGGAATGGTCTGACTTAACGATACCCCGATAGCCGTCCAGTCCCCAATATCATTCGAAGCGGCCGTACCGCTGAGAATAGTGATGCTGTTTACAGCTCCCTCGCTAAAGGAAGCTGATGCTCCAAGACTAACGTTTGTCACCACACAAGAAGCACATTCCCCAACAGCGAGTGTTCCCACGGATGGATCAACAGTAAGTTGCCCGCCTACGCTATCGGCATCCGCGCCATCAGCACAGCCGCTTGTTGTTGGGTCGTTAAAATCAAAGTCAGTCCCGGCACTGTCCCAAACATTTGTTGGATCAGAGGCCGCGAGAGATACGGACCATCCACCATCGGCCGCATCAGGATTTGAAACGTAAATCTTTTGTGAAGCCGTCCCAAATGTTCCGGTGGTTGTTTGACAAGAAAAACTGAAAGAGGCAGACCCGAGAGCCACGGTTGGACTTGCCACTGTAACAAAGGAAGCATCAACAATGTCTACGGACAACGTGCCGCTATTTATGGTTTGTGTAAGACTAGTTGTTGCGGAAGCAAAAACCTGTAAGGTGATTCCTAAAATTCCGGAAACGCAAAAAACTAAAAATAGGACAGCGCTTATTATATACCACTTATTTTTTGTCTCGGAAATAATTTTCATAATCCTCCAATTGTGATTCTAGTATAGTATATCATATAAGTTACTTACTTTTAACACCTTGTCCCCGTGGACTAGAGGGACTCTGGTCGTTAAAAGTAAAACGCGCCGGCCCAAATGGCTAGCGCGTCGAAGAGGAGATCATGAATCGCTCGGATTGAAGGTCTGGAAGACCACGTAGACTCCATGGACGTACATGTCCAAGTAGTCGACGGTCTCCGAACTGAGGTGGCCTTTCCTCCAGTTCGTGCCGTACTTGACGATCGCTGCCGAGACCTGGTCGGCCTCAAGGTTGTGAGCGGCGATCAAGGCACGGTTCCACCATTCAGCCGAGCCGATTCGCTTTCTGGCCGCGGCCGACATTTCGACCTTGGCCGAGTCGGCATGGAGCCTGGCCGCCTTGGCTGCGGTCAGGTGGTCCTTACGGCCAACCGTCGAGTCGGAGGTCAGGCCGGCCGCCGGGTACAGACCACGCAGACTCTGGTAGATTCCACCAGACATCTGCACCGGGCCGAGGTAGTTTCCATTGACCTCGTTCCGATAGGCCTGGCTTCCCTTCCGTCCGTACACCGACAACACCCGGCAAACCAGTTCGGTTTTGGCCGACTGGCTCTTGGCCGCTTTGAACGCGGCCGGCGACAGGTGTTCCAGAATGAACGGAGCGGCCACGGCAGTGTCGTTGACCGTCTCGGCGACAGACTTGCTCGGATCGTACCTTGAGGGCACGCCGCGCATTTCGTCGCCGGACTGCCTGGCCAGACCCATTACGTAGTCGTAGCCACGACGACAGTCATCTTCCGATTCAGCCGCGGCGGCCGTCGGGATAACGACTTCTTCGATTGCCACGGCGGCTCGCTTGGCCAGAAACACCGTCAGCTCGACGGCTGTTTTGACCTCGTCGGGGAAAACAGCGACGCCTACCATGGTGGTGAACATGGCCATGGCCACGACGCGGAGCCACAGACTCCGAGCGCTACAGCCGTTGGCGATCGCGGGGAGCGCGCCAATGGCCGCGGCCAGTCCGCCACAGGTCAGGCACCACACCGCCACCATGATCCACCAGTACATCCAGCCGGTCAGGCCGAACTCATTGGTGATCGTGTCGCCCAGCCAGTAGGCGGGCAAAAGGCAGACGGCCGAGAAGAGGGTGGCACCAAGGGCGGAGACAAGGAGGGAAAGGAGTTTGGACATTGGAGATATCTCCAGTAGCAGTGATTGAGGGTGGGTTGGATTGCGACCATTGGGTGGCCGCGGAATAGTCGTCGGTTTCACGCCGAGACGACGGCTAACTTTACCACAAAAACACGACTTTGTCAACAGGCCAAAGTGGCTTTTTTACCTAATCTAAGTTAAAATATCGTGGTATGAGTCACAAAAAAATTGGAGTAATCATTATTCTTGGGGTTTTTGCCCTTTTTAATTTTCCTCGTCTGGCCCTGGCCCACCAGGAATATTTGACTGTTAGGTTGTCGAAAACCGATGGAACAGAAATCTCCTCCTTTAAATTACCTACGGCTAACCTGGGCGGCGGAGCCTCGCTGGCCGTAACCGACCTTGGGGTTGATGGCACGCCGGAAATTATTGTTGGTATGGGACTTGGTAACGAACCGCGTGTTTATATTTTGCGCCAGGACGGTTCAGAAATAAGCAGCTTCTTGGCTTACGCCACCGGCATGGGAACAGGTATTACTGTCGAGGCCTGTGATATTAATAACGATGGAATAAATGAAATAGTCACTGGCACACAATATGGTGGCGGGCCACATGTTCGAGTTTTTGATAATTTAGGTAACGTTATTAGTGAGGGTTTCTTTGCCTACAACGCCGCTTTTCGCGGTGGGGTGAATTTAGCCTGCGGTGATGTTGATAATGATGGAACAATTGAATTGGTTACAACCCCCGGTCCGAGTGGCGGGCCACATGCCCGAATTTGGTCCTTTAAAAATAATGAATGGAAAATGGAAAGCGAATTCTTTGTTCTTGACGCCAACAATACTTCCGGCCTAGCACCGATTGTAAAAAGTGATGGTCAACTTGTTATTGCCGCAAAAAAAGGTTCATCAATCGACTTCGTTGCGTACGATTACAATTTAAAACAAGAAAAGTTATCCACAGTTTTTGAAAATAAAAATTATGTCACCGATGTCGATGAACTTGGGGAAGAAATAATTTTTTCGCTCTTTGATAAAAATATTATCAATGAAGATGGAACAAAAAAATTTTTAATCGACAGCCAAAATAACGGTTCGGAAATTGCCACGGCTGATTTAAATAATGATGAACAAGAAGAAATAATTTCCATTGAAGCACGGCCGATTTTTGGCCCCGAGGGCCCTCAATATATTCTTGTCGATCTTTCTGAGCAACGACTTTACGCGTATGAAAATGGGGTCTTAACTAACACTTTTTTGGTTTCCACAGCTAAATATCCGTTCGTCACTCCGGCGGGAATTCACTCAGTTTTAGCCAAAAAACCGATCGTCGACTACACCTGGAGTTATGGTGAAGGCAACCCCAATAATTACAGTTTGGGACCAACCCCTTGGAACTTAAATTTCTACGGACATTTCTACATTCACTACGCTTTCTGGCATAACAATTTTGGTCACCCTATGAGCCATGGTTGCATTAATGTTAATTTGACCAACATAAAATGGCTTTACGATTGGGCCAATGTCGGCATCCCGGTCGAAGTGCGAGCGTGACAATAATTTAAATTACAAATATCGATAAAATAATTTTTTTCTTGTCTTCATAAATTAAAAAAACTATTTCTATCGCCTCTCTAACCCTTGACAAAAGTGGATTATTATTCACACCAATAAAAAAATGTTGTATAATAATCTTAAGTCGATAAAAAAATCTTACAAAATGAAAGGAGGTGACTCAAACAATATGGCAAAGAAAAAAGCAAAGAAAAAAGTCGCGAAGAAGAAAGCAACCAAAAAGAAGAAGCGCGCTTAATTTTTCTACAAAAAGTAAAATCCCTCGACTCAATTGATCGCGGGATTTTATTTTATCGGATTGTTGTTTTTGGCGCATGCCTTCGTCAAAACCTTGCGCCGCTCACTCAACGTATTTATATACGTTCTCGTTCGCTGCTCGGTTTTTCCTCGGCCTGCATCCAAAAATAACAATCCTCTTCAATCAAATCAGAGTTTTCTGTACCGGTTTTTTCCTTTCGGCCTCGGAAAAAATCTTAACTGTGCCAAATATTCCATCATAACCGGGCTTAATACTTATCTTTCCCGCCCGCATTCTAGTAATTGCTTCGGCAATAAGCGGGTGGCTGGCACTTTTGGCAATATTTTCTATTGGAGTGTCAAGAAGAATAGCAAATTCATTGCCCAAAGTTTCAATTAAACGATTATATTCCTCGCGAACCTTCTTGGAAGCCGAGCCTAAATCATAGGCTTCGGCGACAATTTCCATTAACGGAACAATCGAGCGGAAAGGAATCTTTCCGGCGGCGTCTGCTTCCCGATCACCAAGGGCGGCAACGCGGTTATCGACGCCAAGCGTAAGCAATCGTTTGCATTTTGGACAGCGCCCACCTAATTTTTTCGATTCCTTGAAGGCACAGGAGAAACCACAAGCCGCACAACCATCCAAATGATACTTCCCTTCCTCAGGGAAAAACTCAATCGTTGATAAGAACCGTTTTTTATCGCCTTCGCGTAAAATTTTCACGATTTCGTCGTAGCTTGGCTTCTCCATCTCCAAAACATTGGCCTCGCGACCAAGTTTATCGAGCGAATGGGCGTCGGAATTAGAAATCAAGGTAACTTTATCAAGAGCGGAAAGCCGCCAATTCATGGCCGGATCGGAAGAAAGACCGGTTTCAATGGAAAAAATCTCTTTTGTCATCTTTCCGAAACATTCTTCCAACGAATCAAAACCGGATTTACTGCCAAAAACCGAATACCATGGTGTCCAGGCGTGGGCCGGAACAATAATTATCCGCTTATCAATCTCTTTTAGAAAAGAATAATAATCTTCCGCATCAAAACCGAGAATCGGCCGACCGTCGGACTTCAAATTAAACTTTCTTTTTTCTAAGGCTTCATTAACTTTCTCAACAGTTTCGATTGAAGGAGCAAAAACCACCAGGTGAACACGCCGTGTTTTGTCACCGCGCTTATAAATATGACTAGTTTCAGTAGTTAAGATAAACCTAGTCTTGGACGAACCGTCTTTTAAAACAAAAAGACCTGGCTCTTTTTCTACCAAGGTCTCTTTTATGTGTTTAAACCAGGCCGGATGCGTCCAATCAGAAGTTGTGACAATATCAATTCCTTTGCGTTCACAAGCTTTGGCGATTTTCGGCAATTCCAATTCCTTCGAGCAGGCGCGCGAATATCTGGAATGAATATGAAAATCGCAAATAAAACGCATAACTATTTTTTTTCCGCAAACGCTGCCTCGGCCATTTTTAATTGCTCTGGGGTATTAACACCAACTCCCTCAAGCGGATCATCGACTTCAATTGTTTTAATCGATATGCCTTGCGAAGTGGCTAAACCAATTAAATCAGTAAGATAAAATTCACCTTGGGCATTTTTATTTCCTATCTTCTCGATGTTTTCTTTTAACCAATCAACCCGAAAACAATAATAACCCGGGTTAACTTCCTTTATTTTCAATTCTTCCTCGGTCGCGTCTTTTTTTTCAATAATTTTCTTCACTTCCCCATCAGCCCCGCGAACAATACGAGCAAAATTTTCAAAAGCCTGACGCCAACCTTCAAAATCCGGCGTCTTAACGACCATAAGGGTTAAGAGCGAGTCAGCTGCCACACAGGTTTCCGCCAAACGCTTAATTGTTTCAGATGACACAAAAGCATGATCGCCGTAAAGAACAACAACGTGTTGTGATTCTTCAAGAAGAGGCAGAGCACAACGCAAAGCATGCCCAGTTCCTAATGGTTCTTGTTGAAAGGCATATTCACAGCGCTCACCGAGATGCTCGCCAATTTCCTTGGCCCCATAACCAATAACAACAATCGGCTTTGTATCAACACCAGAGGCAATCACCGAATCAACAAGATAATCAATCATCGGCCGACCGGAAATCGGCACCAAAGCTTTAGGGACTTCGGCCCCCATACGTTTACCCTTACCAGCGGCTAAGATAACAACACGAGTATTTTGCGACATAATTATTTAATATCAATTTGTCCTTTGGCTTGGTTTAAAAACACTAACTCTCTTTGTTTAATAAACTTTGGAATATAACCTTCCGGTTCTTTATCAAACATTTTTAAAATCTCATCAAGCGGCAACCATTTAATCTCAACCCCTTGATCGATCTCACGTTTGGTAAAATTCGGCGAACCCTTTTCACCGATCACGCGAGCTAAAAAACAGTAAGCCTCTTGAAACATCTTTTTTTCTTCCCGATATTCAATCACCTCGCCTACTTCTCTTAAAATTTCTATCTCACAACCAATCTCCTCTAAACATTCGCGCCGCAGGGCTTGTTTTAAATCTTCACCTTCCTCAACTCCACCACCGGGCAATTTCGGAAACTCATAAGCACGAACATAAAGGACGGCGATATTATTATCTTGATCAAAAACCACCGCCCGTGAAGATTTTCGATGTTCCCAACCAGAAGTATCAGTCGGCTTTTCGCCAAAATAAATTTCTTTTAAAAGCGTCATAAACTGCCCCAAATCAACCCGACAATCACCCCTAAAACAAAGGCGGTTGTGTAGCGCGCCAAAGCGCATAAAAAGCAGTGTTTTTTAACAAAACCTTCCGGCCTTGTCGACGAGTTTGTGTTTATTTCTTCAATCATATGGCCATACCAGATTAACAAAAAAGCCGGTTATTTTCAACCGGCTCCTTTTAGACAAAAAATTGAGTCGAACGAACCCGGCACCTACCTACTCTCGCCCTATCGGACTACCATCAGCCCGCCGAGGCTTAACGGCCGTGTTCGGGATGGGAACGGGTGTGACCCTCGGGGAAAAGGCACCGAGATCGCTCGACTCAATTTTTAAATTGTTTACAAACTTGAAGATCAAGAAAACTTTTTGCCGCTTCACTGATCTATACTTTCAGTGATTGTAGAGCTCGACTTATTAGTACCGCTCCGCTACATGCATTACTGCACTTCCACGTACGGCCTATCAACCTGCTCGTCTCGCAGGAGTCTAATAATGAAGGCTAATCTTGAGGTCGGCTTCACGCTTAGATGCTTTCAGCGTTTATCCGAACTAAACGTGGCTACCCGGCACTGCCCTTGGCAGGACAACCGGTAAACCAGAGGTTTATCCTTCTCGATCCTCTCGTACTAGAGAAGAATCCTCTCAACCTTCGGCGCCCATGGTAGATAGGAGACCGAACTGTCTCACGACGTTCTGAACCCAGCTCGCGTGCCGCTTTAATTGGCGAACAGCCAAACCCTTGGAACCTTCTCCAGCTCCAGGATGCGACGGGCCGACATCGAGGTGCCAAACCCCCCCGTCGATGTGGACTCTTGGGGGGGATCAGCCTGTTATCCCCGGAGTAGCTTTTATCCGTTGAGCTTCCGCCGTCCTATTTCGTACGGTCGGATCACTAACTTCCGCTTTCGCGACTGCGCGACTTGTCTGTCTTGCAGTAAAGCCAGCTTGTGCGTTTGCACGTCCAGCGCGATTTCCATCCGCGCTAAGCTGACCTTTGTAAACGCCTCCGTTACTTTTTGGGAGGCACCCGCCCCAGGTAAACTACCCACCAGCTACTGTCCCAACCGCCGGATAACGGCGATCGGTTAGAATTCACGTAACGCAAGGGTGGTGTCTCATTGGCGCCCGAAGGCTCCCACCTACGCTGAACATGCGAAACATGAACCCAATAACAAGTTATAGTAAAGCTTCACGGGGTCTTTTCGTCTAACCACGGGCAATGAGCATCTTCACTCATCTTGCAATTTCACTGAGTCCCTTGTTGAGACAGTCATCAACTCGTTATGCCATTCGTGCAGGTCGGAACTTACCCGACAAGGAATTTCGCTACCTTAGGACGATTATAGTTATCGCCGGCGTTCATCAGCGCTTCAGTTGGAGGCTGCCGTCCTTGCGGACATGACCCCCTCCCTTAACGTTCTGACACTGGCCAGGCATCAGCCCCTATATTTCAGCTTGCGCTTTAGCAGGGACCTGTGTTTTTGGTAAACAGTCGGTTGATGTCTTTCGCTGCGGGTCGCTCCCTCCCGGGAGCAACCAGGCTTTATTCCAAAGTTACAGCCACTGTTTTGCCGAGTTCCTTAACAAAGGGTTCTCTCATACGCCTTAGCACATTCGCGTGCCCACCCACCTGTGTCGGTTTCTGGTACGGGTCCATCTCGCCTAACCTTAGAGGCTTTTCTTGGCTCTCTTTTTCTTCCCCTTGTCAGCCTTGCGGCCAACTTGCGCTCACGCAACGATTTAACGGCTGGCGGATTTGCCTACCAACCATCATCGCGCGCCCAACGTCATAGCCATATGACGCGGGAAGATACAGAAAGCGTCCCCTCTTCGAAACGAAACGGAGTGCAGGAATATTAACCTGCTGTGCATCGACTACGCCTTTCGGCCTCGCCTTAGCTCCCGACTAACCCTAGGACGATTCTCGTTGCCCAGGAAACCTTGGGTTTACGGCGGACAGGATTCTCACCTGTCTTTTTGCTACTCATGCCAACATTCTCTCTTCGCAACGCTCCACCGTGCCTCACGACACGACTTCAGCGCAGATGCGAATGCTCCCCTACCGCTTAATCTTGCGATTAAACCCTCAACTTCGGTACATCATTTAGCCCCGAACATTTTCGGCGCAAAAAGGCTTGACCAGTGAGCTGTTACGCTATCTTTAAAGGATGGCTGCTTCTAAGCCAACCTCCTGGTTGTATAAGCCTCTTCACCACCTTTTACACTTAATGATGATTTAGGGACCTTAGTTTGAGATCTGGACTGTTTTCCTTTTGACGTATGGAGCTTAGCCCCCATCGTCTGACTGCCGGGAACACACATTGGTATTCGGAGTTTGGTTAGGAGTTCTATCTTGCGACGAACGTCCCATTCAGTGCTCTACCCCCAATGTGTTATTTACCGACGCTAGCCCAAAAGCTATCTCGGGGAGAACCAGCTATTACCGGGTTCGATTGGAATTTCTCCGCTAACCACAGCTCATCCCCGCGTGTTGTACGGCGCGTGAGTTCGGGCCTCCACGAGCTGTTACGCTCGCTTCGCCCTGGCCATGGTTAGGTCACCCGGTTTCGGGTCGTATGCGTGTCACCTTCTGACCATGTTCAAGGCAGGGGAATTGCTTCTCCAGCTTGAACAAAGTCAGATTACGCGCTTGAACGCTTGCTTTCACTATGGCTTCGCCCCGTGGGGCTTAACCAAGCGACACACAATACACTCGTTGGCTCATTCTTCAATAGGAACGCCATGATCCCACACCTTTTTGTTCGCCATCATAAATAATATGATGAACAAAAAGGTGTGGGACTCTGACTCCTTGTAAGCATACGGTTTCAGATACTATTTCATTCCCCTTCCGGGGTGCTTTTCAGCTTTCCCTCACGGTACTGGTGCACTATCGATCAGAATGCGTATTTAGTCTTGCCACATAGTCGCGGCGGGTTCCCACAAGATTTCGCGGGTCTCGTGGTACTTAAGAATGTCTAAAACAATAACGAAATATATTTCACGTACAGGACTATCACCTTCTGTGGTTCCACTTTCCAGTGGATTCCATTATATAAACCGTTATAGCCGATCCCCGGCAGGAGATCATATAAACATCTTGCAACACCTTTCTGGCAACGACTGCCATCTTTCACCTCGCCGCTACTCTTCAATAAAGAAGAACTTTGGCGGGCTTCACCAAAAAGGTTTGGACTGTTCCCTTTTCGTTCGCCACTACTAAGGGAATGGTCTCATTAAAGTGTAGAAAAAATGGAAGATCCCATTCTTTCTACACACAATGAGTTGTTCTTTTTCCTTTCCTCTGGGTACTGAGATGTTTCACTTCCCCAGGTGCCTTTCCGGCGCCTATGTATTCAGCGACGGATAACTAGCGGAGCTAGTTGGGTTGCCCCATTCGGAAATCTCCGGATCAAAGGTTGCTTGCCACCTCCCCGAAGCTTATCGCAGGCTGCTACGTCCTTCATCAGCACATTCTGTCGAGCCATCCTCCGTATGCCCTTAATGCTCTACAATCACTGGCAGAATAGATCTCCAGTGATTATTTATTTGCTAATTGCAACTTCTAATTGCTTATTGCCCAAATATTTTAATACTTGTTTGGTTCTCTTGATCTTCAGTTGTGAATGATCTGGCCTGACGCCCATTGTTATTGGGATCAGGGATGAATCTTGCGACTCGTCTCTGACTCCAATCTGTTTAAACTTAAAGTCCGCGCTTGGCCGCGCGGACTTCATAAAAATCCTATTGGGAGATCACCTCCCCGCGAGGCCTTGAAGATTAGTTTGGACTAAAGTTGTCACAAATCGATTTCCTATCTTCACTGCCTTCCCTCTATTCCTCTAGAACTCCCGATGATTCTAGGAACAAAGAAGGTGGTGATAAAACTTAATTTTTAGTGCGCGAAAATTTTACACAATTCCACTAAGGCTGTCAAGGGTTTTATACCCGAAGAATCCACAGGTACAAAATATAGCGAAAGTTAGCCAAAATAAAACCCACCTATTCAACAAATAGGTGGGTGAAATTAATACTATCCGCAGACGACCGGACTACCCCCTTCAGACTTTTTAGCTTTGGCCGCGTAAAGATTTTTGTCACCCTCCTGGTACAACTGTTCAATAGTACTATCGGCAGCAGCAATCCCACCGATCGATAAGGTAAGTGGAACAGTCTGTTCGCCTTCAACCAGAGGTTTGGCTGCCAAAGCCGCGGCAATACGTTCGGCAATAATTTTAGGGGAATCTGCATTAAGTGGTTCCCGTAAAATAATGGCAAATTCGTCGCCACCGAGTCGGCAGACCGAATCAGATTCACGGACACTACCCGACAAAACCTTGGCCACTAAACACAAAGCCTTATCGCCAACAGGATGCCCGAGGGTGTCATTAATTTTCTTGAAATCGTTCACGTCGATTAACAGGAGACCGACGAAACGACCTGTATCGCGCTTGGCCAAAGAAAATTCTCGGGCCATTTGTTCGTTAAAACCAAAACGGTTGTAAAGGCCGGTTAAAGCATCACGGCCAACTTGTTTTTCTAATGCTTCGTTTTGGTCTTCAAGGGTTTTAGTTCTTGCTTCCAGTTCAGCAACTTTCTTTTCTAATTCTGCTCGAGCTGCCTCTGATTCGGCTAACCGCCTTTCCAAATCATTTTCTTGATCTGGTGGCGCGGGGTTTTCGGGGTTCATATTTTTTGTTTGTCCTTTACTTATTAAAGGATTATATTTAAAAGGTTATATGTATAAAATATCATTGATAGTCATCGGCAGTCAAAAGGCTGGTCCACACCAAACCCTGGCTGCCGAATATCTAAAACGCCTTAAAACAGACGCCTCGATTAAATTAGTCGAGGTTTCCGAAACACCCTTTCGCTCCCCAGCCGATCGGGCCAAGGTTTTGACAACCGAAGCTGATAAAATACGTAAGGTAATTCCTGATGATTCTTTTACGATTATTCTCGAAGCAGCTGGAAAGACTTTTTCTTCAGAGACCTTTGCCGCAAAACTGGACCAATGGTCCGAAAACGGAACCCGAACGCTCGCCTTGATTATCGGTGGGCCACTTGGCCTCTCGGATGAGATAAAGAAAGAGGCCAACCTTCTCCTTTCCCTTTCGCCCATGACCATGCCACATGATTTAGCCCGGGTGGTTTTGTTGGAACAAATTTATCGAGCGACGACGATTTTAAAAAAGAAGACTTACCATTACTAACCTCACCCCGTCCTTCTCCTTATCAAGGAGTTAGTAAAATTACTAGGGGAATAAAATATGAACCGAATAATAATCGGCACAAAAAATACCGCCAAAATCAACCAGATCCGCGGAGCTCTGGCTCTCGATGGAATTTTCGTCGAAGGGTTGCCGCCTAATATTGAATTTGATGAAATTAAAGAAGACGGGGCCACGGCGCAGGAAAACGCCAGAAAAAAAGCCTTGATTTATTCACGAACTTTGGGTGAGCCGGTTTTATCCATAGACAACGCGCTGTATTTCGAAAAGCTGGAGCCAGAACAACAGCCCGGCATAAACGTCCGTCGTATTAATCAAAGAGACGATCGACCGACTGACGAGGAATTAACCAAATATTATCAAAATTTAATCGGCACACTCGGCGATCGAATAAATGGCCGCTGGGAATTCGCTGTCTGTGTGGCCTACCCCGACGGTTCGATAAAAGAAGCAACAATAATCTCACCAAGAATTTTCGTAAATAAAAAAAGCGAAAAGACCGTATCGGGTTATCCATTGAAATCGTTACAAATCGAGCCGGAAAGCGGAAAATATATTTCCGAGATGACGCAAGAAGAACAAAATATTTTTTGGCAAAAAGCAATCGGAACACCGCTATGTGAATTTGTTAAAAATTTGGCGGAATGGCAGGAACAAGAAAGATTAAACCGAACCTAATTTTTACTTTACTTGACTAAAGTAAAGGACTGTATTAACATGGTGTTGTGAATAAAAAGGAACTCCAAAAAACAGAAGATTTATATCAAGCAATTCTGGGCCTGGATAATATTGACGAAGCCCAACGATTCTTTCGCGATCTCTTAACCGAACAAGAAATAATTGAATTCGGCCGACGTTGGCAGGCGGCGCAAATGTTGGAAGCTAAAATACCTTATACAAACATCGTGAAGGAAACCGGCCTTAGCTCCACCACCGTGGCTCGTGTAGCCAAATGGCTTAATCAAGGTATGCAGGGTTATAAACTGGCTTTGGCCAAACAAAATCAAAATCATCATCATCCTTCCCCTTCCAGGAAAGGATAAGTTTTGATGTTTCAACATTTAAACCAAGACCTCTCCCGGAAGGGAGAGGTTTTTTAAACTATCTAATTTTAATTATATGAAAAATACAACTCTCTTTATTGGCGGAACACACGGTGATGAACCAATTGGCGTCCGTGTTCTTGAAGAACTCTCAAAAGAACGATTGGACTTTGATTGGTTAATCGGCAATGAGCCGGCTCTGCAACAAAACACCCGTGAATTTGAAGGCAATCTAAACCGCAGCGCTCCAGGTGACAAAAACTCATCGCTGTATGCTCCCCGTCGAGCGGCCGAAATTATCGAAATAGCTAAAAACTATCAATACACCATTGACCTCCATGGCACGGCCACGCCGAGCGGTATCTTTCTAATCATTACCAATCCAAAAGAGGAAAATTTACGTTTAGCTTCCTGGCTTTCAGTATCGCGTGTTGTGATTTGGCCAAGTTTTAGTCCGGAATTAAAAGGTCCACTAAGTGAATATTTTTCTTGCGGTTTGGAAATTGAATGCGGCTCAAAAGACGACCCGCGCACAGCGAGACAGTTAAAGGAAATACTTAAAAAATTTTTAAACAACGAACAACCAGAACAAAAACAAAAAATTTTTGAGGTTTACGGGTCATTAAAAAACTCAGAGCATCGAAAATTAGAAGACTTCCAATTAACCACAACGGCCGGGGAAACTTTCTACCCACTTCTAGTCGGTGCCTACCCCGGTTTAGTTTGCTACAAAATGCGCCGACTAAAATAGGAGCCCGAAATGATTCGCAACGTCCGGTTGTCTGACCTTCCTCGTCTTGTCGAACTTTATCGCGTCTGTTTCCGTGAACCGCCGTGGTTCGAGGAATTCACGGTCGATGAGGTTATGGCTGACTTCCAAAAAATGCTGGAACTTCCAGAAATAATTTTCCTGGTGGCCGAAAAAGATGATTATATCACTGGCGGTTTTATTGCCTATGACTTCGCTCGACGAGAAGATATCGGAGCGCTGTTGAAAGAACACCCACTTTTCGGCCAAACCATCTATTCAGCCGAAATCTTTATTGATCCGCGAACGCGCCAGCGTGGTTTGGCTCGTTCCCTTATAGCTGATCACTTGGCCATTGCTAAACGAAATGGCTACACCCACATGGCTGCTCGTACCTCGATCGACCAACAAATTATTCAACACCTTTATTTGGATTGGTTGGAAGCAGGCGTCGTCGCTCGACAGACGGTTGTTTCTACCAAGATCATCGATGGAATAAAAACCGAATCACCGGATGAGCGTGTAATCATGTACGGAAAAATTCCCTCTCTCTAGGTCGGCCCAGCCGGCCTTTTTTAAAACAAAAAAAGAGATTTCTCTCTTCTTTTTTCTTTTAAGAAGCTTATTCAAAATCATTTTTCAAATTCGCGCCCGGGGCAAAGACAATCGGGGTCTCGGCAATCTCTAAAATCAAATCACGAAGGATTGGGTACTCAGGACCCATGTAATGGTCGTCCCCTTTTCTTTCAATAAAACGAGCGCGAATTGACTCGGCTAATTTTTTGCCGTGTTCAATCGGAACCAACTTGTCGTCCTCGGAATGGATAACAATAAACTCCCGTGCTTTCCACATAATGACGTCAGCATCAAGTTCGTCAACAAACAATTGTCGCAGTTCCGGCCGAGAAACTTTCCACGGCGCGGCCACCAAAATGACGGCTCGAGGAATTTCCACCATTTCTGCCGCCTCAAGATATTGCAACATTAAAAGGGCGCCAAGAGAATGACCAAGCAAAATATCATCACCTTTAAGGTAACCGATTTGTCGTTTCATTTCCTCCATGATCTCCGGCATGTTTAATTCTTGGCCGGCCTGAAGATTTAGTTTTGGCGAAATAACTTCAAAACCCTTGTCTTGCAATTCACTGCGAAGCCAAGGATGAAAATTTTTATCTGGATCAGCATTAAAGCCGTGAATTAAAATTATTCTCATAACTTATTGGTGGGCAGGGAGAGACTCGAACTCTCAATCCTTTTGGGAACTAGCTCCTAAGGCTAGCGCGTATACCAATTCCGCCACCTGCCCATATTTTTTAATTTAAAACAGATAGAGAGACTCGCCCCGCCTTCGGAGGCCTTCGGACGGGGTCCCGCCAAAGGCGGGAAACTCTCAATCCTTTTGGGAACTAGCTCCTAAGGCTAGCGCGTATACCAATTCCGCCACTCCAGCGTTAAAAACAAAAAAATCTTACCTTAATCAGCAAAATAATTCAACTCTGGGGACTTGACATAAACAAATAAATCATATAGATTAAGCAACCTGGTTCTTTCACCCTCGAAAGGAGAAAAATTGTCTTCCCTGACACTCCAGGTAGTTCGGCCGATCGAAGAACTGGCCGACCGTCTGGAGTTCACTCAGAATTCCATGCCTGACGGTTGGTTGGAAATCGTACGATATGTCAGATGGAAGGGGGGCTATTTCGCTAAGAGTATTGAGCGAGAGCCACTGGAAGACGTTTTCGAGATCGAAAGAGACAATCGGGACATAGCCCTAAAGAACGAAAGAGAACTAACCGAAGCTGTGGCTGAGTACTTCAGGGCCACCGAAGAACCAATGCGCTCGGTTGTCCTGGCTATGTTCACTTTTGGAATGCTCGATAAAATCGGGCGGGAGAATAAGGATAAGAAGCGAAGGCCGAGAGCTATCGACATCGCTTCGATTATGCAGGGTGCTCTGACCAGAGCTTTTCTCAACATGAGCTACCCGGAAAGGTGTGAGTTCCACCGCGCCATTCCGAATTGGTCGAAGACTGACCCCACGGCTTGGGAAAGATCCTTTGCCGGAGCCGCCGCTTCGGCCCGACTTGCTTATGCCTTTCTGCAAGACGATCGCAACGTTGTGTACATGCCGGCCGCCTACTACGATATCCACTGCAGCGGCGACCTGGTGGTGACCTCGGGGGACGATATTTTCTACCTCCAAATCAAAGGATGTGGAGGCATCCGGCACAGCAACCTGAAGGTTGTCGTGAAACCGGAAGGAAAGGTTCAACACCGCCTTACAAAGGGGGCTCAACAATTCGCCATGGCCATCGGCCGACAGGTGACTCCTGTCATCGCCGAGATCGGCTTGGTCAAACAAGCTCCCTTCGATCTTGAAACTTGTGACCTGGTTCGTCGAGCAGCCGAGGAACTGCTCGGCAAACGTGAACCAAAGGTCATGGCGCGCTAACCCCGCGCTTATTTTTTTATTTTTCCACAACGACACCTCGACAAGCTCGGTATCAATCCTGTTAAAAATAGATTTATCCACTAAAACAGGATTGACAAAAAACAAAAATTATGATGTATTGTGATCAAGCAACAAAAGGAAACGACTCCCCACAACTTACATAGAACATCCAAAGTGTTTTGTGTATCGGGGAGTCGTTTCTTTTCTCGTTAACGAGGGTATGGCTGTTCGCGACAGTCACGAAAGATCATTAACAATTAAATATATGAAGCAAAAAATCTGCCTCTTGGTGATTGGCGTGCTATTAATTTCTTCATTCAGTACAACCGACACAGCTGAGGCAGAAAATTCATGTGCCACCCCCGTCTTCTTTTCAGAAATCGGTTGGGCCGGATCATCAAAAGGCGCGGCTGATGAATGGCTGGAGTTGGCAAATGCCGGAGAAACGGAATTCAACCTGACTGGTTGGATAATTGAAGGGGCCGGCACTAACAACTCGGCTCTCTCCCTACCTGAAGGCGTCATTATCTCTCCGCGCTCGACATACCTAGTCGCTAACTACAGCGCCGAGAGTGATAAATCGTCTTTGGCCACCCCGCCGAATTATGTGAATACAGCTATCTCGCTCTCGAACTCAACTATTCATTTAATTCTAAAGGACCAAAACGGTTGTCTAATTGACGAAGCCGGTGACGGCGGTGCTCCATTCTTTGGCGGAACAGGAACAGAGGGAACGGTTTCAATGATTCGTCTTGAACCAATAATCCAGGGGGCTCTACCCACAGCCTGGACAGCAAGCGAAACCTCTAATGGTTTCGACAATTCTATTGATTTGGGGACGCCAGGAACAATTAGTTGGGTAAATGTATTATCATCCTCGGTTGAACAAATTGTGGAGGAAACCATACCTCTACCTGAACCTCTCCCTGAAGACGAGGGAGAAGCAGTGGAAGTAATCGAGGAAGTTATTCCTGAGACTACAGAACCAACAGTGACAGAAGAAATAATTGAAACAGAAATTATTCCCTCCGCACAAGAGCAGCCTGAAGAAATAGAGGCTGAGGGCGAGGGAGAACTCGAAGAAATTATTGAGGAAGCAGAACTCGAAGAAGTTTCTGATCAAACGGTAATTTCATATTCCGTCGGCGAACTGTTGATTAACGAATTTGTTTCTGATCCGGTGAGTGGGGAGAAAGAATGGGTTGAGGTGATAAATCCGAACAACAAAAATCTTTCTCTTGTTGGCTGGAAGGTCTCCGACGAATCAGGAAGAACTGTCCCTCTACCAGAAGTCGAACTTGGTTACGGGCAAGTCGCCGTGGCCGAATTTTCCTCGAGTACTCTGAAAAATAATGGTGACAAAATTAAAATTATTGCTCCGGACGAAACCGTGATTCATGAAATTGAATATGGCACGGCCTCGATTCCGACGACGACTGATCCTTATTCAGTTGCTCGCGGGGCTGACGACAATTTCGTGGTAACTGAAACACCAACAAAGGGAAAAATGAATATCATTACAACCACAGTGACAATAACTAAGACGACGACATGCGAGGTCTCCGTGGATGAAGAGGACGAAGTGGACGAGGAGGTTTCTTCAACAGAAATTATCGAAGAGACCGCGCTCCCAAACATTCGTCTTTCCGAACTCTATCCCAACACCGATGGAGCCGACGCCACCGATGAATTCATTGAGCTGGAAAACTATGGCTCGGAGACAATTGATTTGTTTGGTCTGACCTTAAAAGATGCGGCCGAAAACGACTGGTCGTTTACCGACCATACCGAACTGGCCGCGGGGAAATTCCTAGTTATCAGCCGAACCGAATATCAATTCGCTCTTAATAATTCGGGCAGTGAAACAGTGACACTTTATTCAACTGGTGGAACACTGCTCGACCAAATCCAATATGAAAACGCACCAAAAAAATCAACCTATGCGCGCGACGGCAATATATGGCGTTGGACTTCAATCGTTACGCCAAATGAACCGAATCGCTTTTCGGAAACTGTCGAGTCAGAAGATAACGGACTGGTTCGACAAGCTAGTACCGATATCAATAACGAAAGAGTTGATGCGTCAGAATCCACTGTCAGCGTAACCATTGCCGAAGCTCGTGGTCTAGCTAAGGACACCAAGGTAACAGTGGAAGGAATTGTTGCTGTTTCCCCTGGCATCTTTGGTCGACAAATCTTCTATCTATCCGACAACGTGGCTGGTATTCAGATTTACAAATCTGATGGTAATTTTCCGGAACTGTTAGTCGGCGACCTGGTGGAATTAGGCGGCACTATCAGCTCTAACCGCGGTGAGCCGAGAATAAAGCTAAATCAAACGGGTGAAATCTTGGTTGTCGCGGGCGAAACTGTTCTGGACATCACTGATCGTAAAATCGTGACCGAGGCGGAGGCCGGACAGCTCATAAGACTGGCCGGAATGGTCACAGAAAAATCTAGCGACCGTTTTACAATGGAAACCAGTGGTGGGTTGTCAGAAATAAGAATAAAAGAAAACACCGGAATCTCTTTGTCTGAACTTAAACCTGGAAGTCAAATTACTGTTACCGGGATTGTCGGACAATCAGAAGAAAACTATTTTCTTTTACCGCGCTCGGTTGATGACTTAGTTATCGCCGTGGCCGTGGCTGCTGTTGAGTCGACTGTTCCCACTGAACCAACTGGCAAACAAACAGCCGAAACAGCGAACCAAAAGAATGCGATTTACATCGGCTCAGCTGTTATTGTCGGATTAATTATCTACGCCGTCAGTAAACGCCGCGGCCATAAAACAAAATCATATGAAAAAACCAACAAATTTTCTTTTGCTCCAACAGGATGATTTTGAACGCGCGGCTTATGCCTATGGCATTCAACCGACCGTTTGCACTCTGCTCGGTGAAGTGGTCTACCGAAAGCTCCGCGCCGCCTGGCAGAATGGCTGGTGGCAAGCCATTGGTCGTTTAAGCACCAATGTCCTACCAGCCGAAACTAATAATTAACATAAAGACGCAAAAAAAATACGTCTCAAAAAATATATGGAAAACGACAAAAAAAATTGGTTTGAAAACTTAACTTCCGAATGCAACAGTATGGCCGAACGTTTTGGTCTTGATGATTTTCACATGAGCGAGCTACGTCAGTTTGTGGAACGTGTCGCTCGCGAACAGTTTAAGAGTGGCAGCAAATCCGGTTATTGGTGGGCAAAAAAGGGAGAAAAACAAGCTGCCGCCGCAGCCGCGTAATTCCGACTTGAATCTCTAAAACAAAAACACCCCGGAAAATTCCGAGGTGTTTTTGGAGCGGCAGACCGGGATTGAACCGGCGACCTTCTCCTTGGCAAGGAGACGTTCTACCACTGAACTACTGCCGCATTGTTTTATTTTACCACTGCGTGTCCGCCATAGCTCGCCTCGAGCGACGGCGGAAACTGCTGCCGCATTTTTTGACGGAAAAAATATATCATATCCCCAGAATTCTGACAACCCTTTTCAAATCGGAGTTTTTTTGTTAATCTTCTCGCCGTGGGCAAGTGGCGGAGCTGGTATACGCGGAGGACTTAAAATCCTCTGGCCGCAAGGCCTCGTGGGTTCGAATCCCACCTTGCCCACCAAGCAGCTGTCTGACCCGCCAAACTAAGCTTGATCAACCAATACCAGACAGCCAATTCAATATGAAACACTCAGCTCTTAGAATCGCGCTCTTTGCCCTTTTTTTAGGCGTCGTCTTCGACACTTTGCTTTACCAAGCTTACGTGCCAGGAATCAACATCTTTTTACTCCAAATCGCTGTTTGCGCCGTCCTGTATTTTCTCATACGCCCCACTGACGTGAAACTCACAAAACAGATTCTTGTCGCCGGAATATTTTCTTTACTTTTTGCGGGTACGTTTGCTATTTGGACTTCGCCGATTGGACTTGCCTTAAGCGTTATTGGCCTTGTCTGTGCAAATGCACTTCTCATTTTGTTTGTCTGGGGTCACCACGGTATTTTTCAACATCCTTTTTCTATCATCGGCGACACACTACGCTATAGTATTGAAGTATTTTTAACACACGTCAACATTTTCGGAGACATCAGACTTCCTAAAATGGGCACAAAAGGATCGGCCATCGTCCGCGGTTGCCTTGTTGCTCTGCCGATTTTGATTATCTTTTCTCTGCTCTTTGTCTCCTCTGATCTCATGTTGCAAATAAAAACTCAAAATATCCAAATCTGGCTTTCAAATGTTTTCGGACCTTACAACATTGTCGCACATCTCTTTTTCGTCGTACTTTTCACGCTCTTTTTCCTAATTGTCCTGGCAGCTACCTTCTGGAAACGCCTAAATTTTTCCCTTCCTAAAATCACGGAAAGCCATAGTCGCATTGAAAGCGCTGTCATTCTTCTTACAAGCAACGCCCTCTTTCTTTTTTTTCTTGTTTTCCAAGGATATTACTTATTTGGCGGGCAAAAAGCTTTCGCCAGTATCGAAAATCTGACCTATTCAGAGTATGCTGTCGCGGGATTTAATCAGCTTGCCGTCGTCGCTACGCTTGTCCTTTTACTCATTCTGACGTTGCGCCATTTTCACGGATCAGAAATAAAAATGAAACTCGTGTCTTTTACAGAATTTGGACTCTTGGTTCAGACGATCGCTCTTCTAATCTCTGCTTGGATTCGTCTACAAATGTATGTTGGGGAATATGGATTTACGCCCGCAAGATTATTCGGATTTTGGTTCTTTCTCTCAAGCGCGCTCCTAGCCGCCCTCCTGGGAGTTCATATTGCACGCTCCCTTTCTCAAGCTAAATTTATTTCCCAGGCACTCGTTTTTATGGGCTGCGCCATGCTTATTTTTACCGCCTGTGCGCCTGACGCCCTTACCGTACGGCTCAACATTGCTCGTGCGGAACAAACAGGAAAGCTTGATCCTTTTCCTCTCTTTGATCAATTATCGGCCGAGGCCTTTCCTCTTATGAGCACGGTGCTCTTTAGCGATCAATATCCGATTGGAAAACTTGATGCCGCCATCACAGATTATTGTCCTTTCGTGCGAGCGCATTATCGAGATGGATACATTTTAAACTTTACTCTCATTCCAGAACCACTAAAAGACGAAGCGCTGGCAACAGACGTCTACATACGGCAAGAAATCGCTGATTTTCAAAATCGCTGGCTCACGCAGCCGGTTAATAAAGAAGGGGAGAATAAATTTCATTTCAGAAACGCTGATTGGAGATCATGGAATCTTGCCCGTGTATTCCTCCCAACCGAAACTCAAAACCCCATCATCACCTACGGCATACCCTTTCCCGCAGATCAAATTGCCAATGCCTGCGGAATGTATGTCGGGGATCCACAGACACAGCCAGAGGAGTAACCAGCAACTTTCCTATTACTTCAATGCACCAATCAAAACAACCGGTCAAAACTGGTTGTTTTGATTTTTATCGATTTTTCCTCCATAATGTAGGCGTATGATTGAACGAGATGAGGAGGCCATAAAACCGGAAAGACTGACCGACGAGGAAGCTTTGGAACCAGAACGAGTTTTTGAAATTGGCCTCAGACCGCAGACTTTAGGCGATTTTGTCGGCCAAGAAACCTTGAAAGACAATCTAAAAATTCTTCTTGAAGCTGCCAAAGGCCGTAGTGAACCAATCGAACACGTCCTTTTATATGGTAACCCGGGACTTGGCAAAACCACTTTGGCTCACATTATTGCCAAAGAAATGAACGCCCAAATTCGCGTCACCAGCGGCCCGGCTTTGGAGCGCGTCGGTGACTTGGCCGCAATTCTTTCCAACCTACAAAAGGGTGATATTCTTTTTATCGACGAAATTCATCGCCTTAATAAAACCATTGAGGAAATTTTGTATCCGGCCATGGAAGATTACGCTCTTGATTTGGTAGTCGGTAAGGGGCCAACGGCCAGAACCCTCCGCCTTAATTTGGAACCATTTACCATTATCGGGGCCACAACACGTTTGTCTCTGCTCTCTTCCCCACTACGCGATCGCTTTGGCGTGACTTATCATTTAAACTTTTACGAAAACGGGGAGATAAAAAAAATCATTGAGCGCAACGCCCAACGTCTTGAGGTCGAAGCGCATCCGGAAGCTGTGGAGATTCTTTCCACCCGAGCTCGCCGCACCCCACGCATTGCCAATCGGCTCCTACGCCGTTTGCGTGACTTTGCCTCGGTCAGAGGTAATGGACAAATCACTCGTGAGGCAGCTGAAGAGGCTCTAAGAATGTTAGGTATCGATCAGCATGGCCTTGATGAAGTCGATCGCCACCTTCTCACCGTCTTAATCGAAAAATTCAACGGCGGTCCGGTTGGTATTGGCACCTTAGCCGCGGCTTCACAAGAAGAAGAGGAAACCATTGAAGAAGTTTACGAACCGTTTCTGATTCAACTTGGTTTTTTACAACGAACACCACGCGGACGAATGGCCACACCCGCCGCATATGAACACCTGAACAAAAAACCACCGATTGACAGTTTTTAATGTCTCCAGTAATTTATTATTATGCGGTAGACATAATTCAAAAATTAATTTTATTAACTTTTAACTAAAAAAATATGTCGGGAGAATTTAGTACCCCATCACCTGAAGAAATGGTAACCACCCCCTTCGATCCGGACGAAATCCGTCAATCTCCGGATGGTAAATTTATTGCAAGTTTGCCCGCGGCAACTATGGAACTTGATAATGGAATGATCGGTATTGTAGGTTGGTCCAAAAAAACATTTGATTCGAGAGAAGAAGCAGAAGCGGCGAGAGAGGAAGGGTATGAAAAGATCCGTAAGTTAAACCCAGATAAAAAAACCGCGTAATACCAAATTACCAAAAATATATGGCCGCCTGTGATGGTGGCCATTATTTTTTTGTTACAACACATAACACCGAGTATAAGAATTTCACGCCTCATCACTTGTGCTATAATATAGGCGTATGTTCTCAATTCCTACTCTTATCCTGCCCCTCTGGCTTCTATTAATTCCCTTTGGAATAATTGTTTTTCTGGTTATCCTCTACGGCATCTTTAACATCTACACTCTTCTACGTTTTGCCACCTATACCTTTGGTAGTTATTTTCTAACCGTTGTCTTTATCGGCGGCCTAATTATCATCGGGGCTGTTTGCTACACTTATCTTATTGGTTACGATTGGACGCTTGGTTGGAATTTCACCAACTTCATCGAGTTAAAACAAATCGTCACTCTATGATGAATTTACAACATCTACCTAACGCTAGACCAAATGAAAAAGTCGAACTTTTTTTACGGCGACACTGGATCACGCCGTTAGAAATAATCACTTATACTTTCTTTTTATACGCGGTACCGTTGGCGGGAATTTTATATTACGCCGACTCTTGGGAAACATGGACGACCAAACCGTACTGGGGACCAATCATTATCCTGGTCGCCTGCAGTTATGCTTTATTGTCTTGGCTTTTTTGCTTCCTGGAATTCACTGACTACTATTTAGACATTTGGATTGTCACTAATGAACGAATTATTAACATTGAACAAAAAGGTTTATTCACTCGCGTGGCCTCGGAAATGCATCTTTCGGCAATTGAAGACACTACCTCTGAGGTCAAAGGAATGATGCGAACCTTCCTTGATTATGGCGATGTTCATATTCAAACCGCCGGTGAACGAACGCGCTTTATTTTCAAAGGGATCCCGCACCCGGAACGAGTAAAAGAGGCGGTGGTTAAATTAGTACACGGTGACAAGTTGAGGCACAGTCACGAAGAAGCAAAAATGACAGCAGCGGAAATTAAGTAATTAAAAAACCTCACCGACTTGGTGAGGTTTTTTAATTCTTTTATTTCCATCGATAATTCGTCCAGGTCCATTCAGCCAGATCACGGGCGTCGTTCATACTATCGCCACGAGAGGCTGTACCAAAGACCACAACAATTATCTCTCGGTTGGCGTCAGTATAAATTGGCCGCAAGGCGGTTACCACATTCCAACCAGATTCCTCTAAATATCCGGTCTTTCCGGCCATAACATAAATATCATCATAGGCCGGTTTCCAAAGCAGCCAATTCGTACTAACTAATTTCTTTTCCTCGCCAGTGGAAAGAACGGAAATAGTTCTGTTGGCCGTACCGGTATATTGGCGAATTTCCGGACGGGAAAAAACCTCGCGAGTAAAACGAGCAATTTCGCGAGCCGTGGAAACATTAGTTGGTTCAATGCCGGTTGGATCAGTGAAAACTGTATTGGGTAAGCCGTAGTCCGCCGCGCGTTCGTTCATTTTTGCCACGAAGTCTTCTTTATCATCATCAGCCGCACGCGCAATGGCATTAGCCGCATTATTGGCCGAACCAACAAGGGCGGCGTAAATGAGATCGCTTAAAATAAAATCCGCTCCGGGATTAACGTAAAGACGAGCTCCGCCAACTTCATCGCATGCTTCAATTGAGCAGATCCCGTATAAATCAACACCAGAATCCAAAACAAGCGAAGCCGTCATTAATTTTGTAATGGAAGCGATCGGCCAAACAGTCGAAGATTTTTTTTCGGCCAAAATTAAACCGCTGTTTTTATCAACGACAATATAAGAATTAGCTGTGACTTCGGGCACAACTCCCCGACCAACCAACTGAGGAAGCTTTTCCGAAGCAGGAGCAAAAGCGGAAAGCTCGGAATATTCGCGCCAGCCATACTGCTCAGCCCAATCAGTAAGGTCAATTAAAAAACCGGCGGCCGAATTAGGAACAGCCACTCCGGTTTCATCGAAAGCTTTTTGTAAATCGGGGCGTTGATTATAAATTGAGGCAAGATCGGAATCAGAAATCGCCGCGGCCACCGACATTGGTGCCAAAAACAAAGAAACAAAAAGAAATAGTTTAAAAAATTTCATATCTACTTCCACTTCTTTTCAATTTCAATTCCCGTGTAAAAATATTTAATAATCTCGTCCCAGCCTGAACCAGCTTTACCCATAGCTAGAGCTTCGGAAGCCGACATGCCAACACCGTGGCCCCATAATGTTTTTCCGGCGTCATGTGGAGTCTTAACAGTTAAACACCACGCCACAGTGCCACCCCAAACTTCATTCCAACTGCGAGTTCGACCATCGGAGCGGGAAAAATATGGGGTAATGGCCGTCTTGCCATCATAAGTTACGGTTTGACCGCGAGTTTCTTCGACGGCTTGAGTAATTCTAGGCGTGCGAGCTTCTTGTCCATAACCATAATAGACTTGATCAGCGTAGGCATCGACATGAAAAAATTCGGAGGCGTGTTTAGTGGCCCGCTCAAAATGATACAAAGCGTAAGTGCGAGCGGCTGTCAGCAATGCTTTTTGAAATTCAAGATTAGAATCATTGGAGGTTTCACCTAACCCTCGTAAATAATATTCCATTGGTAATTCGTTAATCAGCCAAACGCGATCATTAGGCTCGTTATAACGAATTTCTAAAACATTTCGAAACTGGTTGTCGGCATGAGCAGCATTACGCGACTCGCGTCGATCAAAATTAGTCACAGTACAAACAGCGTTGGCTTCGTTAGGGATAAAACGAATATAAAAAGAGGTGCTTTCTAAACCATTACCGCGATCAAACCAATATTTACCTTTTTTATAAAAAGCTTCGACTTTACGACCCTCTTCAACCTCGGCTAACAAAGCTCCGTTACCATCTTTAAGAACAAAATCACTTTCACAAGTTATAATCACCTCATTATCAGTTTCCTCATCGACAATCAAAACACCAACACGAAGAACTGGCTCAGCAATCAGATTCTCGGTTTGATCGACATCGTTAGTTTCTTCGGAAGTAATTGCATTTGCCGCATTGCTGGTGACTTCGATTGGAATTTCAATCTCGCCGCCGGGAACAGAACTAACTTCATCAGCGGCTAAAGCGAATTTAACAACATAACTCCCCTTTTTAACCGGGGCTTTAAAATTGAAGGTGATCAAATCCATGGCTCCGGGGGCAACCGAACCATCAGTTTTGGTTATAGCCGTCTTTGAATCGACCCAAGAAGAATCCTTGTAACTAACCGAGGAAGCTACGGAAACATCAGGCAGTTTAATTGAACGAGAAGTCCAAGTTTTTGTGCCACTATTTTTAATTCCAGCGGTAAAAGTTATTACTTCCCCGCCCTTTACTTGGATTGTTTTCTTTATGCTCTTTAATAAAAGAACCGCGGCGTAACCGTTGGTATCAGAGGAGGACAATCCGCCTTCGCTGGGCTTCGGCGTGACAATGGAGGAAGAAACAACTTCATTGGCCACAGTAATAGTAATGGTAAATTGTCCGCCGGGAATCCAAGCTTTGTCCTCGGCGGCCAGAGCAAAAGTTTCTTTATAAGTTCCGACCGTGGTTGGCGCTTTTAAAGTAAAGGTGATGTGACCAACTTCTTTAATCCCAACCTTTGATTCTAAAAGTTTGACCGGTTGATCCTTAGCCACCCAAAATGAATCAAAAAAAACACTGGACCGATACTTTGGTTCATAAGTATAAACAGAAACAAAGTTTGTTCCGGTATTGGTCCAGGCCGCGGTGCCAATATTTTGAAAACCAAAAGAAACTTTTTTGCTTTCACCTGGCTTCATGGTCAACTGACCAGTAGCGGAAACCTGCATAGCCTCGAACCCTTTGAGTGGCGCGGCGTAAGCCGTCTTAATTCCAAAGACTTCGTGCCAAACAGAACTTCCCAACGAAACCTTGTCTTTGATAATTCCTTCGGCAACCGAAAGAATAAAAGCCAAACCAATTACCAACAAAAAAGCAAAGGCTATATTTAATATCACCTCAACCCAGGCATTTTTGTTTTGTTTGTTTTTTGAAATTTCCTCCATAAAAATATTTGTCATCAATTATATTTTATCAAAAATAGACTTTTCTTTCAATATCGCAATAATAAGCCGTTTTTGATACACTAGTGACATTATGAGCGTCATGAAAAAAGTTGCGACAAATTACCTGGTTCAAATGGCCGGCAAGGGCTTTAGCATGCTGGCCGGACTTTTGGTGGTAGCCCTACTCACCCGTTATTTAAGTGAAGAAGATTGGGCGGCCTATGTCACGGCTACAACTTTCTTGTCGTTCTTTGCTGTCTTTGTGGACTTTGGTTTAACCTTGACCTTAACCCAAATGATTTCCGCAGTCGGAGCTGATGAAAAAAAGATCGTTGGTAGTATCATGGGAATTCGCCTGGCTTCGGGTTTTGTTTTTTATTCCCTGTCAGCCGTGGTGATTACTCTGCTACCCTACTCCGACACAACCAAGGCCGGGGTGGCCGCCGGGGCGGCCGCTTTCTTTTTCATGTCCGCGGCCGGATCAATGATCGGTTTGTTTCAAAAACATTTGGCCATGCGCCGTTACGTTATTGCTGAATTAGCTAGCCGCGCTCTTTATTTGTTGCTCACTTTCCTTTGTGTGGTTTTTGGCCTTGGTCTGGTGCCGATTCTTTTAGCCATGGGGGCGGCCAATGGTTTTTGGCTTTTGTTTGTGGCTGTGGCCGCCAGACCTTTTACAGTTATTCGTCCGCAGTTTAATTTAACTGTCTGGAAAGATGCTTTCACCCGCAGCGCTCCCATTGCTATTTCCACCATTTTCAACCTAATTTATTTGCGTGGTGATGTTTTGATTCTCGCCTGGGTCAGACCGGACGATGTTGGCCAATATGGTACGGCTTATAAAGTCGTTGATGTTATGACCGCCTT
This sequence comes from Patescibacteria group bacterium, assembly GCA_041661745.1. Lineage (GTDB taxonomy): Bacteria > Patescibacteriota > Patescibacteriia > UBA9934 > GWF2-40-263 > UBA12403. The sequence continues at coordinate 106,062 of JBAZTR010000003.1, forward strand.
CCCGACCATGTTCATGGGCTTGCTTTTACCACAATTAGCCATAGCTTGGAGCGAAAAAAATAAAGAAGTTTTCAAAAATATTTTACAAAAGGCCTTCAATATATTTTCTATTGTTGTTATTCCGCTTTTCTTCGGCGCACAAATAGTGGCTGTGCCATTAACCGAACTTATTGCCGGCGAGCGCTACGCCACTGCCGGTTTAGTTTTGCAGGTTTTGGTTTTCGCCATCATTTGTGTCTTTATCAGCACTCTTTACGGCCACACAATCGTTGCTTTACACAAACAAAAATTCATGACCTGGGGTTATGCTCTGACAGCTGTTATCGCTATAATCGGATATGTTGTATTTATCCCTCGTTACGGAATGTGGGGCGCCGCTTGGGTCACATGTTTTTCGGAATTTTTAATTGCCGCTCTGACTTTTATTGTTGTGTCTCGTGTCTCACGAACTCTCCCTAATCTACTTATCGCGGCCAAAGCAACTTTGGCTGGACTGATCATGTATCTTATTTTATTAGTGCTACCAACATGGCCGGTAATAATAACGATCTGTTTCGGAGCGGCTATCTACTCGATTGTCTTAGTGGCCATTGGTGGAATAAACATGAAGGATATAAAAAGTTTGATGGTAAAAACTCCTCCCTCTAACCTCTAAGAAAAAATATGTACGAAATAATTATTATCACTCTCTTGGTTGGTTATGGACTAATTGCCTGGCGCGATTTTCGTTTGGCGGTTTTCCTTTTCTTAGCCGCCTTGCCGGTTTACTTGCTACGTCTTGATCTTTTTGGCTTCCCTACGACCATGTTGGAGTTAATGTTTGGTGTAATAACAATTGGTTGGCTAATAAAAATCGTTCTAGAAAAACCTGATTTTTCTTTTGCCAAACCTTGGCTGATTCCTTTTATTCTTCTGCTTGTGGCTGGAGTGATTGGGGTGGCTGTTGCGCCGGATAAACTATCCGCTCTGGGAACTTTAAAAGCCTATCTTGTAGAACCGATTATTTTCTTTTTCATCCTTTACACCGCTCTGAAGAAATTCGACGATGCCGAAAGGGCTTTAATGTTCCTTGGCCTCGGGGCCCTGGCCGCCGCTTTGTTTGCTATTTATCAACGCCTCACCGGACAAGCTATTCCCATTCCCTGGGACATCGAGGGCCGCGCCACCAGTTTCTTCCCCTACCCCAATGCCCTCGGCCTATATCTCGGGCCGATAATTGTTCTTGGACTTGGATCTTTCTGGCGTTCGCTTAAAGCAGAATTCTATTTGCGCGCCGGATTTTGGTTTTTGACTGTCGGCGCTGCAGTCGCCGCGATTATTTTTTCCCAAACCGAAGCGGCTTGGGTGGCCATTCCGGCGGCTCTCTTAATCATTAGTTTATTCAGCAAAGCTGCCCGCTGGCGCGTTATTGTTTTAATCATCATTGGAATAATAATTGTTTTTTCTTTCACAACAATTAAACAAAAGATTTTCCTGCAAGACTATTCTGGTGGTGTCCGTTTAAAACAATGGGAAGAAACTTTCAACATGTTAAAAGACAACTGGCTTTTCGGTGCTGGACTCTCTGGTTATCCAACCGCCCTTGAGCCATATCATACTCATAAGGAAATCGAAATTTTCCAATACCCGCATAATCTCATTTTAAATATTTGGACCGAACTTGGCCTGCTTGGACTTTTCGCGGCAACATATTTGGTATTAGTTTCTTTCAAAGCCTTCTACCAAGGAAAAAAGAAACAAGCCTCTTTTAATTGGCTGGTCTTTGCCTCGGGCGCCGCCTTAATAGAAATGGCAATCCACGGTTTGGTTGATGTACCATTTTTCAAAAACGATTTAGCTATGTTAACCGCCGCGATTTTGGTCTTCCTTGTTTGGTCGGCAACAGGCCCTTATGCTTATAAAAATGATGTCATCGAAGAATAGTAACGAGACAAACGGAGCGTGTCTCTTTTGGTTGGTGGGACTTATTATCCTGGCGACTGTTGTGCTTAAGATAATTGATTGGGGAAAATAAAAAACCGCCTCGGCCTAATCCGAGGCGGTTTTATGTTACAAATCTTTTTTTCGCTCGATATCTTCTTCCACGCAAGCCTCGCCCCATTGAATTTCAATCACCTTCAATGGCTCGTTGGTCTTGTTCATTAATCGATGCCAGCGGTGTTTATCAATAAAGATGTGCTGAAATTTTGTGTAAACGCCAAGGAGGATTTCGCTACCATCGTCCGCAAGAGTATCCACGGTTGCCGTGCCCTCTGAAACAAACCAGTGTTCGCTTCGTTTTTCATGTCGCTGCATGGAGAGCTTTTTACCCGGATCAACGGTCAGTTCTTTTAATTTTACCTGTTCGCCGTTTTCGTGGAGGACGCGATAGTACCCCCAAATACGTTCGGTCTTTGGTGCTTTCCACTCCATTAAAAGTCCGCTGCTGGAATTTTTTTTGTCTTCTCCGCCCACGCCAAAAGCAAAGGTAAGATGATCATCAACAAGTTCCATTTCTGGCACGTTTTGTTTGGTGCGATCCCCGCCATTGGCAAAAACAATTTCCGCGCCAGGATTACTGGTCCGAACTTTTTGAATAGCGTCTTTTGCCGTCCCTTGGGCGTCACTATCATCAAAAGCAATTACCTCGTCGACCGCTTCTAGAGCCTTAATAACTTCTGCTCGCTCCTCCCACGACATAAACGGCCGCCCTTTTTTCTTGGTGAGCCAGTCATCGGAATTAATCGCAACAATCAAACGATCACCCAAAGCTTTGGCCGCGGTAAAAAAAGCAACATGCCCCCGATGGATTGGATCAAACCCGCCACTAACGATGATAATTTTTTCCATATTATGCATTGATTGTTTTATGAGATTTTATTTCCTCGATGGCGGAATTTGTAATTGTGTTTATTTGTTTTTTTATCAACGCCCGCTGATCGTTGAATTTTGAAACTTGGCGTGACAGTGCCAGATATTCTTCAAGCAGTCCATTTGTTTCGGATCGTAGTCTTACGATCATCTTCTCTTCGTCTTCCCCGCCCTCAATCATCCGCTTTCGATCTTCAATCTCCCAAAGACGCTCATGAATTTGCCGCAAGGCCGCCATTTGTTCCGTGAGGTTTGGATACGCCACGATTATTTCATCAATTATCGGTTGATAGACGGAAACCTCTTGGGTAATTACTTGGAGTTGTTCCGGTTTATCCGCAAATTTTATTTGCTTGAGTTGTAAAATAAGATAGTTATCAATTGTTGTGGCCACGGCTACTGGTACAAACAACACTCGTTTATTTTCTGATGTTTTTGGTTCATCTTCCATACGGTAATACCTATTGAAACACATCCTTATAAGGATGACAACAAACTGCCTGTTGAGATTAAAAAACCGCCTCGATCTAATTCGAAGCGGTATTTATTTTACTTAATTTTCTTTTGAAAAAACCGTAGATACACCATTGGCAAGATTCCGACGGTGTTTAAAACCAGAAGAGCAACGAACCAATAAGATTGATTGTTGCGCCCGGCGTGCCACATGGCAAAGCCTTTCCAGACCAGCTCCCAGACTATTAGAATAGGAAGCCAGATTTCGATATATTGTGGAAGTTCAGTTGGCATATGTTTTATTGAATAAATTATAGCAGAATTTTCACTAAAAGGCAATGATTAAAACAAAATCCTTGATAAAAAAGACAAAAGATGATAAATTTTCCTCGCGTTGGAGAGGTGGCTGAGTGGTCTAATCCCGCCTGGCGTCCCGCTCTGAGAATTACAGCGGGACTTGGCGGGACCCCGCCAAAGCGAAGCGAAGGCGGGGGGGCGCTTGTTTCTATGTTTAATACATATATTCTATTTAGTGAAAAGCATGATCGTTATTACATCGGATCGACATCAGATATTAATACGCGCCTACAACGACACAATGCTGGAGCAACGGCATCCACTAAACCTTTTCGACCCTGGGTTCTTGTTTACGAAGAAAAATTCGAAACAAAAACCGAGGCTCGAAAGCGAGAAAATCAAATTAAGAAATATAAAGGAGGTAGAGCTTTTAAAAAGTTAGTCTCAAGGTAGCACGGAGAGGTGGCTGAGTGGTCTAAGGCGCCAGACTCGAAATCTGGTGTACTCGCAAGGGTACCGTGGGTTCAAATCCCACCCTCTCCGCCAGAAAAAAATTCCAAACCGCCATCACGGCGGTTTTTTGTTTTTTGTACACAGAACAAACCTTCCTGTTTTTAAAATAACCGTTTATAATAACGGACACAATTATGAAAATAAAAATCGCTGTCGTTCAGTTTAAGATCGCCCAACTCGATCCACAAAAAAATTATCAAAGGTTGGAACAGTTTGTTAAAAAGGCCCAAGCCAAAAAAGCGCAAATTGTCGTCTTTCCCGAAGATTGTATAAGCGGCTCCATTGAAGACTGCGCCACTGGAGAGAAAAATGGTTTTAAAAAATGGCTTGATACAGATGGCCAGACTAAAAAATTTTTTCAGGGCCTGGCTGTTAAATATAATATCGACATCGTTAGCGGCTCGAATACTGAACTCGTCGGAAAGAAAATTTTTAACACCACTTATTACATAGACTCTCAAGGTAAAATTTTGGGTCAGTACCGAAAAAATCATCTTTATAAAACAGAAAGGTCATTTATCACAGCGGGAAATAAAACCTCGGTTTTCAAAACCGCTTGGGGTAAGGTCGGTCTGGCTATTTGCTGGGATATTACTTTCGCCGACATCTTTAAAAAGATGTCTAAGGCTGGAGTTAAAATGATTTTTTGTCCAAGTTATTGGTGGCGCGGCATTTCAGAAGATGCCTACACTCTTAACCGTCGTTATCAAGAAAAGGCTATCGATGCTCTGTGTTTAACTAGGGCCTTTGAAACAAAAAGTGTCTTTGTTTATGCCAACGCGGCCGGTAAAGCCGTCTACAAAAACAAAACCAGTGATGTTTTGATTGGTCACTCGCAAATTACCATGCCAATTTTAGGGGTGGTTAAAAAACTTAATCACAATTGGGAAAGCATGTTTATCCAGGAAGTCGATCTGGGCCTGCTTGATAAGGCAAAGAAAATCTTCCACAACAAAAAGAGAGGTTAGCAAACAAAAAAGCCTTGTTAAAAACAAGGCTTTTTTAAATTAATTTTATTATGGCATGCGCAAACGCCTTTTGATTGGAAGTAATAAAAGTGCCCCAATAATTCCAACAACCGTCAGTCCAATAATAAGAGTTGGAAAACCCATGGTCATGACCAAAACTCCACCAATGGTCGCGGCTAAAGCCGAACCGAGGTCGGTTAGCATAAAATAAATTCCCCATTCGACCCCGACTCTTTCCTCGGAAATATGTCTGGTAAAAATTGCCATGAAAGATGGAAAAGCCATGGCCGCTCCGACCCCTAATAAAAATTCAACAACATAAAGCTGAAATGGGGTGTGAATAAACAAAAAGGCTAAAGGAATAATGGCAGAAAAGAAGGTGCCAATAAACATTATTAAAAAATCATCACGCTCACCTTTTATTTTGTCCATCAAGTGGGCAAAAGGAACTTGTAATAAACTTTTAGAAAGCAAAAACACCGTGGCGGCAATACCAACAACCATGGCGTTGGCTCCAACAATATAATTTTCAATAAAAAGAGCGAAGACTGGCCCAAGAAGGCCTTTAGCACTAATAAAAACAACGTCGGAAATAATCAGAAATCTAATTGTTAACCCGGTATCAGCCAACAAATACTTTCGAAGAGGAACAGAGAAACGCCCCATAGCGCAAATAAAGAAAAAATAGTATATTAATGACAGTAATATTTTACCCTATGAAGATAAGAAAAGCTATTATCCCGGTCGCGGGCATGGGCACCCGTTTTTTACCGGCTTCCAAGGCCCAGCCAAAGGAAATGTTGGCCGTAGTCGATAAGCCCATCATTCAATATATCGTGGAGGAAGCGGTAGCCGCCGGCATTGAAGAAATTATTTTCGTTACCGCCATCGGCAAGCGAGCGATTGAAGATCATTTTGATCGCAACTTCGAGTTGGAGTATCGCTTGGAACAAAAAAACAAAATCAAAGAGCTTAAAGAAATCCAAAGCATTGGTAAACTGGCCAAGTTTGCTTTTGTCCGTCAAAACAAACCGCTGGGCGATGGCCATGCTGTGCTCTCAGCCTTACCGTTTATTGAAAAACACGAGCCTGTAGCCGTGCTGTTTGGCGATGACATTATTGATAGCAAGGTGCCGGCCATCAAACAGTTGATTGAGGTTTACGAAAAATATCAGGATCCGGTCATGGCTTTACAAAAAGTTCCAAAAAAACTAGTTCCCAGCTTTGGGGTTATTGGTGGTAAAAAAGTTGATACAAAAACCTGGCAAATCGATCGTTTTGCCGAAAAACCAGCTTTGAAAGAGGCACCCTCTGATTTAATCGTCATCGGCCGTTATGTCTTGACTCCGGAAGTTTTGACCCTGCTCAAAGACACCAAACCCGGCAAGGATGGTGAAATTCGCCTAGCCAACGCTTTCGAAACTTGGCTTTCCATGAACCGTGCACTGTACGGCTGTGCTTACGAAGGAACTTGGTACAACTGCGGAAACAAACTGGGTTTTCTTATGGCTCAAGTTGAATTGGGTCTTAAACACCCGGAGGTTGGTAAGGATTTCAAAAATTATCTCAAAAAATTCCTTGGTTAATTTTCAAAATATGCGACGACTTTTGTCCTTTTTGCTTCTTCTAACCCTTTTACCTTTAATGGGTGCCGGCTGTGGTCAGTCCCAAGCCGAAAAAGAAGCGGCCTTGCCGGTGACTCTTCAAGTATGGAGCGTTTTTGAAGATCAAGACGCTTTTGAGGAACTAATGAACGCGTATCGAACCGTTCATTCCAATGTTTCTTTTAACATGAAGCTTCTTCGCTACGATGAGTACGAGGACGAGTTACTGCAGGCCTTTGCCCGCGGTGAGGGCCCGGATATTTTTTCGATTCACAACACCTGGCTTGGTGAATATAAAGATTTAATAACTCCACTGCCAGCCTCGTTGTCTATTCCCTACACCGAAACAACGGGAACTATAAAAAAAGAAACCGTTACCACCTTGCGTGAGGAAAAAGCTATTACTCAGCAGGAACTTAAAAACAATTATGTCGATGTAGTGTCTGATGATTTAATTCAATCATATCAACCTGACCCAAACAAAGATGCCGAAGACAAAATTTTCGCCATTCCTCTTTACGTCGATACTTTGGTTCTATATTCCAACACTGATATCTTAAATTCCGCCAATATTGCCGAACCGCCTGCGACTTGGCAGCTGTTTCAAGATCAGGTCAAACTTATCACTAAGGTAAATACCAATGGTGATATCACCCAATCGGCAGCAGCCTTCGGGGCCGGTGAGAATGTGGAGCGTTCCATGGATATTTTGTCAGTACTCATGATGCAAAACGGCACGGTTATGGAAAAGAATGGCAAAGCTGTCTTTTCCGAGCAAACCGAAGATCGTCGCACTCCGTCCTCCGAAGCTTTAAGCTTCTACTCTGCTTTTGCTAACCCGGTAAAAGATGTTTATACCTGGAATTCGGATATGACCGATTCTTTTGACGCTTTTGTTAACGGTGAAACGGCTTTCTTTTTTGGCTACGCTTATCATTTGCCGCTTATAAAACAGCAAGCGTCAAAACTTGAATATCGTATTTCCGCCCTGCCACAAATTGAAAACGGAAAAAATGTTAATTTTGCCAACTACTGGGCTTGGACAGTTTCTAAAGCCTCGAACAATTCCAAGTGGGCTTGGGATTTCATTCAGTATGCCGCCAAGAAAGAAAATGTCTCAACTTATCTTGAAAACACTGTCCGCCCCACAGCCTTGCGCGGACTTATTGCCGAGCAATCAGAAGATGATGACTTGGGTATCTTTGCCAACCAGCTTTTAACAGCCGAAAGTTGGTATCATGGAAACAATGCCAATGTGGTTGAGGAAGCTTTTATTTCTTTAATCGATAGTTCTATTACTTCCGGTCTTGAACTTGGAGACTTAATCAGAGAAGCAGAAAATAAAGTTAATCAGACTTATTAATATGCGTCTTTTTATTGTTTCAATCTTTGCGGTTTTACTCCTTGCCCCCTTCGCGGTTTTGGCCGATGCCCAAACCGGTACGTGTGATGTTGCCGGTGGAGTAACCGATGTCAAAGATGTTGGAATATTTCTATCCGGCGTCTGTAACGAATGTTGGAACGAGGGTAATTGTAGTTTAACCGATTTCATGACCGTTGTTGCCAATACCGGCAACTTTATTTTGAGCATTATCGCCGGTCTGGTTTTCTTAGTCTACATTTTGGGTGGCTTCTTCTGGATCATTGCCCATGGTGATAAAGGCATGGTGGAAAAAGGGAAAAAATGGATTAAAAACGCCACCGTTGGTTTGGTCATTGTCCTTTTTGCCTACACTGGAGTGGTTGCCTTGCGGGCGGCCATTACCGGCGAAACCGCAAGTACTGGATATGTCATCTGCTCAGGAGCAGACACTGATGGCGATTCGTGTGCCGCCAATTCAAAGTGTGATGGTTTCTCTTGTGTCAGCTCTTGTGAAAAATCATCTGATGGGGCTATGTGCACCGACGCGGAAACAGCCGCCACTTTCAAAAACACCGAATACTCTTGTACCGATGGCACATCATCCTGCCCCGCGGATTCACAAAAATGTTGCACTCCGGTTCCGTAAAATTAAAATAATATGTCTTTAAAAAAAATATTTTTCTCTCTATCCGTTCTCGGTCTTGGATCTTTACCCTTCACTGCCTCGGCCGTGGCTTTAACTAATCCTCTCGGCACTACGGACATTCGTGTCTTGGCCGGCAACATTATCAAGGCGGTTTTGGGTCTGGCTGGCGTGGCCGCATTTTTAATGTTTATCTGGGGCGGGGCGCAATGGATTATTTCCGGTGGCAAAAAAGAAACCATTGAAAAAGGAAAACAAACGGTTGTTTGGGCAACGTTGGGCCTAGTTTTTATCTTTGTCTCCTACGCCGCTCTCTATACTCTGCTTGCGATTATCGGTTCGGCTTCTTAAAAAACACTTTAGTTTTCCACACCCCCTCGTCCTCTTCGTCCTCTTCGTCCCCCCAAACCCCTTAAATGTGCTATAATAAACTCGTTTTAAAAAATCTTAATTAATTATTATGACAAAACTCAAAACCCTATTAGCTGGCCTGACCATTTTCGTCTTGTCAGCCCCGATCGCGCGTGCCGATGTTGTCACTGTTAACGAAATGTTTGGTGGCAACGCTGGCGATGAATTCGCCAACGAAGCTGGCCTTGGGGCCGGCGACCTCACTTCGACCATTGCCAACCTTATCCGCGTTGGTCTTGGCTTCCTCGGTATCGTCGCCGTCGTTATCATTCTCATCGGCGGTTTCAAGTGGGTAACAGCTGGTGGTGAGGAAGAAAAAGTTAAGAAAGCTAAAAAGTATATCTTCCAAGGCTTAATTGGTTTGGTCATTGTCTTGGCCGCTTACGCCATTGCCACCTTTGCTTTGGGTGCGATTACTACAGCCATGAATTCGTCCGTTTAAAAAATTCTCCCCCTTTTACAAAAAGGGGGATAACGCGAGCTGGTGAGTTTTTACCTCACCAATTCACGTTATGAACGATTCAAAACTTCTTGCCGCGGCGATTGATACGGTAACCGAGGGCTTGACTGTAACCGGCAGTACCGCTGGTTTTTCAAACCAAACACTCATCGATCTTATTCCCGGAGCAATCAATGTTCTTTTAGGACTTTTGGGAATTGTTGCTTTAGCTTTTACAATCTACGCTGGTATTCTCTACTTAACTTCACAAGGCAATAAAGACGCGGTGGAAAAAGCAAAGAAGGTTCTTACCTATTCGGCTATTGGCATGGTTCTAATTGTTGCTTCCTATGCCATTTCCAACTATCTCTTAGGCGCTCTAATTTCACTCTTCTCTGAATAGATAGTCACTAAATTATTCCGTAAAAAATCTTTTAAAAAAAATAATTAATTTAAAAATATGAACAAAATTTTCGCAACAATAGTGGCTTTTGGGCAGGTCTATCTACTCTTTCCTCTTATGGCCTCGGCAGCAGTTCCAACCGGTTTGAGCGGAGCCAATACCGGTTTAACAAATATCGCTACCAGCGCTAATATACAGAACTCTGGAGATTTAACAGTGTTAATTGGTAAAGGTATCAATGTCATTCTTGGTCTTTTGGGTATCCTGTTCCTGATCTTTGTTCTCTACGCTGGTTTTCTTTATTTGACTGCACAAGGTGCTGACGAGCCAGTTAAAAAAGCCAAAAAACTTCTTACTAACTCTATCATTGGTCTGGTTATCATAATTGCGGCCTACGCCATTTCCAACTACGTCATTGGAGCGTTGACTTCCATAACCTCCGCTACCTAAAAAAATAAAACGCGTTTTGACCATTTGGCCAAGACGCGTTTTTTGTTTAAACAAATACCCCGGCCCGCAAACATTTCTGTTGCGAACCGGGGGTGACGCTTCCCCACCCTCTAGAACGAGGGGGGGACGGAGAGTTCCTGCGGCCCGGGAAGATCTCCGAAGATTCTCCGGGTGATTTCGCCGGAATCGACCAGCCAGTAGCCGGGCCGACTCTCCGTGACTTCTCGGAGGACGAAGTTGGACGACGCCCCAGGGGTGCCGATCAACCAGATCGTGCCCTCCCCCGACCAGGTGACCGGGGTGCCGGACATCTCGACCTCGGAGACGCGATCGTCTCCGTTGAAGTTGCCGACGACCGTCCGGACCCGACCGAACCGATCGATGACCGGGACGATCCCTTCGGGCCCGGCCACGGTGTAGGTCCGGCCGCGGTCCAGCTGGATCGTGGCGCAGTGGTCGCACTGCAGCCACCGGACCAGTCCCAGGGGGTTGTAGGAAAACGCCCGGAGCGGCGGGTCCATCATCTCCGGCGCCTGGACACCGCCGACCGGGAAGGCCGGGGGCATCGGGCGGATGACAGGAACCGGCTCGGGGACGGACGCAGGCTTGGCGGCCACGGCCAACTTGGCCTCGGCCGCGTCCGCGCGCCACTGGGCCCACGCGAGGTCGACGGTCTGGATGCAGTCCTGGTCGTCGCCGACGCAGGCCTGCTTCAGCGTCAAGTAGCAGTCGATCGGATCGACCGCTTCCTTGCACGCCCCGAGCTCGGCCGCGGTGGCGGCGAGGGCGGAGGTGGAGGCGAAGAACGCGATGATGGCCGCGGCGAGGGCGGCGAGGATGGAACGGATCATGGTGAATCTCCAGAAAACGGAAGGGATGGATTGGATTGGACCGGAGCCAGATTACTCGCCGGACTCCAGGATGACCCGGAAGTCGGCGCGCGACCTCTCGAGTTCGACTCGCACCTTCTCGAGCTCCAGGAGGAGCTGCCGGTCGATAACGAGCGTTGCACCACGGCTGTCCATGGCCTGGGTCATGCCCGACTGCTGGAGAGAGACCCAGTCGGTGAGACGGGCTCCCGGCGTGGCGGACCACGCCTCGAACGGGAAGAGCCATCCGCACTGGCTGGGGTTCACCATGCATGCCGCCTGCGCTTCGGCCAGGGTGTACCTGGCGGAGGCGTCGATCACGACGGCCGCGCCACGGGGCGTGACCGCGCGAGCGGCCGCCTCGAGTTCGCCATTGACTCCCCGATGCACAGAGACGCACCCGTTGAGGACGAACAGTACGGCGAGAACGAGGACGGAGAGGATGGAACGCATGGATGCTCCTTGGCGCAATGCACCTGAACGGATTGTGGTTGGTTGAGTTGGTTTTCAGGTTGAAAAGAACCGAAGAAGCAGCAAAATTTCCTTTGTTTAGCGGCTTTTTTGGTTCTTCTAAGCTTTCAAAAGTACTCAATAATATATCACAAAATTGGGGTTTTGTCAAGGCATGCGACTGAAGAATTTATCTAATTTAAGCTAATTTTAGTTCTCCCTCCCTCATATAACTCTTGTTTTTTATATGGGGGAGGGATGGGGAGAGGAAAAAATAAAAGCCCCAGCCTGAGTTAACAAGCCGGGGCGAGGAGTCGGGCCTAGTGCCCGGAACTCCTGAGACAGGTCGCATGGTTCACCGGATCCTGGATCCGGGAACAGTCGATCTGCTTCCGCTTCCCCGAAGGAGTCGAGGCAGCGGGCGGGTGGGACGTGGTGGCTGTAGTGGGTGCCACCTGGGAACTGGCGGCCGCGGGCTGGCTGGGCACCGCGGTCGGGGCGGCTGGAGCCGGCTGAACGATCTGGGCCGACGTGTTCGGGTCGTCGCCGAATCCGAATTTACAGTCAACCAAGAGCGACACGCCGACGATCAGGAACACCAGCGAGCCGAACAGGACGGCCAGAATGGCCAGGTACGAACCAGCGGCTCGGAAGCCGCGTGCTGTTCCGCTCTGGCTCTCGTCCTGAGCACCGAGAACGGCCAGGAGCAAGCCACCAGCCACAGCCACAGCCGGCGACACCACCAGGATCCAGGCCCAGAACGTGTGGGAGCAACCCCACATGGAGGGGACCGGAGCCGAGGAGGCAGTCGAGGCCGACTGTCCGCCGATGACGCTGGCCAACTCTTCGGCCTGCGCCTTCTTGGCCTTGGCCTTGTCCAGCTCCTCTGGGAACCGGTCAGGCTTCAGGTCGTACGTGAAGTGGCCGAAGCCATCCTCACGGACGCGGACTTCCAGAGCCCCCGGGAGGTTGGCGACCAACCGCGCTTCGGAGTAGACATGGCCATTGCTGACCGTGACCATTCCGTGCTTGGTGGCCGCGACGCCGAAGACCTCCTCGAGGGAGTACTCTCCGTCGTCCGTCTGGTCGTAGGGGTTGGAGTAGACGACCACGAACTCGTTGGTCGTTCCCTGCACCACCCTGGCCTCAACGGGTTCCCAGGCCCACTCGGTTCGGGCCATGAGAGCCGCTAGCACTGCGAAGAGCGGGATTGCTCCCACCCACGTGACGGTGCGGAGGAACTTGGACTCCCAGATGTCCATCCTCCTCACTTGGGAGTAGCCGACCACAGCCGCGGTCGACAGCATCGCGGCAACGATCAGGAGAGATCGTGCCTGAATGCCGCCAGCCAGACCAACTGTGATCAAGCCAACTGCCCCGAAGAAGAGGGTGAAGAACGCCCCGGAGAACCCGAGGTTCCGAAGCCACGGCACCGAGGTCGTGGCTGGCGTGACGTTGAAGCCCAACCGCTGTCCGACGATTCGGAACTGATCCATGAACCAGTCCACCAACCCCTGGATGGGGATGAGGAGGAGCATGGAGATGGTGAGCAACACGGTGCCGGCCATCCACTTCCAGAGCTGGCCGTGGTACCAGCCGTCCAAGAAGAACATCTCGGCCGACCAGTAGGTGAAGCGCAGGTAGCCGTAGCCCAGAAGCCCGATCACGAGGAGCAAAATCCCGAAGATTCCAGCCACGACCGCGACGACCGCCTTCCAGTTCCTTTCGGAAATCCAGTGAGAGATCCTGTCCGTGGCCGTGTCGAGGTGCCCGGCGAGCCTGTCCTTGAGGCGCGGATTGAACACCGCGTCCACCCGGCGCACGAAGCGCTGGTAGAGGTCGTTGGTCGGCTCGACGCCCTTCGTTCCTTCATTCAGAAGGTCCTTGAGCAAGCGGATCTTGCTCCAAGCATCCTCCTCGAAGGCACGCTGGACGAGAGCCGCAGCCAGGCCCCTCTCGGACATGGCGCGGTCGACCAGGCGCCCGAAGACCCAGCGTTCCTCCTCGGACAGGGTGTCCTCGAAGGCCTTGGGCTTGGGCGGATCGATCGACGACGAGGAGCCGGCTCCGGTCATGAGGATCTTGACCAACGAGCCACCGCAGCACGGGCAGATCCGAAGACCCGTCTGCTTAGCGATTGCCTCCCAGTCAGCCTCATCGACGCGATACTTCTGGGCCGGACGGATAACCGTCTTCTTCGGCGACTTGGGATTGCTCATATCGACCGTGGCCACCTCGGTGTTGGCCAACTCGAAAGCAGCGGTCCGCTGCAAGAGCTCGGCACACTTGCTTGTGGTGTGAAGGCCCATGGCGGCCGGCTCGATCCAGTACTTGTCCGGAGCCAACGGCTCCTTGGCCTTGGCATCGCTGCCGGCCTTGACCTTGATCTTGTCGGTCATCTCCTTGGTGAAGTCCAACCAGGACTTGGCACCACCGACGACGACCGACTCGAGGATCTCGGTGAGGTACGGCTCGAAGACCGCCCCGATGGGGCCGATCTTGCGGAGGGCCGCCCTGACCGGCTCCTTGAAGGCTCCGGCCGTGGCTCCGGCACCGGCGATGACGCTCCACTTGGCCGGCTCCGGCATATTTGAGATGGCCACAGCCAGATTCTCGAGAGTCGGCGACTTGGTGATGGCCGAGGCCCCGAGGTGGGCGATGATCGCCTCACCGGTCTCGGAGATGGCAGTGGAGAGAGCAGCGGAGGAAACGGAAGATGCGGTAGACATGGGATTTCTTTCCGTGCGCTTTAAAGGCGCGTTTTGTTGTGAAGGGACATGGTTCCGCTCATTTTGCCAATCGTGGGGCAACCCCAACAGACGGCGAGACGGAAAATTGCCCTCTATACGGCCTTGTGGGCACGCACGGAGAACGTGTATTTATATCATATTTTTAAAGATTTGTCAACCGTGTTTCCCTCCATTTTTCGCTTAAATTAAACAAAAAACCGCAACAAACGTATTTTTGTTTGCTGCGGAATCCTAAAAAACCCTTATTTTCCCATCATTTTCAAAATTCGCTCACGTTCGGAATTCTTGTTAATCATGGTCGCGCCAATAACCTTTCCCGCTTTAGAAAAAATCTGCAAAACCCCACCTGCGGCTGTATTTCCTTCAACTTTAATCTCATCAGCCCACTCGCGGTCAGTATCACCAAGAAAAATAGCATCAAGGCCTAAAAGACTCATGGGAGAGGTGGTAATTTGTTCAAATTTTTCCGTTTGACCAAAAATATTTCTGGCGGCAATTCGCCCCTGGGCTTGGGCCGCGGCCCAGGTTCCTATAATTCTATTTCTTCCGGAATGAACATCAAAAACTTCAGCCACGTCCCCAATAGCGTAGACACCAGGGAGATTGGTTTCCATTTTTTCGTTCACAACAATTCCCTTCTCTGTTTTTAAACCGGAATCGCTAAGCCACGCGGTGTCCGGATCAAGGCCAATGCCGACACCAAGAATTTTACAATCAAAATTTCCTTTATCGGTTTCTACGCCACTAATTTCCGTGTCACCTTGCAGACCAATAAATTTTGCCTCCGGCAAAACTTTGATTCCGTTTTTTTCCAGTTGTTGATTAATCAACTTGCCGCTTTCTTCATCAAGCACGCGCGACCAAAAATATTTTCCACGAAAAGCCACGGTAATATCCAAACCAAAATTTTTAAAAACATTTATAAATTCGCAACCAATCAAACCGCCACCATAAACGCCAACCGAACATGGTCGCGGTTGTTCGGAAACAAGCTGTTGCAGGTGATCAGCATCATCAAGTGTCCAAAGATAAGCCACCCCGCGGCGATCTTCCGGCAACGGTCTGGTGTTTCGTCCACCGGCAATAACCAATTTATCAAACGGAAGTTCGCGACCATTGGACAATAAAACAAAAGAATTTTTTACATCAACTTTTTCCACGCGTTCACCGGAAATCCATTCAATATTATTTTCCGCGTACCAATTTTCTGTTTTCAAAAATACTCGTTCACGCGGCACTTTTCCTTTTAAATAGTGCGGCAAAAGTACCCGCGAATAAAGCGGATGATGTTCTTCGGAAACTAGTGTAATTTCGGCTTGCGGGTCGAATTTTCTAAGCTCTTCCGCACAAGTAGTGCCGGCAATGCCGCCGCCAACGATAATAATTTTCATAAGCCCTCTCCCCATCCCTCCCCCACCGCGGCGGTGAAGGAGGGAGAATGAGGTTATCTAGGAAACAATTGTTTGCCGGTCTCGTCAAAAACCAACACGGCCAAAACCGGACAGGATTCAGCACCAAGAATAATATTCTGCAACTCTTCGTCAGTGACTTCGACTTCACGCTCGTAGGTCGGGCCACCGGGCGCTTGGCCGTGATCTAAAACATCGGCTTTGTTTTCGTTATTAAGCTGAAAGGTTTCCGGGGCCACGGTTACGCAAGCAGCCGCGCCGATACAAAGATCTGGATCGACTTTGATTCTTATTTTCATAAAGAGAATTAAAGGGGATTAAAGAGAAGGAAAGGGAAGGAAAGTAGAAACTTTCCCTCTCTTTCACTCTCTTTCCAACTCTTTCCCTCCACTCAAATATTTTTCAATAGCATTACGTAAGGCCTTATCACACAAAACCGAACAATGAATTTTTCGCGGTGGCAGGCCGCTTAAACGGTCAACAATCATTTGTGGGGTAATTTTTACCGCTTCATCGATGGTTAAACCGCCGTTTTCCAAACACATAACCGAACAAATTGAGGCCGCGGCAATGGCACTGGCACAACCAAAAGTTTTCCAAAGATAACCGACAATTTTTTTAGTGACCGGATCAATTTTTAACCACACTTTCATTTCATCACCACAAGCCGGCGAGCCGTAAACGCCGTAAGCATTAAAATCAGCTGGTGGATTTTCTTCTTTCAAAAAATTGCGTGGATTAAAAAAGTGATCTTTTACCGTGTCGCTGTAAAACCAACTTTCAATTCCACATGAATCATTTACGTCGCCCATATTATAACTTAACTGAACTGATTAAACGAAGTTTTTCCACAAGTGGTGGCAAAACTTTCAAAACATAATCTAAATCTTTTTGAGTGGTGGAATGTCCCAAAGTAAAACGCATGGCTCCGTGGGCTTCTTCGGGGGATTTCCCCATGGCCAACAAAACATGACTCGGATCAAGCGAAGCGCTGGTGCAGGCGGAACCGGTTGAAATAAAGATTCCCTTAGCATCAAGATACAGCATTAAAGCTTCGCCCTCGATATCAGAAAAAGAAATATTGGCGTTGTTCGGCAAACGATTTAATGGGTGACCATTAAGTTTTGTTTTTGGAACCTTCAATAAAATTCCAGCAATAAATTTGTCGCGAAATTTAATAAGACGTTCGCTTTCTTTATTCTTTTCTTTATCAGCCAGCTCAAGGGCCGCGGCCAATCCAACAATTCCGGCGACGTTTTCCGTACCCGGGCGAAGGCCGCGTTCTTGCGCGCCACCAAATTGTATTGGTTGAAGGCGCAAATCTTTTTTAAAATACAGAAGCCCAATACCTTTTGGCCCGTAAATTTTTGAACCGTTAATCGTCATGGCATCGACATGAAGTTTTTCGACAGAAAGTTCTAAAGCCCCGGCCGCCTGACAAGCATCGGTATGAAAAATCGGATATTTTTTTTCACCACGATGTTTTTGTAAACAATTTCCGATTTCGGCAATTGGTTGAATAGTACCAACCTCATTGTTGGCATACATAACGGAAACCAGAATCGTCTCCGGGCGCAGCGCGGCCTTAACCTTTTCTACTTCAACAACACCGTCGGAGTTAGGAGCAATTCGAGTAATCTCAAAACCCTCTTTTTCCAGTTGCGTCGCAGCTTCTAAAACAGCATGGTGTTCGATAGCTGAAACAATAATATGTTTCCCGGCCCCGGCGTTGGCCCGAGCAAACCCGAGAATGGCCAAGTTGTCAGATTCGGTTCCACCAGAGGTAAAAATTATTTCTTCTGATCGGCATGACAATATCTTAGAAATTTTTGTTCGCGCTGCTTCGATTGCGTCTTTCGCTTCCTTGCCTGGTGAGTGAAAACTGGAGGGGTTGCCAAACTTGTCGGTCAGCCACGGTTTCATAGCCTTAAAAACCCGCTGGTCAAGCGGGGTGGTCGCGGCATGGTCTAAGTAGACAAATCGTTCCATAACTTCCTATAAGCTAACAAAAAAAGAGGTTTCGGACAAGCTCCGTCACCCCCTTAACGCCTTATAATGCCCGAATACCGCTTAAATTTTATTCAATTTCATCGTCCAAATCCAAATATTTCTCCGGCTCCTTCAAAAACTCGTTGCGGCAAGCTGTTGAGCAGAACGTTAAAACTACCCCGCCCTCAGACTCCTCGGTCTGAATACTCTCCGGGTCGTTTAGGGAGGCCAGACAAACATCACAAACATCGGAGGACTCCTCAGTAAATTTATCGAAAGATGCCATAAGTTCTAATTACAGAATACCAGAAAATTACAATATAGTGTTAATACCGAAGTAATGGGAAACTGTCCAGCCAACCAAATAACCGATTCCCGCGGCCACCAATGAAACCACAACCATTTCTATTGCTGTCTTCCAGCCGGCTCGTTTGGTAAAACGACCGGTCCAAAAACCAACCCCGGCCAAAGCAAGAACGGCTAAAATAACCGAAGGGAGAATAGCCAAATCCGGCGGCAAAAGAAGATAAGGAGTTAAAGGGAGCATTCCGCCAAAGACATAGGAAATAAACATAACGAAAGCGGCTTTAATCGATCGCTGGTGAACAACTTTGTCTGATTTCTCCTCAGCTCGCTCGGCTGTTTCGGTTGATAAAAAACTGCCGGCGGACATTGAGGTGGCTTCAACCGCCAAAATCACCAAACCTGAAAGAATAATAACCATGCGGTCTTCGGTACCAATGGCAATACCGGTAACCGCACCCATAGTGGAGACTAAACTATCCTCCAAACCAAAAACAATTTCTCGCACCGATTCGATAACTGAATTCTTTGTTCTTAAATGCATACGGTTGAATTATAACAGAAGGGGTTGAAAAAAGAAGAGTTTATGGATATACTTTAAAAAACTTATGCAAATACCATCATCCCTTCATCCGTTTCACAAACGCACTTTAATTGTTGTCACCAACACCTTAAAAGCCAAAACTTTTTTGGCTGATGGGCTAAACCTAACCGAGGCCGGAGAGATTGACGTGACCTCTGATCTTGAACAAGAAAACGGCGAACGCGAGGCAATAAAATACGGCGGAGCCAGTCAGCCTAATTTTGCTTCAAACGATGAATATGGCACAAAAAAGGACCATATTACCAAAGATCATTTTTATAATGCTTTAAACAAGGAACTAATGCATCGAATGCAAAACAACGAATTTGATGTTTTGGCTTTTACTGTTCCAGAAGACCTGGAAAACGAACTGAAAGAATCGCTTCACGGACAGTTGTTAAAAAAGACGGAAATTTTTGTCCCAAAAAACTTGATGAATGACGATGTTTTAGACGTAGTTGCGGTAATCCAGGAAATGCCGGAATAAAAGAAATAGATATTAAACAACAAAAAATCTCGCCACAATGGCGAGATTTTTTGGAGGCCTGGGTGGGAATTGAACCCGCGCATAAGGGTTTTGCAGACCCTCGCCTTACCACTTGGCTACCAGGCCGCGGTCGACATAGCGACCGTTATTATATTAGAAAACCTCAATAGTTGTCCAATTGACACCAAAATTTTTGGCATCAACGGTTTCTTCCATCCAGATATCAACACGTTGGTTATAACGGGCATTCATGCGGTCTTCGACAATAAAGACCTCGTCCCCATAAAGTTCAGGAATACGAATGCGGGTACCGATTGGTAAAAAGTTGGCAGCCACAACCCCACGACGAACCGTGGTACCAGAGGCGGTAATAAACGGGGTGGAGTCGGTTTGTCCAACCTCACTAGAATAAGCGGTAATCGGAATAGAATAGAAAACACGACGGGGTTCAGCATCTTCGGCAGTTGGCAGCTGGTTGCTGTAAGAATAGGAAGCAACCGGATTTAACCAGTCCAAAGACAAAGCTTCGGCCGCGTTAGGGGAAATGATGTAACTACCAAAAATCATGAGTAAAGCAATCAAAACCGACTCAATCGGCTGTAGAAAACACTTCTTTTTGTTGCAAAATATCTTATTCATAATAAAAACTTCCCTTTCAGGAAGCGGTATTAGTATAGCACACTTTAGCCTTTTGGTCAATGAGAAAACCCGAAAAACTGCCAACCACAGCCCAAATATCAAGTGGACTAAAATGGCAAAAATCGGTATTATAGGAAACGTCTATGACTTACAACTATCTTCACCGCCG
This sequence comes from Patescibacteria group bacterium, assembly GCA_041661745.1. Lineage (GTDB taxonomy): Bacteria > Patescibacteriota > Patescibacteriia > UBA9934 > GWF2-40-263 > UBA12403. The sequence continues at coordinate 126,104 of JBAZTR010000003.1, forward strand.
TTCCGAAACACGCCGTAAAAAATTCGCTTTCATAAAAAACCTCTTAACTGCAGGCAATTTTAAAAACCTTATCCTGCTTGGTTTGGCGGCTGTTTTGGCCGGTTCTGTTCTTATTCTTGGAATCTTCGCCTTTATTAGCCGCGATCTGCCAGATCCAAATTCCCTTTCCGAACGTTCGGTTAGTCAAAGTACAAAAATCTATGACCGTACCGGCGAGCACCTGCTTTATGAATTACACGGGGACGAAAACCGAACCTTGGTAAAATTTGCCTCCTACTTTTGTGGTGATGGTGAGGGAGTACTAGAACTTGACCCTAATGGCATACCCCTTATGGCAGTTCAAGCTACCATCGCTGCCGAGGATCATGCTTTTTGTCAGCATCACGGATTCAGCTTCAAAGGTTTTGCCAGAGCCGTCCTAAACAATCTAATCGGGGGAACCGGCGGTGGATCCACCCTTACTCAACAGTTGGTTAAAAACGCTATTCTAACGAACGAACATAAAATAAGCCGAAAAATAAAGGAATTAATTCTCTCAGTTGAAATAGAGAGAAAATATACAAAAGACGAAATTCTTCAAATCTATTTTAACGAAATTCCGTACGGCTCAACTAATTATGGGATTGAATCGGCGGCTCAAAACTATCTTCGTAAATCAGTTAAAGATTTAACCTTGTCCGAAGCGGCAATTTTGGCCGCTCTGCCACAACGACCAACAAGTCTCCTTAACAACCCGGAAGCTTTACAAGCACGCCGCGATTGGATTCTTAACAACATGGTCGAACTGACTTTCATAACCCAAGAGCAGGCTGACGCGGCCAAAGCTGAACCAATCGAACTTCAAACAACTGTTTCTAACATCGAAGCTCCACATTTTGTTTTTTATGTTAAAGAGGTTTTGGAAGAAACTTTAAAAATCGATCCAAAATTAGTTGAGGAAGGTGGACTTAAGGTCATAACCACCCTTGATTACGACAAACAAAAAATTGCCGAAGAAGAGGTTAAAAACGGCGTGGAAAAAAATGGGGAAAGATACAATTTTAACAACGCCGCATTGGTAGCGACTGACCCAAAAACCGGACAAATTCTTTCCATGGTTGGATCCAAAGACTATTTTGATGACGAAATCGACGGCCAAGTGAACGTTGCCACGAGTCTTCGACAACCAGGCTCTAGTTTTAAACCAATTGTCTATACTGCCGGTTTCATCAAAGGCTATACCCCCAACACAGTTTTATGGGATGTAAAAACTGACTTCCCCACAGTTACCGGCAACTATTCACCAAACGATTATGACTTAAAAGAACGCGGTCCGTTAACCGTCCGACAAGCGTTGCAGGGATCATTAAATATTCCAGCCGTAAAGATGCTTTATTTGGTTGGCGTGGAAAATACATTGCAATTTGCCGAACAGCTTGGTTACTCTTCTTTTACTGACCGCTCACGGTTTGGTTTAGCAATAGTTCTTGGCGGCGGTGAGGTCGAATTATTGGAACACGTCGGGGCTTTCGGAGTTTTTGCCAACAACGGAATCAAACAAGAAACAACAGCCATTCTAAAAGTTGAAGAGCCGGGCGGAAATGTTTTATACGAATGGAAAGAAAATGAGGGCAAAAAAGTTCTGGAAAAAAATTTCGCTTACATGATTGCCAATGTCTTATCTGATAACGCCGCTCGCGCTTATGTTTTTGGTGAAAACAACTATCTTCAACTGAGCGACCGGCCGGTAGCCGCCAAAACCGGAACGACTAACGACTACAACGACGCCTGGACAGTCGGATTTACCCCCGCCATAGTCGTTGGAGTGTGGGTTGGCAATACTGACGGCTCTGACATGGCCAGAGGCGCTGACGGGTCAATTATCGCCGCTCCGATATGGAATAGTTTCTTAACCAGAGCCTTGGTAGGAACACCGGCCGAATCTTTTACCCCGCCGGAAATTCCAATAACCGGCAAAGCTATTCTTGATGGGCAGATGCCGGGACAAACTGTGGTTATTGATAGGGCTTCGGGGAAGCTGGCCACGGAATACACCCCAGCCTCTTTCCGAGAAACAAAAACCTTTGCCGAATATCACGATATTCTTTTTTACGTCGATAAAGACAATCCGACCGGAGCCCAACCAGCTGACCCAACAAAAGATCCAATGTTTACTCCGTGGGAAACCGCTGTGCAAAATTGGCTTAAAGCAAAAGAAACCGAAACCGGGATAAAAATTGAGCAAGGCGCGGTACCCACTGAAACTGACGATCTTCATGTTCCAAAAAATTTCCCAACCATCACAATCGAATCCCCTTCTAAAAACCAATCGTTCTCTTCGCTCGAGATTTCTATTGCTGTTAATGCCGATGCTCCACGAGGCGTGAGACGTGTTGAGTTCTATATCGATGGTTATTACTTGGGTAGCGACAGCCAAGCCCCTTATGAAAAAACCCTGAACATACCCAACACGGTCGAACGGGGTTATCACACCTTAAAAGCCGTGGCTTATGACGATATTGATAACACCGGCTCAAATTCAGTTGGAATTAAAATAGATAGCGAGGCCTCGCGAGACGATCTTTCAATTATTGATCCAGTTAACGGACAATCAATTGAACGAAACCAGGAGGTTTACTCATTAGCTCTTTCTCTGCAAAATCCAACTAATTACAACTCAATCTTTGTTTATGCCGAAGAGGTTGGTGGTTCTGGTCGCTCTCTAATTGGTTCGGCGGAATTGCCGTCGTCCCCTTTTATTACCGTTCCTTGGACCATGCCAATGTCTGGCACGTGGGTTATTACCGCACGGGCCGAAGGCTCCAGTGGTGTTGTAGAAGCTCCTGGAACAATGGTTTATATAACTCCAAACGGAGCAACCCCGACTGTTAACACCGGCGGCTCTGATCTAAATCCGTTCGATTAAAAACAAAACAAAAAGACGGGCACAATCGCCCGTCTTTTTTTATTCTATTTTTGCCAGTGGGAAAGATTCTGGTTGATGAAGGTTTGGTTCTGCCCCTGGTAGAGGGTGATAAGCCAGGACCTGCCCACCGGCAACCAAAAAAACGTTTAAAGCAGACAGTTTCGAAGGAAGTAAATCGGGCGGAATAATTATTTCGTTTAAAATTTTCCCGTTATCTTCTTCTTTGTGGTTTGTTTCAAAAGCAACGTTGTTAAAATCAGCCACTTTTTGGTTTGGCCCATCAAAACCAGACACCGTGAAACGGCCATCGATGCTTAAAACAACTTCAAGATACTGTCCATCATCATCCACAATAAAAAAACAGATTCTTTCGCTTGCTTCGATTTCTTTTTGGGTCTGGTCTTTTTTATACCCTGGAAAAGATGATGTGGTGGTTTTGACCAAAAGACCTTTGTCGTTTTTTTGAAGTTCAACAAAACTTGAGAGTCTAAAATCTGGACATTTTCCACCATTCCAAAGTCGACCGATCGGTAGAAGCAAAAAAGACGGGGCGTTAGGAACAATCAACATATCCTATTGTTTAATAGGCATAATAATATACAACTGATCTTCTTGATTAAAAGGTTTTATAACACAGGGGTTTGAACCATCAATCATTTTAAAAGAAACATCTTCAGTTCCTATTGATTGAAGGCCGTCGAGAAGGTAACGAAAGTTTAAGGTGACGGAATTTTCAATCCCGGAAACTTCAATTTTGGTTGAGGCGGAGTTTTCGCCGCGCGAAGCATCGGCCGCACTGACTCGCAGTGATCCGCTTGGGTCGAAAAATATCGTCACATCAAAAAGACCGGAACGAGAAAACAAACTAGCGGTCTTAACGGTGTTTATAAGGTCTTCGCGATTAACCTTGGCTTCGGTTTGAAAATTTTGTGGAATAATCTGTTGATAATCCGGGAAGTTCCCCTCAATAACACGGGAAATTAACTCCACCGAACCGTAAGTAAAAACAATTTGGTTTTCTGACAAACTTATTTGGACTTCGTTTGGTGAATCTGAGGTGTCTTTAAAAAGGGAAAAGATTCGGTGGGCCTCAATAACGGTTTTAACCGGGACAATAACCGAGGTTTCGCTGGCCGACTCGTTTGGCAAAACAACGGTCTTTTCAACCAAACGATAAGAATCAGTAGCTGCAATAATTAACTTATTTTTCTTAAACTGGAGTAATAAGCCTGAAAGCTCTGGTCTTGATTCGTTATTGGCCGCGGCAAAAACTGTTTGTGAAACCGCGTCCCGAAAAAGATCAACGGGTATTGTATAAACTTTTTCAGCGGAAACAGCCGGAACCAAAGGAAAGTCAGATGATGGTAATCCATTAATCTTAGTTTTATTATCCCCAGCTTCCAGGTGTAAAACGCTTTCTTCCACCTTTAAATCAATCTTTTCTTCTTTTAATAAGGAAATGTAATCGTAGAAAAGTTTTGAAGGAATGGTAATTTCGCCATCCTCATCAATCTTTCCCCTTACTAAACAACTAACCGCCATTTCCAAGTTTGTTGAAGTAAAACGAATATTCCCATTTTTTGCCACCAATAGAACATTATTAAGAATAGGTAGTTGAATGTTCTTGGTAGAGAGGTGACTGGTTATTGCTAACCCCATTTGAAGATTCGTTTTTAAACAAGAAACTTTCATAACTATAATTATCTTTTATATATATTATTTATAGTAATAGTAGTAGGTGTTGTGGATAGAGTGGAAAAACGAGGTTTTGGTCTAAAACAAGCGAAAAAAGAGATAGAGAAAAAGTGTGTAAGAAGTCAATTAAAAAGTAGTTAACAGTGAATAGAATTTACTCTTTTTTGATGGGGTTATTTCTTTAAGGTTTCTTCCCCCCGATAGACACAGACTTATTCACCTCTTATCCTTTGCGTTTTAAACGTAAATTCTTTGTTTTATTACCTCAACATCTTGTTGCAACTTTTCATCGATAACAATTTGATTGGAAATCTTCTCATAAGCGTGCATAGCCGTGGTGTGATCACGTCCGCCCAGTTCAGAACCAATAGAAGGAAAACTAGATTTCATTTCCTCTCTCATTATATACATGATAATTTGGCGCGGGAAAGCTAGACGTTTTTCACGACTCTTTCCCAAAAGATCTTCTATTTCTAATTCAAAATATCCGGCCACGGTTTGAATAAGTTGTCTTGGGGTAACACTCTTTTTGTTTTTAGTTGGTAGAAAACTAGCCAAGATAGATTTAACTGATTCGATTGTTGGAACGGTGTTTTTAAATTGATGAAGAGCAATAATTTTGTTCAAAGCCCCTTCGAGTTCACGGACATTACTTTGAATCATTGTGCCAATATGGTGAAGAATACTTTGATCCAAAATATAGTTCTTTTCGCGACATTTGGCTTGTAAAATAGCAATTCTTGTTTCAAAATCAGGGCTGCCGATATCGGCCATCATTCCCATTTCAAAACGTGACGACAAGCGTTGTTCAAGATCGGGAATGGCTTTGGGTGGGCGATCAGAAGTTAAAATAATCTGTTTGTTGTTTTGATGAAGAGTGTTAAAGGTGTGGAAAAATTCTTCCTGAGTTCCTTCCTTCCCTGTTATGAATTGGATGTCGTCAATTAAAAGAGCATCAACAGTTCGATAAATATCTTTAAACTCTTTCATTTTATTTGTGCGGATAGCGTAAATATAATCATTAGTGAATTTTTCACTAGTGACATAAAGAATTCGTGCGTTGCTGTTCTGTTTGGCTATTTCGTTTCCAACAGCTTGTAAAAGGTGGGTTTTGCCCAAACCAACCCCACCATAAAGGAAGAGAGGGTTATAAACACTGCCGGGTTGGCTGGCTACAGCCTGGGCCGCGGCATGGGCAAGTTCGTTTTGTTTTCCAACAATAAAGCTGGAGAAGGAATATTTTGGGTTTAAAGAAACTTCGATGGTTTCGTGTTGGCTAATTGGGGAAGATGACGGTTGAGATTGATAAATAGCTGATTTTGGTGCCTCCTGAGCTTCAAAAACAATATCCATACCTTCTGCCGGGTCGATCGAAACCGGCATGCCTGGTTTTGTTTCGACTTTGTAAACAATACTTTTGATTTTGGCGTTGTTGGCTAACACCTGGATCATGTTGTGAATTTCCTTGTGATATTTTTTTTCTAACCAAGTTTTGGTAAAAGTGTTGGGAACACCAACAATGACCTCGTTTTCGCTAAAATTAGCAATAAAAGTATTTTTAAACCAAGTGGTAAAGTTGGCCTTACTAAGTTTTAGCTCTAGTTCGCCTAGAACCGCCTGCCAAAGTTCATTGGTATTCATATGGAGCATGGGGCCCAAAAGGGCAAAAAAGGTCGAAATTTGTTAGTTTTTGTTTACTTCGGCTTCTAGTTTACCATTTATCCACAAGGGGGCAAGAGGTCAAGTAGTGGGTATGTAGGTTGATAAACTGTGGAAAGTGTGGTAATAATATACACGCTTATTAAAATACAATACAGTTATGCCAAAACGCACATATCAGCCGAAAAAAGCCCGCCGTGCCAAGGTTCATGGATTTATGTCCAGAATGGCTACTTCGGCCGGCCGAAAGGTCTTAAAACGTCGCCGTGCCCGTGGCCGCAAGCGCATGTCGGTACAGCGAAAATCGAAATAAGGTATAATGAAAACAGGGGTTAAGCCCCTGTTATTCATATGTTGCCACAAGAAAATCGTTTAAGAAAGGAAAAAGACATTGAAAAGGTCTTTAAAACCGGGAAAAGCGTCTTTGATCCGGTCTGTGGTTTTAAATTTCTGCCAAACAACCTGCCGGTTTCCCGTTTTGCTTTTATGGTTGGCACAAAAATCTCCAAATCAGCTGTAAAACGTAACCGTCTTCGTCGTCAGATCCGGGAAATCATCCATTTGAATCTGAAAAACATTAAAACCGGTCTTGATTTTACTTTTATTGTCCGCCCGGGGGCGAAAGAGGCCGATTATAAAGGATTGGAAGACATAATTGTTCACGGATTAAAAAAGGCCCGCCTTTTATGAATCCTTTTAAAGCAATAGCTGTTTTTTTAATAATAATTTATCAAAAAACCCTGTCTTTTGATCATGGTCCTTTAAAAATTTTCCATCCGTACGGTTATTGCCGCTTTCACCCAAGCTGTTCAGAGTATTCCAAGCAAGCTATTGAGCGTTTTGGTTTAATAAAAGGCGGTTTTTTAGCTACAAGTAGGATTTTAAGATGTAATCCTTGGTCAAAAGGCGGAATCGATGAGGTGCCAGGGACAGAAAAGGTAGTTATTGGTAATCCAGAAAACGAGTCAAAAGACGGTAAAGACCTTTCTGATCAAGATTTTGTAGAAATTATTAACCTTTATAAAAAACAAGTCGTCGTTCCTTCAAAAGTATCGTCTAAACCCTTTATTCTCTGCCCGATCGGGCTGGTTGGCTCGGGAAAAACCACAGTTATTAAACCAATGGCCGAATATTTTGGTCTTGTCCGGGTTTCCAACGATGAAATTAGAAAAATTTTGATAAGCAAGGGGTTTAATCTTACAAGAACGGTTGAGTTGGGTTTTGGAGTAGCTAAAGAGTTTGTTGAAAAGGGTTTTGGTCTAGCGGTCGACGCCGATTGTGCTGGTCCGAACATTGTTAAAACAATTAATGAGCTGGCAAATAAGGTCGGACTAAAAGTTTTTTTAATTCACCTCAACACCCCAGAGGATTTTATTTTAGAGGGGATAAAAAAGTCCCGCTCTGACGCCGAGAATTTTATTCAGATTTATCACAAACGCAAAATACTTCACGAAAATTTAAATTTTTCTTTTATTTATACTTTTGATTTGTCGCGTGGCAATGTAGACGAACAAATTAAAGAATGCGAGAGAATAATTGAGGAAGAAATTAAATAATAATTTTAAGAATTAAAAAAACTGCCGGTTGGCAGATTTTTTATATAAGATTTAAGTTTCGTAATTCTTTTAAAGCCTTCGTGGTAATTCGTTTTTTCCCCTTCTGAAGTATTGTGTCACACAAGGACAACCCATCCTCAAAAGAAAGCCATTTAAAGTCGTCGAATTCAGTTTTTGTGATATCAATATTTTGTGAAGCGGAACTAGTGGTGATAAAAAAGTATTTTTTTCCCTTCATGTAAATGTCCTGGTCAGCATCGTTTCTTAATTCGCGGGTGTTTTGATTTCGGGAGGGAAACTTCACCTCGTCCTCACCAAATATTTGTATATTTTTTTTAACAGTTTTAATAAAATCACTGCCAAGCTCTTCGGCCATTTCTCTAAAAAAAGCGGTTTTGAGCAGCTCTTTATTATTTACCCCGCCTTGCGGCAGTTGCCACAAATTATGTTCTTTTTTGAACAAAAACAGGACTTTTTTGTCATTTATAAAACAACCAACCACTTGTGGGCGGAAACCACGGTTTCTTATTTGATCAATTTTTATTAAGTCAGGCACTTCCATATTGGGAAAACACTATACCTCAATTTGCTTTATTTTAGTAGTTGCGCCGCGGACAATTTTTATTGCTGTTTTTGGCTTTTTGTAATACTCAGCCAGGAAGCGAATAAGCTCTTCGTTAGCCTTCCCTTCCCGCGGCGGGGCGGCGATTTTTATTTTAACAGTATTATCGTCTAGCCAACCAACGATCTCTGTTTTTTTCGCGTTCGGTGAAGCGTGAACAGTCAGAATCATATTAACCACGAATTTTTTTGAAAAGTTTTAGGTCTTTTTCAACTCCTTTTGATCCATCATCCCAAGGCGTCTCTAAAATAAGATCGATACCTTTTAATTTTTTATTATTAATGATTGCTTCGAATCCAGCTTGGCCGATTTTTCCTTCGCCGATATGGGCGTGACGATCTTTGTGTGAACCAAAGTCAGTGGCCGAGTCATTGGTGTGAATTAAAATCAGTCGTTCCAAGCCGATAATGTCGTCGAAATCTTTTAAGGTTTTTTCCAACGCTTCTTTTGTCCGAAAATCATAACCAGAAGCAAAGGCATGTTGTGTATCAAGACAAACGCCGACTTTGTTGCCCCCCTTAGCCTGAAGAACTTCCCAAACGTCTTCAAATTTATCACCCATGATTGCCCCGGCCCCGGCCGACATTTCGATTAGCAACTGGCACGAGCCGTTATAGTCTTTTAAAATTTTTTCCACCCCATCTTTGGCCATTTCCAACCCCTTCTTTTCACCAACCCCGGCCGCTGAGCCCATATGGAACATCATGGCCTGACAACCAAGGAGTGAGCCGCGCTCCAACTCCTCACGGATAAGGTGAATAGAGTAACCGCGAGTGTGACCCAAAGGTGAGGCTAGGTTAATGATGTAGGGGGCGTGGACATAAGCCGCGGAAATTTTGTTTTCCTCCATAGCCGTGCGGAATTTTTTGACGGTTTCCGGGGTTATTTCCGACGCTTTGCCACCTTGTGGTGGCCGAGTGAACATTTGTAAAACCTCGCAGCCGATTTTAGCTGCGTTCCCCGGGGCATTCCAAACCCCACCTTCAATGGAAACATGGGCACCGAATTTCATAATGATTTTATTTTAGCAGAAACCAGGTTTGCTCAACAGCCGGTCTTTCGATATGCTACAGATACTCTTGGGAGGCACAATGTCCGATCTCTGCTCCCGTAAAGTCTACTTGGGCTTTCCGGAATACTGCGATTTGGTTCGTCGGCTGGTACAAAACATCGCCGACTGCCCAGACTTCCAGGTTCAGCAAGTGATCGCCATCGCTCGAGGCGGCTTGTTTCCCGGTGAAGTTCTTTCTCGAGTTTTCGAGGCACCCTTGGCAATCGTTTCTGTTGGTAGCTATCCAGACAAGGGTACACAACAAGAGGAAGTTGTCTTTAGTCGCGACCTGACCACAAAGGACCCCTTGGTTCGCACAGGCGTCCTCTTGGTCGACGAGTTGACCCAGAGCGGTTTGACGCTGGCCGGGACGGTTCGTTGGCTAGAGCGTTGGTATGGACTGACAGGAGTTCGCACGGCTGCGATTTGGCACAAAGACGCGTCGATCATCTGTCCCGATTTCTACGTCGAACTGGTGAGGCCCGAACAACCCTCCGGCCCCTACCCCTGGTTCGTCACCCCACAGGAACAACGCGACCTGTGGCTCCCTCGCCCCTGACCTCGTCGTCTCGGGTTTTTTAAAACAAAAAATCCCCGAGTGGGGATTTTTTTAATTGGTAATTATTTAACCATTTCTTTTTTTAAGAGTTCGATGACTTTTCGATTTCGTAAGACTGATTGGATATAGTCACGATACTCCGGAGAGTAAATTCTCTCCTTGGCTTCCTTGTCATCTTTGTAGTGCTCGGCAACATGATCAATTTCTTCGGCTATTTCTTCTTCTTTCAATTTAATATCTTCTTTTTTTGCCACCTCTTTAACAACCAAAGCAACCTTAATGCGGTTAAGTGCCTGAGGAGTGAAATCGAGTTTTATATCAGCCAAAGTTTTCTTTAAACTCTTTACATAGTCTTCGAAAACTCCACCTTGTTCTTCAACGCCGTGTTTTAATTCCTCGATCATTTTGTTGATTTCCTCATTTACCAAAAGATCCGGAATGTCTTGGAAGCGTGACTCTTTGGCTAGAAGTTCCAACATGGTGCGTTCCTGGCGAATTGCCTCCTCCTCATTTTTTTCGTGGGCCATGTTGTCTTTAATAATGGTTTTGAGAGAGGCCAAGTCTTTTTGTCCAAGGCTGGCGGCAAAAGCATCATCAACAGCCGGGGCTTGAAGATTAAAAATTTCTTTTACTTCAACCTCAAATTCAACTTCCTGACCAGCAATATTTTTTTGATAATGCTCTTTAGGAAATTCCAATTTAAAAGTTTTTTTATCACCTTCTTTAGTTCCAAGTAATTGTTCGGTGAAACCGGGAATATAGTAAGCCTCGTTCATGAAGACAGCATGGTTGGTGGCTTGGCCGCCTTCAAGCGGAACGTTTTCTTTTTTGATGTTCATGTTGATGACGACCTTGTCTTCTTTGGTGACAGCTGAACCGGCTTCGGCACGAACTTCTTTTGTTTGCATGCGCTGCAAATCACGTAAGGCAATATCAATGTCTTTGTCTTCTACCTTAACTTCTTGTCTATCTATTTTTAAAGTTTTGTAATCAGCTAATTGGTCTACTGCCGGCATTAAAGCGACTGTAGCGGTAAAAACAAATTCGTTACCTGGAGCCATTTTAACCACATCGATGGCCGGTGAACCGACCGGATCAATTTTATTAGTGGTGATAGCTTCGACAAAGGTAGCTCGAACTGCTTGTTCCACTGCTTCCTCATAAATAGCCATTTCACCCAACTTGTTTTTAAGGGCTTCATAAGTGGCTTTACCAGCACGGAAACCAGGGACTTCAACATGCTCGGCTAGGTGAGCCACAGCTGCTTCCATATGCGGTTTCATTTCATCGGCAGAAACAGTTATGGTTAGTTTCATTGAGTTTTTTGGGAGAGTTTCGATTTGTACTTGAGACATAAATTTCAAATAAATTACGCGCGTCGAGGATACCTTTTTATTTTGTTTGTGTCAACAAAAAACCGCCGGTCAAAACCAGCGGTCTTTTTTAAAACAAATTAGACAATCAACGCTACAATTAGCAAAGCAACAATGTTGAGAATCTTAATCATCGGGTTGATGGCCGGACCAGCGGTGTCTTTGTAAGGATCACCAACCGTGTCGCCGGTCACCGCGGCCTGATGAGTAAAGCTGCCTTTGCCGCCGTAGTTTCCTTTTTCAATATATTTCTTGGCGTTGTCCCAAGCCCCACCACCGGTGGTCATGGAAATGGCCATAAAGAGACCGGTAACTATTGAACCGATGAGTAAACCGCCGAGGGCAATTGGACCAAGAACAAACCCAACAACGATTGGTGAAAGAACCGCGAGCAAAGCCGGAACAATCATCTCTTTGATAGCGGCTTTAGTCACGATGTCGACAGCGCGACCATAGTCTGGTTTGTCGATGCCTTCCATGATTTTCTTTTCTTTAAATTGGCGACGAACTTCCTCAACCACAGCGCCGGCCGCGCGGCCAACGGCTTCCATAGAACGAGCCGAGAAGAAATAAGTAACAATGCCGCCAAGAAAGAGACCAATAATAACTTTTGGATCTGCTAAATCAAACACCGCATCAGCACTTTCCATTTTTAAAGCGTGAATATAGTCGCCAAACAAAACCAGAGTAGCCAGGCCGGCTGAACCAATAGCATAAGCCTTGGTCACAGCTTTGGTGGTGTTGCCAACAGCGTCGAGCGGATCAGTGATATCACGAACTGACTCCGGTAATTCTGCCATTTCAGCGATACCACCAGCGTTGTCGGTAATCGGACCATAAGCATCAATCGCCACAATGATTCCTGTAAGCGAGAGCATGGCCACAGCGGCGATAGCAATGCCGTAAAGACCAGCTGAGGCATAAGCGGCTAGCACGCCGAAGACAATGACCAGAACCGGCAAAGCCGTGGCTTTCATTGAAAGAGCTAAGCCAGCAATGACGTTTGTCCCGTGTCCGGTTTGTGAAGCCTCGGCCAGTTTTTTTACCGGGCCATAGGAAGTGCTGGTGTAATATTCAGTGATAACAATCAGGAGACCAGTAACGACCAAACCAATCACAGCCGAAAAGAAGACAAAGATTGGAGCCGGGCCACCAATAACCGTGCTAAGCATTAGTTTTGTGACGACCCAGAAGCCGATCAGAGCAAAAACACCGGCCGCGGCCAAACCTTTATAAAGGGCGCCCATGATGTTTTGATTTTTTCCAAGTCTAATAAAGAGGGTTCCAAGAATGGAAGCGATGATAGCCACGGCACCAAGGGCCAATGGATAGATGGTGTAAACTTCCCCACCTTTTAAAGCGACCATTGAGGTAGCTCCAAGAAACATAGTGGCTACCATAGTCACAGCATAGGTTTCAAAAAGGTCAGCGGCCATACCGGCACAGTCACCAACGTTGTCACCAACGTTGTCGGCAATAACCGCTGGGTTGCGTGGGTCGTCTTCAGGAATTCCAGCCTCAACTTTTCCAACCAAGTCAGCTCCAACATCGGCGGCTTTGGTAAAGATACCACCACCAAGACGAGCAAAAACCGAGATAAGCGAGCCGCCGAAACCAAGGCCGATTAAAGCACCGACATTGTAACCGGACAACATGTAAAAGCCGGCTACGGCAATAAGACCAAGTCCGACCACGAACAAGCCGGTAATTGATCCGCCACGGACAGCCACGTTTAAAGCTTCCTTTAAACCGGTTTTAGCCGCCTCGGTTGTGCGGACATTGGCGCGGACGGAAATAAACATGCCGGTAAAACCAGCTAGGCCGGAGAAAACAGCACCAACCGCGAAACCAGCGGCTAGCCACCAGTTTAAAAACAAACCGATGAGGATAAGGACGACGATGCCAATGAAGGCGATCGTTTTGTATTGGCGAGCCATGTAGGCATTGGCGCCATCTTGAATGGCTTTGGCAATGCCGATCATCTTGCCATCACCGGACGGCAGGCGGAGAATCCATTGGATCAGGAATCCACCGTAGATCAGAGCCACGAGACCGGCTCCGATAGAAAGGAGAGAAATCATGCTAGGCATAGTTTGTTTTAAGTTTTCGATTAACGACTGTTATGATAGTGTTAAAAGGGGTGTTTTGTCAATTGTCAGAGTAAAGAAAACCGCTTAATTATTATGAAAAACCCAACTTTTCACTTTGAACGCGACTTGGCGGCTTTGGGTTACAAAGCTGTAGTTGGGGTTGATGAAGTTGGCTGTGGGGCCTTGGCTGGTCCGGTTGTGGCCGGAGCGGTTATTCTGCAAGAACCATTCCGTTTGGCTGGGGTGCGCGATAGTAAACTTTTAACACCACTAGCTCGTGAAAGATTGTCATTAGAAATAAAAAAACGAGCCCGAGTCCATGCCATCGGCGAGGCCAGTGTGGACGAAATTAACAAACTTGGTATTAGACGGGCCACTTTTTTGGCCATGCGCCGCGCTTTGGAGAAAATTGGTGAAGTTGATTTTGTTTTGGTTGATGCTTGGAAAATTCCAGGCATCCCTTTTCAACAAAAAGGAATTATCCGAGGCGATCGTTTAATAAAATCGATTGCCGCCGCCTCGATTGTGGCCAAGGTTTATCGCGATGCTTTAATGGACAAGCTTTCCCTGGAGTTTCCTAAGTATAGTTTTCATGAGCATAAAGGATATTCCACCGAAGTTCACTTGTCAGCGATAAAAGAATACGGACCGTGTCCAATTCATCGGACTTCTTGGAAAAGATTCCAACCAAAGCTTTTTGATTGACGCAAATGGTGAAAAATGATACTGTTTATTCGTTTTCATGGAAATAAAACCTAAATATTTCTTCATAAAATTACTTTTGTCCGTTCTTCGCGGATTCGTTTTTTTAAAACAAAACGCGTGGGCAATTTTTACCTTTTTAGGCCGCCCTTTTTCCTCCATTGGTCGTTTTTCTTTTAAATGGATTGGCCTGCCAATTTACCGTCTTCTATTTTTCTTTCGGCGACAAATGTATCGGCTTTATCTGCCGGCTAAAAATCGTTTTCTTTTTGTTTTCACTAACCGTTACATGTTCCACGCGGCGATTGTTCTAGTCGTGGCTGTGACCGGAGTGGTTAATATTCAAACCAGTGAAGTTCGAGCTGAAACTTTTGGAGCTAAAAGTTTAATTTTGAGTTTAATGGATGAAAACTCTTCAACTTTAGTTGAGGAAGTTTCGGCGGAACGTGTAATTCCTCACGCTTCATCTAGTTATCTCGACACCTACTCTGTTTCATCAGAGGAAATTGATGTTGATTTGTTGTACGAGGAGCAAGTGGCCACCTTGCTCGGCGGTAGCGCCATTACCTCACCAACTATTAGCGAAGGCGGCAACAGCGTAGCCGCCCGCAATGCTATTGAAGAATATACGGTTCAGGATGGCGACGTTCTTGGTTCAATTGCTGAGAAGTATGGTCTAAGTTTAAGTACGCTTCTTTGGGCTAACAACTTAACTTATCGCAGTACAATTAGGCTTGGTCAAAAAATAATTATTCCGCCGGCTGACGGTGTTGTTTATACTGTTAAAAGAGGTGACACAGTTTCCAGTATTGCTAAAAAATACGGAACCTCGACTGACAAAATTTTATCTTTCAATGATTTGTCTGATTCCGCTGCCTTGTCAGTAGGGGTCACTTTAATGTTGCCTGATGCCACACCGCCCACCAGCACTCCGGTTACTTACACGGCTCCTGCTTCCAGTATTTTTACTGGCACGCGTGGCAGTACTGCCCCGGCGGCTGCTACCGGCAGTTGGGTTTGGCCAACCGATGGTTGCTACATCACGGTTTATTTCAACCAGTATTATAGATTTGGTTTGCACAAAGGACTGGACATTGACGGTGATTACTCTTCATATGTTTACGCCACACGTGGCGGTACAGTGACTCGATCCGGCTGGTTTGATGGTTACGGCAACTGTGTTGATATTAATCACGGCGACGGCTACGTTACTCGTTATGGTCACTTCTCAAAACTTTTTGTGGCTGTTGGTCAAGAAGTTGCTGCCGGCGAAGCTTTAGGTAACGTTGGAACAACCGGACAATCAACCGGCACACACTTGCACTTTGAAGTTATGGAAAACAGTGTGAAATTAAATCCGTTAAACTTCATTCGTTGTAAATAAATATGCAAAAATTATGTTCTTCGTGCCAGGTTAAGGTTGAGGATTGGAATGAGGAATGTTCCGGTTGCGGTTATACCTTAATTCTTGAGCCGGAAGAAAAAACCAAGGCTAAATATTTGCGAACACCATCTCTTGGCGCATTGTTTTTTACGCAGGGTTGGACATTGGGAGCACGACTTTATATTTTGTTCGCTCTCTCGTTGATTCCAATTGTTGGTATTCCGGTTTTGGTAATTTGCGTTTTAGTTGGTCGCCGCCTTTCCTGGAAATTTGGGGGTTGGGCCGATTGGCAGGAGTTTCAAAAATGGATGCGGCTCATGGATATCCTCGGAATTGTTTGGATCTTGTTGTTGATCACGGCTTACTTTGTTTTTAAAAAATAGTTTTTATGCCAAAAACTTTAAGAATAAAATTCTTTTTATTGATGTAGCCGACGCTCTTGGAACTGGGAGTGGGAAGGAAACATTACCAGACTCGCACTTGCTACCGGCGGTATTTGGAAAAAAGTTGGTTGTTATTATCAAATTAAAAACAATGTTCCGACAGATTTGGGAGGAATTTTGAGAAAAAATAAAAATCCGCCATTGTTACGTTGACAAAGTGGCGGTTTTTTGATATTTTTTTTCTGCGATGTCCGAAAAAGACGTGCCACGCCAACCGCCGAGGCTTCCATGTCAATCTTCAAGGATTTAGATCAACTCAAAAATGCCATTCGCGGCCTCCTCAAGACCGCTCCTGACGTCAACACCGCCAAGCGTTGGATCCGCGCGCTGCCTGGATCACAGCTTGGCTCACAACCGGAAATAGTGCTCACTCACACTCCTCCGTGTATGCACTTCGACATCTTGGGAGGCATCACCGTTTGCTTCAACGATGACGGCTCTCGTGACGCCACGCTCACCATAGCAACACAACATGACGATCCGAATCCGCAGATCGTCAGCGTCCGCTGGGCGGGACAAGGTCCAGCTACTTGAGGTGGCGGTATAGGTGGAGAGATTGTCCTCAACGATGTCCCTCCGCCGTTTCCGTCGGGGCTTCGTCGCGGTCTTAAGATGTCCTAACAAGCACTCTCGCGCGCCTGTGCGAGTTCGTAGACACTCATCGAACGTCTTCGGTTCGGCGGGTGTTATTTTTTTAAATTTGAGAAATTATAATTTTTTGTTTTAAAAAAGCTCGCGGGTGGGGCGAGCGAGGAAGAAGGAGAGACGGGCTAGCGGGCGCCGGCCACTGCGGCCTCGACAGCGACCCGACGCGGCGAGATACGCTGGGTGGCCCTTTTGGCCGGAGGAGCCAACTTCTTTTCGAGGCGGTCGAACCGGGCCAAAATGGACTTGAACCAGAGCGACTCGTTGCCCAGCCTTTGGAGACCTTCACGAACCTCCTTGCGAGCCCGAGTGGGGATGTGACCATCTTCGAACACACTAAGGAGACTTGTGACCACGACCTCCTCCTGGACACGGGACAGACCGCGAAGCATTGCGGTCATATTTTGTCCAAGGCTGGACGTATCCCCTCCAACCTGGCCAGCTCGAGTGACGGAGCTTTCAAGTTGGTACAGGATGGTGGTGTAGATTGAAGTTGGGGTTTCCTTGGAGCGGGTCAACACGTGTTTGCTCCTGGTTGGGGTTGTTGATTGCCGCCCCCAACCCTAATGGAATTTTTTGCTGCCGTCAATTTTTATTCCCCTTGCGGACGGTACGACAAAGCCTCGGCCAGGTGAGCTGGGGTTATTTTTTCGTTTTGATCCAAGTCAGCAATGGTCCGAGCAAGTTTTAGGGTGCGAGTGTAGGCCCGAGCGGAAAGATGCCAACGCTCCATGGCGGCAAAGAGCAACTTCTTCCCTTCCTCGTCGAGCTCACAGTGTTCCGCAACCATTCGTGGTGACATTTCTGAATTGGAAACAATACCAAGATCGGAAAAACGTTTAATTTGTCGATCGCGTGCCGTTTGGACGCGGGCGCGAACCACCTCTGACGATTCGCCGACCGCGCGACCAGTGAGTTTATCGGTTTCAACTCGCGGAACAGATACAGTTAAATCAACTCGGTCCAAAAGCGGACCAGAAATCTTCTTTTTATAGTTGGCAATTCGCATCGGCGAACAAGAGCAGTTAATTGCTTGGTCTCCGGCATAGCCGCAAGGGCATGGATTCATGGCTGCCACCAACATAAACTTGGCTGGAAAACGAAAACTGGCCAAAGCTCGGGAAATTGTGACGACACCATCCTCGATTGGTTGTCGTAGGTGTTCCAAAACATGTCGACTGAACTCGGGAAACTCATCAAGAAACAACACGCCGCGATGGGCCAAGCTGACCTCGCCGGGTCTGGGCCAAGATCCGCCGCCAATAAGCGCGGCTGCTGAACAAGAATGATGTGGTGAGCGAAAAGGTCGCTCGGTAAAAAGACCTTGCCCAGCATTTAATGCTCCGGCAATGGAAAATATTTTGGTTACTTCAAGAGCTTCGCTTTGGGTTAGGTTTGGGAGAATGGTTGGGAGAGCCCGTGCTAATAAAGTTTTTCCCGAACCTGGCGGACCGTGCATTAACAAGTTGTGTCCGCCGGCCGCGGCCACTTCTAATCCACGTTTAGCATGTTCTTGGCCGCGGATATCGGAAAAATCAACAGTGGAAATTGCCGTTGGTGTTGTAATTTGTTTTGCCTTGGCTGGAACAAGAGTTGTTTCGCCACAAAGGTGCGAAACAACTTCTTTTAAATTATCTACAGCAAATATTTCTAATCCTTCAATCAGTAAAGCTTCGTTAATATTTTCTCTTGGAACAAAGATTTTTTTATAACCTTTTTCTTTGGCCATAATCGCGGCAATTAAGGTCCCGGTAACGCCGCGAATTTCCCCATGAATTCCCAATTCCCCGATAAAGACACTATCTTTGATTGATTTTGGTGTAAATTTTTTTTGAGCTTCAATAATTGATAAGGCCATAGCCAAATCATGAATAGTTCCCTGCTTCTTAATATTGGCCGGCGATAAATTTATTGTTAAATGCCAGCGCGGAAACCACAATCCGGAATTTTTAATAGCAAAGATTATTCTTTCTTTTGATTCTTTGACAGCGGTATCGGGCAAGCCGACAATAAAAAAAGCTGTTTGACCGCGATGAACATCGGCTTCGACAATAACCGGTTCGGCTTCAAGACCGATAATGGCAACAGAAGTGATAGACATAAAAACTCCCCAATTCAAAAAAAATGAATAAAATAGGGGAGCTTTAAATTTTTACTTTTTATTTTTTTGCCTGCTTAAAAGCAATATGATTAATCCACCGATTATAACAAGATCAGATAGGTTGAAAGCTGAACCAGTTAAGGGGAAGATTATGTAATCAACAGTGAAACCGTAACAGAAACGATCGATTAAATTTCCTACAGCCCCACAAGCGATAAGAAGACTACCAGTTGCTTCCCAGGGGTGCCTTTTCCAGTTCTGTTTGGTTAAAAAGATCAGGCCAACCAAGATGAACACGGTTAAAAGCATGACCACCGGCAACCATAAAGGTAAGTCAAAAGCAATTCCGTAATTTTTGTGAATTGCCAACTCAATTATTCCCTTACCAGACATTTGCGATTCATCTGGTAAGTATTTAAGGGAAAGAATTTTTAAAAGTTCATCAGCTAAAACAACTAAACCACCGGAAAAGGAAACAATTTTTTGCTTTAAGGTCACACTTCCTGGGTCAACGTCTTTTTACATTGAATGCAAGAAGACGAAGTTGGTCTGGCTCGTAAGCGCTTTTCGTCGATTTCTTGTTTACAGTAACTGCAAAGACCATAAGTATTGTTTTCAACGCGCTTCAAAGCACCTTCAACATCGCGCAAAGCGTGCTCGAGTTCGTCTTCCAACGACAAATTGTCAGTGAATTGCGCCACTTCGGCGGCGTTTTCATCCTCGCTGTCGCCCATGTTGGGGAAATCAGAATTAAAATCAGTTTCAGCGGCTTTTGGGTTGCGATGAGCAAATTGATTCAATTCCTTTCCTAAACGTTCTTTTTCAGTTAAAAGGAACCCTTTCATCTCCTCGAGAAGTTTTTTATTCATAAAATTGATTATTGAGGTAAAATCATGTGGCGTTACCTAATCTTTGTTATAAGTGTAGCAGATTTGGTGAAAAAATCAAGGCAGGTAAGGAAAATTTGGCAAAAAGAAAAGGGGGTATTGCTCAAAGTAATTAAGGAGCGCCCCCTTACGGGGGCCATATATAGTCAACCGGCAGATGCCGGGTATAGAAAACCAATCATGATTATCTAAACTCGGCACCCACTCAGGACAGATGGCCCAAGACGACTCAACTTCTCTACCAATCAATGGTCTTGTCTACGATAGAAATAATATTTCTATAAAAGTGTAGACGGACCGTAGTTGCTTGTTTTTTTATTTTGTTTTTGTTTTTTCGCAAACTGACAAGTAAAGAAGTGGGATATTTCCCGAAAGTCTAGGGCTCCGCTCGGATAAATGGGTCAACCGACCGGATTACCACCCTTGCTTTTACCCTTTATGACAGGGTTTGGCAGAGAATTTTGTCCCTGCCTTCGGAAAACTTCCCGTTTGAGGTTTAGAAAGAACGTTTAGCTGAAAGCTTTTCAGCTTCTAGATATATTATACAGCCTTGAACACTAAAAGTCAACGATAGCAAATACTCTTTGTTTAGCAAAAAAGTAAAAGTTTTCCACAATTAGTGTTCATTATTAAATAAAATCTGTGGAAACTTATCCACAGATTTTGATACTTATACATTAGTTATCCACAGATTTTGTTTTTTCTAGTAGCAAAGAAAAACTTTGCGGCTAGTTAAAACAATTTCTTCAAATTTTGCTCCAAAATTCAACAGATTTGGTAAAACGACATATTGCGTATTTCCAAAAACACCTTTTTCCAACTCATTTGGCTTTAGGTAGGCAAAAAGTTTCTTCTGGCCGCAGACGGCATTGGTTTTTTCTTGTTTTTTATTGAGATAATCTTCTAAAAGCGCTTGGTCGGAGGAAATTATGTCAGTTTTTTCACCATCAAGAGCGAAAAAACTGCCGTTTTCAGTCTTTGTACTCTTTACTTCACTTCCATTTATCCAAATTGAGCTAAATTCAGCCCCGGTCTGATCAATAAACATTTCTTGGACAAAAGATCCATCGGGCATTGGCATTGTTTTAACAATTGGGCTTCGAAAAACCGCGGCGGTTTGAAGAATTTGGGATAAGAATGACGATTCCAAAGTGGTTTCTATTAAAAAGTCGCTGTTTGTTAAAAGAACCATGCCGCCATTTTCCTCCATTTTTTGGGCAATTTCTTCACTTTTGATAGTTCCTAAAGGATCCAGCAGTGTGTCGAACCTTAAAAAAATGGCAGAAAGATCAGTTTTTGAATTTGGTTGAAAGGAAACCGCGGCTGTTACTGCCTCCGGAAGGTTTGGTAAAAGGCTGGTGACTTTTTTAATTTTTGGTGTATCAAGCGAATATCCTCTTTTATTTGCGGTTATTTGCCCCAAAAAACCATCAAGACGCACGGTTCCCAGCGTCCGCGGCCAGATTGAGCTGAGTGACCAGGTTGTTTTGCTGTCAACTGAATACGGCAAGGGTCTATTTGATAAAAGCCAACGGTTTCGGCCGAGCTTTTGGACACTTATGCCATAGGAATTAAGGATTTCGCGCTGTAGATTCCGTTCTCTTGTCCTTATAGCCACGGCCGAAGCATTATTTTGAAGATAGAAAATCGAAATTTCCTTTGTTTTAAGGCCGGCTAGGTCACGAATTGTTATGGAACGATCGGATATTAATGTTAAACCACCGAAATCGTTTATTAATTTTGTCCACGCCTGCCTAGACGGAGTCAGGTGAATTATGGCAAGTGTGCCTTCGGGAGCAAAAGAAGACACTGTATCTCGGCTAACCCAAAGGTTAGCTAAAGTAAAAGGCACCAAAACCAAGATAAAAAAACCAAACAGAATCCAAAGAACCCGCCCCTTTTTTAAATTAGGACGGGTTGATTGGTTGGTGGAAAGTGGAATGTTTAAACGAAGCATTTTTAATGGTTGTCGTCGCGATTTCGACCAAAGAATGGTCGGCGGCCGCCTTGTGGGCGATCGCCTTGCGGGCGGCTGTTATCTGAACCAGTACCACCATTGCCGGTTTGTGGCGGAGTGGCTGGTTTTTCAGGATAAACATTGCCTGGCGCGTCTTTCATAGACAAGTTGATACGACCCATGTCGTCAATTTCCGAGACTTTCACAAAGACCTCGTCACCAACTTTAACAATATCAGAAACTTTTTCAACTCGCCATGGGGCCATGCGACTAATGTGCACCAAACCTTCTTGTTTTGGTAGAACTTCAACAAAAGCGCCGAAATCCATAAGGCGAGTAACCTTACCTTTGAATAATTCGCCGGCCACAACCTCGCGGGTTAGGTTTTTAACCCATTCAAAGGCCTTTTGAGCCCCCTCAGCATTGGTTGAGGTGATACAAACCAAACCATCATCTTCAATATCAATGGCTTGTACGCCAGTTGTAGCAATTATTTCATTAATAATCTTGCCGCCAGGACCAATGACATCGCCAATCTTCTCTGGATTAATACGAAGAGTGATAATGCGCGGGGCATAAGGCGAAAGGTCGGCTCGCGGGGCTGGGATAGTTGTGGTAATAACCTCAAGAATTTGTAAACGCGCCTCTTTAGCCTGATTAACTGCGGCTTCAACCATTTCCATAGTCAAACCATCGGTCTTGGTATCCATTTGAATGGCGGTGATACCAGCTTTTGAACCGGCAATCTTAAAGTCCATACCACCAACACTGTCTTCCAAGTCTTGAAGGTCGGTAAAAACTTTCCAATCACCTTTTTTGTTGCTAACCAAACCCATGGCAATACCAGCTACCGGCGCTTTAATCGGTACACCAGCGTCCATTAAGGACAAAGTAGCACAACAAGTGGAGGCCATTGAGCTAGAACCGTTGGAACCAAGCACTTCGGAGACCACACGAATGGTATAAGGAAAGGTTTCCTTGTCAGGCATCATCGGAACCAAGGCTTTTTCGGCCAAAGCACCGTGGCCAATGTCGCGGCGTGACGGTCCGCGCATTGGTTTAACTTCACCAACGGAAAATGGCGGGAAATTATAATGATGAAAGAAGCGTTTGGTGCCCACAAGTTCCATGCCATCAAGGGTTTGTTCGTCGCCAGGAGCGCCAAGAGTGGTAATAGACACAACTTGTGTTTCACCGCGTTTGAAATGACCAGAACCATGGACACGTGGGAAGATGGCAACCTCGCCGAAAAGTGTACGGATTTCGTTCATACCGCGGCCATCAACACGTTTCCCTTCTTCAAGCATGGCTCGGCTGATTTCTTCCTCGATAACTTCTTCAACAATAGCAAAGGCGTATTTTTGATCGTCTTTGGAAACTTCTTTAGTGGTTAAAAACTCACCAAGTAATTCCTTAACATGGGATTTTTCCAAACGGCGTTCAACTTTACTGGCCTTTGGTTCGGAAAAGAAAAGTTCTTTTGTTTTTTCAATAATAAACGGGCGAGCCATAGCTTCAACAACCTCGCGACGTTCTTTCTTTTGAGTTTCTTCGTTATTTTTTGGAGCCAAGATGTCACGCTTTGGTTTTCCCACTTCCTTGCGTACTTGTTCGATAAGTTTTAATGGCTCGCTAATATGTTTTAAGCCAAAACGGAAGCCTTCGATAACCGCTTCTTCGGAGGCTTCATTGGCACCAGCCTCAACCATAATCACACGATCGGCTGAACCAGCAAAAGCCAAGTCGAGAATCGACTTGAGGCGCGCTTCGTAGCTTGGGTTAAGAACTTTTTCGCCATTAATTTCACCAACACGAACGCCGGCAATCGGACCGTTCCACGGAATGTCGCTGATATGTAAGGCACAGCTAGCAGCAATGATTCCGGCAATATCCGGATCGTTTTCGCCGTCAAAAGCCAAGCAGGAAACAATAACCTGAATGTCGTTACGCATGCGATCGTCGAAGAGTGGGCGCAAACCGCGATCGATGGAACGGCCGACCAAAACCGCTTCGTCAGTTGGACGACCTTCTTTTTTAATAAAGCGTGAACCCTTGATGCGACCAGCGGCGTAGAGTTTTTCCTCGTACTCAACTTGTAGTGGGAAGAAGTCTAATCCTTCGCGCAAAGTGTCGCTCATGGTGGCTGTGGCAATAACCACAGTGTCGCCGTATTGCACGGTACAAGCCCCGTTGGCCTGCTCGGCAAAACGACCGGTTTCGATGGTGAGGTTTTTACCGCCCCACTCGGTTGAAAAGCGTTTAATTTCGCTCATATATAGATTGTGTCGCGCCGAAGCTCAAGATCTCGATTAGGTCGAAGATCTTTATGTCTCGACGCGACGGTTAATTATTTTTTTATCTTAATTACCACTTCCAAAATTCTTCATCCGCACCGTTCTCTTCTTCCCCCTCGCCCTCAGGGAGAGGGGTTAGGGGAGAGGGTTTTTCAACCAATATCTCGCCACCTTTAGGTGGATGCATGGGACCGCGGCGGATTGGGCCGATAAGGAATTTCTTTCCATTTTCTGACATGTTTATGTAATGATCGGCCGCTTCAACCAGTTTGGCTGAGGTGGTTTCGCGGAAGCTCATGACCTCAACTATCCGACCACGATTTTTAGCATAATCAACCAAAGCCGTAAAGTCACCGTCGCCCGAGACTAAAACCACTACATCTAACATATCAAGCATACGAACAATGTCGATGGTTAGGCCAACATCCCAATCGGCCTTCTTTTGACCGGATTCGTATTGCATTAATTCCTTTTCGCGGGTTTCGATTCCCAAGTTTTGCAGGGCGTCGAGGAAAGGTTTTTCATCTTCTGACTTAGTGCGAACCACATAAGCAATGGCGCGAATTAGTTTGCGATCACCGACCGCTTCTTTAACAATGTTGCCAAAATTAACCTTGCGCGCAAAAACATTGCGGGCGCTGTAATACATGTTTTGGGTGTCGATGAAAACACCGACGCGTTGATTGGGGTGGCTTATCATATTTAAGGGTTTTGAAGGGTTGGGAAGTGTTCTGAAGGGTTAAGAAGGGCTTTGGAATATTTATATTAAAGAAATATAGTTCAATTAACCCTTCCAAACCCTTTAAAGCTCTTCAGAGCCCTTCATTTAATTGGGGAGGGCTTTGGATTTTAAATACTTCTGATTAGTTGGTTTAAGAAGAAGCTAGTATTTTTCGCTTTCAATTCCAATTTTTTAAATTTATCTTCGTCTATATATTTTTGTCTATAAGAGAAACTTATCAGAAAAATCGTTTCTGTTAAAGAGGCGCGGGCTATTACCAAGAATCTTTTGAAATCCTGTTTGGTTCCCCGCGAGTGACCTTCGACAATATTTAAGACAACTGAAAGGGCGGCACGTCTTAATTGTGATGTAACATTGTACTGTTCCTCTTTTGGAAAAAAGAATGTTGCCGTGTAAATGTTTTCCAACAAATCATCGGCTTTCTGCCAAACTAAAAGGTTTTCGTAAGGATACTTCATATCGTGTTTGGAAGTGTCTTGAAGTGTTGGGAAGGGCTTTGGAATATTTATATTAAAGAAATTTAGTTCAATAACCCTTCTAAACCCTTTTAAGCCCTTCAGAACCCTTCCTAACCCTTTAAAAAAACCTCGCATCTGGGGACACGAGGTTTTTTGAAATTACTTCAATCCAAGTTCGTCCTTTAATTTCTGCCAAGCCTTTTTGTCTTCGCGTTCCAAGTAGGAAAGCAAGCGGCGGCGTTCGTTAACTTTTTTGATAAGACCGCGGCGGCTGGAGAAATCTTTTTTGTGCATTTTAAGGTGCTCGGTGAGCTCCTTAACTTCGGCCGTGAGAAGGGCGGCTTGCACCTGCGGCGAACCGGTGTCCGAGGCATGGGTGCGGAACTTCTCGATAATTTTTTGTTTCTTTTGCGGGTCGAGCATATTTGCTTTGTGTCGATCTCCCTAGCCTGGGGGACTCAATCCCCGGGCCAAGCAAGGCGACAATGGTTATTAATTACGAAGGGAGTTTAGCTTAAGTTACGCAGAATGTCAATAATTGACGTTTTGTGTATTTTTTGTTAAATTACTTCGTCGTTCTCTAACAATCTTCCTCGGAGTCGCAAATGATGACCGATATCCTTAACCTTGTTGCCCAGACCCCGGCCCTTCTGTGGATCCCGACGGCAGTCTTTGCCATTCAGGTTCTCCTTTCTTTCTGGTTGTCTCGTATAAACATCTGGGAGGAGAAAGGGGCTTGGCGTTCTTCTTTCGGTGACGGGCTTGACCAGCGCGATGCCGCCTTCCTTTTTTCTGCTGTTATGT
This sequence comes from Patescibacteria group bacterium, assembly GCA_041661745.1. Classification (GTDB taxonomy): domain Bacteria; phylum Patescibacteriota; class Patescibacteriia; order UBA9934; family GWF2-40-263; genus UBA12403. The sequence goes on from JBAZTR010000003.1 coordinate 152,031, forward strand.
GGTTGATTTTCTTTATTGGTGGTTTTTTTTGGGCAATGCCCGGTAGAGATCCTTTCACTGGGCTTCATATTCCGAATAGTGCCCATTGGGCCGAGTTCGGAGTCATGTGGGCGTTCGTCGGAGCCTTCCTTGGTTCCAGCGCCGTCATCATCTACACCAAACGCCTCCTGGTCTGGCTCTGCACCAAGATTTGGGAGGGTACGGTTTTGACCGGCGAGACCCTAATCTCCAGTGTGCAGACCGTGCAGCACAAGACGGCCGACTGGAAGAGGAACAGACAGGCACAACGGTCGGTTTCATCCAAGATGGCCCGCACCAGCGCCGCACTTTACCTGGACGAGCTCATGGATGCCATCCCGGTCGAGTTCGCCGAAGCCCGGGGTCTTGCCAAGAGGATGGCCACCGAGGCGGTCGACGTTCTTCTCGACCAGCGGCGGCGGTTACTCCACGACATCGAGGTCATGCTCAACAACACCAAGCGCCACAAGCGTGCGGCTCCAAGGAGTCCCGAGGAAAAGGCAAGACAGCAGCTTCTCGATGGCATCGCCAAGTCGCGCGAGCGACTCATTGCGGTCGAGACCAGGCTCCATGAGCTTCTGCTCTTCCTCGATAGTGAAGCTGAAATATGCATTCGCCTGGCAGTTCAGCAGGGCGACGGAGAGGAGAAAATCGTGGAGATCCTCCGAGACTACGCCGAGAAGAGGAGGATCGTCTTCGCCGAGCCGAGCCCGGTCGACCCCGCCCTTCGCATGGCGACAGAGGAGATCGAAAGGCTCAGTGCACAAGTGGCTGGAGATCCTTCGGCGTTCGAAGCGGACGCTAGAAGACGTACTGCAGCCGCAGCTCACGCCTCGAGGACTACCTCGTAGGCATCAAGGGACAACCTGTCCCACCCCAATCGCAAGGTTGGGGATTTTTTTAAAATAAATAGCACGATTTTTATCGCGCTATTTATTTTTTCTTTTTAAAAATCATCAGGTATGTGTCAGAATATTTTTTTCTATGGACGGTTTTAATAGTTGTGAAACCAACTTTTTTGTAACACTGAATAGCGTGTTCGTTATTGGTAAGCACTTCCAGTTGTATAAGGTTTTCGCCAGGAAATTTTTTGAAAAACCATTTTATGGCTTTATTCATGGAGATCGCCCCAATTCCCTGCCCCCAGAATTTCTTTTCACCGATGGCGATGTAGATTTCAAAATGTTTTTTCCGCGGTTTCTTTTGAATCAAAATGTGCCCAATTGGTTTTTTGTCCGCGGTGATTATGAAATCGAATTTATCAGAATCTTCTAAATGTCTTTTAAGAATTTTGTCGACTTCTTTTGGTTCAATCGGGCCGTCTTTTTCAGAAGTTAGTTTCCGTATTTCGTCATCGTTCCACCATTTATAAAAGAGGGGAAAATGAGAGGTTTTGAGTTTGATTAGGCTGATGATCATACCCCCACTTTAAAATTGCAGGTGTCGCCATCGCGCATTGTGTAATTTTTTCCTTCAGTGCGTAATTTGCCGGCTTCGCGCGCGCCAGATTCACCAAGCTCAACAAAATCTTTCCAGTCAATAATCTCGGCACAGATAAAAGCCTTTTCAAAATCCGTGTGAATAACACCGGCCGCCTGTGGGGCTTTAGTCCCCTTCTTAATAGTCCAAGCGCGAGATTCTTTTTCGCCAGAAGTTAAGAAAGTAATAAGGTCGAGGAGTTCGTAGCACTTCAAAATCATGCGGTCGAGGCCGGAACGACTTAGACCAAGCGACTCGAGGAAAGTTTTTTGTTCCTCGGCTGGCATTTCCATTATTTCTGATTCTATTTTTACGCTTAAGGGTAAAGCTAAACGATCGGGACCAAGCGGACTTTGCCAATTCGGATCAGCCGCAGAAGCCTCGTCAACATTGATAACGTAAAGCACTGGCTTGAGGGTTAGAAGTTGCATTCCTTTGATGGCTTTTTGTTCATCTTCGGAAAGTTCAACCAGACGAGCCTGCTTTCCAGCTTGAATAGCAAGATTTATTTTTTCCAAAGCACTGGCCTCTTCTTCTTTTTCTTTAGTCTTGCCAGCTTTCAATTCACCTTGCAGGCTATGGAGACGTTTTTGAACAACATCAAGGTCAGCCATGGCTAATTCTAATTCAATAATTTCCACGTCCCTGATCGGATCAACATCGCCGCTAACATGGTGGACATTCGGATCCTTGAAAGCGCGTACCACATGGGCAATCATGTCGACCTCGCGGATGTTGGCCAAGAATTTGTTTCCAAGCCCCTCGCCTTTATGTGCCCCGGCCACCAAGCCGGCGATGTCGACAAACTCGATGGCCGTGGTGATGGTCTTTTGTGATTTGGAAACTCGTGACAGGGCTTGTAGGCGCTCGTCGGGAACTTCAACAATACCAACGTTCGGTTCGATGGTGCAGAAAGGAAAGTTTTCACAAGGCACCTGTTTTTTAGTCAGGGTTTTGAAAAGGGTGGATTTGCCAACGTTGGGCAGGCCGACGATGCCGACTTGTAGCATAGGAGGGTTTGGAAGGGTTTAGAAGAGTTAAGAAGGGCTGGGAAGGGCTTTGTGTCGATTGATAATATAGCTTTTTGCGGTAATTATGTCGAGAAACAAAAAACGGCCATTTCTATTATGGTCGTTTTTTGGTGGACCGTAACGGGATCGAACCGTTGACCTCTTCCATGCCATGGAAGCGCTCTACCAGCTGAGCTAACGGCCCATTTTTTTAGACCGTTAGCGAAGCTGTTCTTTTCAGCTGCGAGGTCGAGCTAAGCTCGACGAAGTCCGCCGAAGCCCGAGGGGCGAAGGCGGAAGCTAACGGCCCATCTTCTGTGGCAATAGAATAACTAATTTTTATTTTTTGGTCAAGACGGCTTATTCAATCGGCTCTACGGCGGTTTCTGATACTTTCCCGTTCTTAAGGCCATCAAGCCTTGATTTGACCAATTCATTATTTGGATTTAATTCAAGAACTTTTTCAACCTCGGCAATAGCCGCTTCGATTTTACCTTGTTGCTCATAGGCGAAAGCCAGGTACCAATGAGCATTGCTGTACGAAGGAAGGAGCTCAACGGCTTGGTTCAAGACTTTTTCCGCACGAGGCAAGTCGCCATCACCAAGGCGACGAAGATAAAGAATACCAAGCTCAAAAGCCACACCAACATCTTCCGGATTGTAAGTATTTATACTTTCCATTTTTCCAATAGCTTCATTAAGTCTTCCCTGCTGTTCGTAGGCTAAGGCAATTTCATAATGAGCGTGGGCGTAGTCTGGTTTTAATTCGATGGCTTTATTGAAGGCCGCTTCGGCCGCGGTAAACGCTTCGGCCCGTTTTGTTTGGGCCGCTTTTTTTTCTTCAGAGTTAGGGGAAATTGTTTGCGGCTCTAAAGAGGAGGCAATCGTTAAATATGCTTTACCTAATTCAATGTAATTTTCTGGGTTGCTAGGTTCTAGAGAAATAGCGGTTTCAAAAGATGAAATGGCAAAGCCGCCGGCTTCCTCCATGATTGGGGTGAAAGCTCGATAAACCGAACCAAGTTCCAACCAGTTGGCCACGTTGCGTGGTTCTAGAGTTGTCGCTTTTTTACCAGCGTTAATACTGGCCGAAACCAAACCTTGCAAATACGCATTTTGTTCGTCGGTTGTTTGTTGGTTTTCTAAACTAGATAACTGTGCACCGACCTCCAGGACAAGCGCTTCGGCCAAGTTACGATAATAAAGGTCGTTAAAACGATTGATTGTTGCGGCCGAGTCGATTTTTTTGATTATTTCCTGAAGATTTGCCCCGTCTCTATCCATTCGGACAGCTTTGGCAAAAGTATACTCAGCGCTAAAGCGTTCCATGGCCAAGAACAGTATTGTGATGGTCACCACGGCCAAGGCTGTGAAACCAACCGAAACAATAATTTTTGTTTTTGGCGATTTGACCAAGGAAAAAGTTTTGACCTTTCCATTAATTAACGCGCCGATCATTCCGGAAAGTAAAAAGAAAAGAAAAGCGAGAGTAAAATTAGTTGGATAAAGAAAGAAAGAGAGAATTGCCGTTAACCACGCCGGAATTATTGTAAAAGCCAGCCATTGTTCTTCCTCACGTTTAATGAAACGTTTGGCTGCGATAATTCCCAAAGTTATGGTGAGTAGTCCTAATACTAAAAGTGGTAGAAGACCAAGAGTTGGCAAAAGAGTCAGGAACCCAGACGAGCCCTCGGTGAAGCGAATGCTCCAAAAGCTGGTTGAATTAACTTCATTTGGACGGAATTTAGTATAGTCGAACAAATAAGTCCCCGGACCCGAGCCAAACCACTGCTTGGTTTCTGTCATTGTTTGTCGAGCAACGGCAAGACTGGTCGCGGTATTTGGTAAAACTTCAGCTGGAACAGAAATTGGCAGTTGAACATTAATAATTGTGAAAAAAATCGCGCCACCAACCATTAACATCGGTAATAAATATTTTTTGGTGTGGTGTAATTCGTGGGCGCGCCAAAAGACCAAAAATAATATAACGGACAAGCCAAACAAAAAGACTAACCAAATCATGAAGTAGCTGTTTACAACTAAAAAGACGAAGGTGATGACAGAAAGAACTATTGTAAAAGACGGTACGACTCTTCCCTTCCCATTCCAGACGATAAAAAGAGTGTTGGCCAAGACGGTAACAATGGCCAGAAAAAGCCCCAACGAATTTAATGTTCCAACCGTGTTAAAAGCGGTTGTTTGGGCAAAAGAAAAAGGGAGAAATACTCCAAAGATTTGTAAAAGACCAATTAGACCGGCGATTATTGCCCCACCAGTTAGAAACAGAACGATTTTGGAGAAATTATTTTGTTCTTTAATCCGGCAACTAATTAGCCAAAAGAGTGCGACAAATGAAAGGATTGAAACAAAACTAGTGTATTCCTGTCCTGACGCACCAGCCCACGAAAGAAAGTGGCTGCCGGAAAAAAACGCAGAAAGGCCACAAAAAATAAGGAAAACTACCGTTAACAGATTAACAAAGCTTTTTTTAAAAGAAATTTGGTTTTTTACAAGGCTCGCTCCGGCCATGGCTAGACAGGTAAATAATATCAGAATAACGAGTAGAGTTTGTTTGTTTATCTCTAACGGGTCAAGCGTCCAAGGCAAGAAAAAAAGTGGAATTAAAAAGACGGTCAGATAAAGACACCAGTTGGCAATTTTATTGTAAATCATATTTTTTTTGTTTTTGTTCAACTTGTTCAAGTGTTCAATATGTTCATTGTTGGAGTTTTTTATCAAAACGGAAAGTGAACAATTTGAACATTTGAACACATGAACAGACGCAGGAATTATAGCACAAAAAATAACGCAAAACACGCAGGAGTGGGGTCCCACGTATTTTGCTCTTCGGTTGTACTCCAGAATGAAAAGAACTAAACAAACATTCTGGTTTTCTCAAAGCCTTTCTTTTTTTGTAGGAAGGGTATTGAGAAGACGCGTGTTGTGGAAAGAGCTTTTTCTTCAACACGGACGGAAGGTGATTTCAGTTAGCCCCCCATCTGCGCTGAGGAATCGATTGATGCCGAATCCGTTGAGGTTGGCTCGGTGGTTACACCGCCATCAGCCCCTACGGTTGGATCACTAGTTTGTGTTGGACTCTCCGCTGGCACTTCTGTAGCTGTTTCTGTGACCGGTTCGCTGACCGGTTCGGTTGTTTCAGGAATTATTTCTTCAACAGTTTCTGGTTCTGTCATCGGTGAGGGGTTTTCGACCGTCTCTGTAGTAGTTATTTCACCCTCGGCTTCCGTAGTGGCCCCAGCAACGGTTCCTGTGGGCTCTACAGTGGCTTCAGGAGTAGTTTCTGTAATTCCTTCAACCCCTTCGTTCCCCTCAACCACTTCCACCGCTTCATCCTCTTTTGGTTCAAAGTCTTTACGATAAGCCGTAACCATCCAGTCAACCGAGATACCGGAATCAGAACCACCGATTTGTTTTATTACAAAGCCATTCTGAGTTTTATCATCGACGTAAAGGGAAACTGGGCCGCTTGGTGTAACAATGACGCGAATCGGGGCAGAGGTGGCAATAACATCATTAAAGAGTGGATCAACCTCTTCAAAATTAACCGTGGCCAAACCACTTTGTATTTCAGTGGTACCAACAAGTGTCACAAACACGCCACCAGTTGAAGTTAGAGCCGTGGTTTCAACTTTTTCGTTTTGATAAGAAGTAATAACTGTTTTGATTGTTCCTTGAGTTTTAATTGTGCCGTCTTCTTCAATCGACCAAATATCAGCCAAACCAACAAGGCGACCAATATTTAGGATGTCGTTTCCACCCATGTAGATGCCGCCCTCAAGATTGAGCGAAGTGAAGTTGGCTGAAGCACCAGTGGCGAGCAGGGAAGCTGTATTGGAGACGCCAGGGGCAGAAGTAGTAGCTGTTCCGTTGAAGTATCCAACGTTTACAAAGACGGTGATTTTTCCGTCGCCCGAGCCAGTATAGGGCTCAAGAGCGTAACCGACGATCTGGCCGGCTTCCGAAGCCTTCATAGCGTATCCAGATGTGGAAGAAGTGGTTAAAGGATCGCCAACAGCGATAGCGCCGCCTTCCAAATTAACTTTGGTTGGGACGCGGCCGGCTAAGGCAACAGGGAATTGGCCAGCTTTGTTTTCGCCAGCCAAGAAGCCCGGGCGAGTTGAAACAATACCGGCGATTTTTTTGCTATAAGTTTCGGATGAACGGCCGACACTTTCTTCGTTTTGTGTGAAGACAACAACATCACCGGCGTTAAGAACATCGGTTGATGGGAACATTTCTGCAAAGTCGTATGAACCAGTGGACCAACCGGCCGCATTGGTGCGCATCATGTCGCCACCGGCGCCAGTCGAGCCGTCGTAATAGATATATTTTGAGGTTTGTGCCGCCCCGCGATCCGAAGGATAAAGTTTTCCGGTCACGATCAAGTCACCGGCCAGCATCATGGTACCTTCATTGGAGATGTAAGCCACTTCGGTATCAGTGGTATTTTTAATTGAAAGACGATAATCAGAAGAATCAGTTACTTGTGTTTGAATCTTCATGTCTAAGTCAACAGCCGTCGCACCATCCCAACCAGAACCACGCAAAGCGAAGATCTGTGAAGCCACACCAGGGATTGTGCTCGAGGCATTGCTAAGTGAATTCATGACCAGAGTGTCCGAAACAAGAGTAGACGAACCATCTGAAGTTAGAATGTTACCGGCATACCATTCTGGACTTACTAAAATCATTATTTGGCCACTCGCGGCAGAAAAGTTTTCCAAAGAGTAACCAATAATCATTCCGGCTCGTGTTGCTTTCATACCATATCCGCTTGTCGAGCTGGCAGTGATTGGGTCGCCAATGTCAATTGAACCACCTTCGTTAGTGGCGTTCACCGGGACACGACCGTTTAAAGCAATCGGTACGGGGTGGCTAGCGCTGTTCTTAAGCTCGGCACCAATGGTTTGAATTGGTGAGGAAGAAGCGACTGCCAAAAAGCCGGCCGTATTTGTTGCCGAAGCTTTTTCTAAAATCGGAAGAGTTCTTGGAGTGGTACCTGTGCTTATAATTCCGGTAAACGGATCAACTATCATTGCATTGTAAGTCATTGTTGAATTTGAGGATGTGACAATGTCACCGGGGGTGACAGTGCCGTCAGTTTCGTACCATTCGGCGTAGTCACCGGGACCAGCACTACAGGCCACTAATTTACGGGTGGTGTCAGTTCCCGCATCCACATCAGCTCCATCGTGACAAATACCGAATAATGTTGGGGCGGCGACCAGATTGACGAAAGTTTCCCCAGAAACGTCCACAACAAATTTTCCACTGTTTACATTAATCGCATCATCCCAGCCGGATCCTATACTAAGACCAATTTCTGTTCCTGCTCCGGGAGTTACTGAATCGATATTTGCACCAATTAAAGTTCCAGCACCGGCCCCAGTCGAAGGAACTACTTTAAGACCATATTGATAACCGTTTGTGGTTATAGCTCCGGTCGTAACATACACACCAACCATCGTTCCGGCTGTTGTAATCGAACCGTTGACAGCATCAAGACCCTTGACCGTAATAGAACCAGTGGTTTGGGTTATGTCTGGTAAATTAGCCCTGAAGCCGTTCCATTTTATTGTTCCTACCAGAGTGTTTTGGACTAAAGCGCCCGGGGTATTTACAGTATAACCGTTGTAGTTTGTGGTATCTGCTGTGACCGAGGTTAAGGCCGGTAAAAGCATCTCAAAACCAGTAAGGTCGACATTTTCGTCACCAGTGATATTGGTTTGTAAATCCATTACCATTCCTCTTACATCACCGGTTGGAGTTTTCGCGGCCGGATAACTGATTGTGCTGATGTCGCCGGTCACGACAGCCGTGGAAAGGTCAAAGGTTCCAAGACCATCAACTGAAAAGAGAGGCGTGCTGGAATTGTTTAAAATTTGAAAATCGGTAGTTGTTGTGTCGGTTCCTAATTGGACTAGTGTGGATCCGGCGGCGTTAGTATTATCAAACAAAAGATCGCTGGTAGCGTTTACCCAACTAATTGTTGCATCATCACCGGTGCCGAGAATAATTTGGGTATCATCGGGAATATTAAGGGCACTATTAAAATTAGTCTCTGCGTTAATAGTTAGATCAGCGCCAACACCGTTACCAGTAAGGATCATGTCACCGGTACCAAAATCAACATCAATTCCACCAGCGGGATTGGAAGCGTTCAAAACAATAGCGTCGGCAGCTCCTTCTCCGGCCGTGAGATTAAGCGAAGCCAAGGTTGAAGAGATATCAATGTCCTCACCACCAGCGGCTCCACCATTGGTGATATCAATTCCACCAGCCGATGTACTAATCTGCAAAGCATCAGCTCCAGTGCCTGTCGAAGAAAGAATAAGGGAAGCATCAGCGGCGCCAATTTGAGAAATGGTGAAATCTTCACCGACTCCACCAGTCACGGAAACATTTGAAGTACCGGTACTATCAATGGAAATAAGATCAGCATCAAGAGTGAAGTCAGCCGAGCCGCCAGTACCGGTAATGATCATGTCAGTGGTGCCGAAATCTACATCAATACCGCCAGCTGTATCAGAAGCGTTAATTTTGATGGCATCAGCCACACCTTCGGTAGAGGTTAAACTGATCGAACCTCCAGTATTCGTTACTAAAATATCCTCACCGGCCGCACCGGCAAGATCAATAGCAATGTCGTCACCAGAATCTATATCGATGCCACCAGTTGAATCAACATTAATGGCGTCCAGCGCAACCTCGGTAGCAGAAATATTAACTGAGCCGCTGTTGTTGGTTATAGAAATGTCATTGCCAGGACCACCGGTGTTGGTTATATCAATATCTTCATTGGCAATAATATCAATACCACCAAGAATGGTTGTGGCTTGGATAACAATCGCGTCGGTGGCGGCTTCGGTAGCGGTTAAAACAATCGAGCCGCCAGTGTTGATTATAGAAATATCTTCACCAGGGACACCTGTGGTGGTGATATCAAGATCTGCATTAGAAGTAATATCAATACCACCAGCAGCTGTCGCAGCTTGAATAACAATAGCATCGTCTACTGCCTCAGTAGCCGTTAAAATGAGCGAGCCGCCATTGTTTATAAAAGAAAGATCTTCACCAGCTAAACCCGTGACAGTGAAATTAGAAGCCCCAGTACCATCGATAGAAATAAGATCAGCGTCCAGGGTGAAATCAGCCGAAGCGTTGGCACCAGTTATGGTAAAGTCGCCGGAGCCAAAGTACGCGGCCAAAGCACCGGCGGTGTTTGTTCCACCGTCAAAAGCATCGAGAGTAATCATGTTCCCCGGGGATCCATCAGCATCAAGCATGATGTCGTCGGATGAAGTTAAAACAATATCATCACCAGTTGGGGACGTCGTGGTTAGGTTTACATCACCGGCTGTAGCTGTGAGCATGACATCAGTTTGACCAGTTATGTTTACGCCCAAATTCGTGGAGCTTATGTCTATAATGTTCAACCCAGACAGATCGATTCCACCAGCAGGAGCGCTGATGACAATGGCGTCAGCCGCACCCTCCCCAGCCGTTAAATTGATCGAAGCCAAGGTTGAAGAGATATCAATATCTTCTCCACCAGCCGCGCCGCCATTCAAGATATCAATGCCACCAGCCGAGGTACTAATCTGCAAAGCGTCCGCTCCAGTGCCTGTGGAGGAAAGGATGAGCGAAGCATCAGCCGCACCGATTTGTGAAACAGTGAAATCCTCGCCAACTCCACCAGTGACTGAAAAGTTTGATGTTCCGGTACCATCGATAGAGATGAAGTCTGTATCCAAAGTGAAGTCAGCATTAACTCCAGTACCGGTCAGAATCATGTCACCGGTACCATAATCAATAT
>JBAZTR010000004.1:0-146030 GCA_041661745.1 Patescibacteria group bacterium
GTCAACAGCGTCTTCGTCGGCCGTGCCGTCACAGTCGTTGTCGAGGTCGTCACAGATCTCGGTTGCACCGGGGTAGCTCGCGGCGTTGGTGTCGTCGCAGTCAGTGTCGTAGGGCGAGTAGCCGGACAGTACCTCACAACTGACAACCGAAGCGGCCGACGTGCCAAAGCCGTCGCTGTCGAGATCGCGGTAGAAAGTCGGGTGGTCAAACCCTTCGTCCATGTTCCCGTCGCAGTTGTTATCGACGAAGTCACAGACTTCTTCCGCGTCGGGATTGATAGCGGCGTCGGTATCGTCGCAGTCGGTGGCATAGGCCACGTAGCCGGTCGGGGGTTCGCAGGCCACGACGAACACGGAAACATCACCAAACGAATCGGTGTCCGCGTCCGCGTACCAGGTGAACATATCGACAGCGTCTTCGTCGAACTCTTCGTCACAGTCCTCGTCGACACCGTCGCAGTGTTCGGTGGCCCCGGGATAGATGGTAGCGTCGGTGTCATCGCAGTCGCCGTTGTTCACCGAGTAGCTGTCATCGTCTTCGTCAGCGTCGTCGCAGTCGAGGTCGCCGCCGCGACAGTCGTCGTCGAAATCATTGCCGCAAACTTCTTCGGCGTCGGGGTTAACCGTCGCATCGGAGTCGTCGCAGTCATCGTTGTCGAGGACGTATCCAGACGGATGGTCGCAGGCCCAGACCCACACATGTTCGGTACCGAAGCCGTCGGCGTCTTCATCGAGGTACCACAGGGTCTGGTCGGCGATGCCGAAATCATCGTCGTCAATTTCGCCGTCGCAGTCGTTGTCCAGATCGTCGCAGGTCTCTTCCGCGTCCGGATTGATCGCGATGTTCTGGTCGTCGCAGTCGTCCGGGGGGATGAAGCCGTCGCCATCGGCGTCGACATCAGCCGGTGCCGAAGAGGAGCAAGCGAAAAGTACAGAAAACAGGAAAGGAAGAAGGCTTCTCATTGTGAACCTCTATCTTTTCGAGTGAAGGAACAAAATCCCTTGGAACACAAGGGATTCCCTTCACACTCTTACCTTATTTTAGGATAAGGATAAAGAGAGAAGACAAAAAAATGGCTTAGTAGAGCTAATTAATTTAAAAATTGTGAAAAACCTAAGACTTTTTAAAACTTTATCCCCAATAAGCACTTGCCAAATAGTGCTTAATTCTTAGAAAGATGCTATAATTTCCTAAGAAATATTAATTTTTTAATCCTATGGCAAAAATGTCCAAGAGCCAAATCCTTTCGGCCATGGCCGAATCCACTGGCTTGTCAAAGAAAGATGTCAAAAATTTCATGGAAAAAATCGTTGAGCTCGCTTACAAAGAAGTAAAGCATGCCGGCGAATTCGTTCTTCCTGGTTTTGGAAAGTTAGTTAAAATCAATCGTCAGGCTCGCCAAGGCCGCAACCCGGCTACTGGCGCGACCATTCAGATCCCGGCCAAAACCGTCCTTAAATTCCGCGTAGCTAAGGCTGCTAAGGACGCCTTGCTGTAAGATATCACAAACAAAAAAATCTCCGAGCAATCGGAGATTTTTGTTTATCAATTAAATTCGCGATTCCGCTCGAGCGATAAGATGTGTTCGGGCAGCCAAAACAGTTTCCGCTACGGCAGCAAAAGACAAACCAAAAGCAATATCACCAAGTAAAGTATTTCGGAAAAAAGGCACGGCCATTAAATATGATTGAAATAATCCATCTAAACCGTGGCTATAGGAAATACCAAATTGCCACACCGCCCAGTTAGTTACCATAAAGAAAAACAACGAAGCAAAAACACTGCGATAAATTACCGTTACAAAATCGCGACGACGGTTTAAAAGATTTAATAAACCAATTAAACCAAAACTGCCGTAAACCGCAGCCATTATCGGCCAATCGTAAAAACCAATAAACAAATCACTAAAGAACATAACGGCGAGTGGCACAACCACGGCCCAGCCGCCACCCAAATAAACCGCAGTAATCATGGCTGCCGCAGCCACCGGCGCAAAGTTGGCCGGATGCGGCAAAAGACGAAAGGCCACGGAAAAAGCAATAAGCAAAACAGCAACAATTATTTTGGCACGTGAAGAAAACATAAAAATCTAGTAAACTAGTTGACCTTGAATAAATTTGAATTCAATAACATCACCCGGATAAATTTGGTAGGTACTGGCCCCGGTTGTACTGTAAACATTATTCACCCAAAACTGCCACCATTTATCTGTGACCGAAGAATCAGCCGGAACGTTATCGATTGCTTGAATAAAGGCGCCCAAATCACCACCAAAATCTTTATACGACAAATCAATTTTTTGATTATTATCCAAAGAGGCCAAAACATTAAAAACCGTAGTTGTGTCCTCCACCGGAATGTCAGTTAAGGTCTTAACTGTTCCATTACCATAATCGAACATGGCACTGACTGTTTCCGCCTCGTTTTGCTCAACGACCGGTTTTGTTATCATCGAATTGGTGGTAAAGAGGTTGCCTGTGCCAATAAGCCAACCGGCAAAAACAAGGCAAACTACAGCCAGCAAGCGGCCGGCAATTTTTAAAAGGTTGGATCCGGTAGAATTCATATTATTTAAAATTAAGGGTAAAGCTATTTTAACACGCCGGCTAAAAGATGCTGTGGACAAAAAACAAAAAAGACACGATTGAATCGTGCCTTTGTTGTTTATTTAGTTTCCTTATGTTTGGTATGCTTTTTGCACCATTTACAGAACTTCGACAATTCCAAGCGCTCTTTAAGCGTTTTCTTGTTTTTGTGACTGTTATAACCAACCCGGCGGCAGTCAATACACTCTAATTTTACGCGATTGTCCTGAGACATAGATATTTGATTAGTGCAAAGAGTTTAGGATAAAACCTGAAAGTTGTCAATATGGAGCCGAAAGAGGGATTCGAACCCACGACCTACGGTTTACAAAACCGTTGCTCTACCCCTGAGCTATTTCGGCTTATTAAATTTTATTATCAATTAACAATACGGTTTATCCCGCCTTCGTAGGACTATGGCGGGACCCCGCCAAAAGCCTCTGGCGGCGGGGCAAAACCGTTGCTCTACCGCTGAGCTACACCGGCTTATTTTCTTATGGATTTAATTGGTGGGCAGAGCTGGATTCGAACCAGCGAAGGCGTAAGCCAACAGATTTACAGTCTGTCCCGTTTGACCGCTTCGGTATCTGCCCACATGGAGCCGTTGACCGGGATTGCCCCGCCGCCGCTTCGCTTTGGCGGGGTCCCGCCAGAGGCGGGAAACCGGTGACCATGACTTTCAAAAAATGGAGCCGTTGACCGGGATTGAACCGGTGACCTCATCCTTACCATGGATGCGCTCTACCAACTGAGCTACAACGGCATTTATTTATTTTTCAAGAAGTTTCTTGAAAGCCTGACCGCTCTTATATTTCTTTATTTGATTTTCTCTCTTTCGGGCCTCGGTTCTAGTTTCAAAAATTTCTTGATGAACCACAACCCAGGGTCGAAAAGCTTTGGTTGATTTTGTCTTTCCGTTATTATGCTGCTTTAGCCTAATAGCAAAATCTTCGGTGCTACCCACATAATATCAGCTGAAACCTTCGCTAAATATTATGTAGACGGAAAACATATTAAGTGGAAGATATTCTCTACCAACTGCCCCGCCTCTGGCGGGGTCCCGCCAAAGGCGGGAAGCTACAACGGCATAATTAAGGCGCCAAAATCTTACCTAATTTTTTTTATCGTGTAAAGAGTCGACTGTTAACAAGCGTTAAAAAATAGGCTATTTTCCCAATCCGCTAATTCTTTCCTCAAAATCAGACAGTTTTTGATTTTCCGGATTAACCTCCTTTAGTTTATTCAGACCGCGCTGGGCCTCGGCGGCGTTACCGGCGGCAATGGCCGCCTCGATCAAGAAATCAAGATAGCGTGGACTGTTTGGTCTAATTTCGGCCGCCTTGGCAAAAGCTGTTAAAGCAGCAGCAGGATTTCCATCCTTTGTTTCCAATTCACCCAAAGCCGCATGAACACTGGCATCGTTGGGGTTAAGTTTAAGGGCAAAAGCGAAAGTTTCGCGAGCTTGCTCAAATTTGCGATCAAAAATATAGAGATGTCCCAACGCTTCGTAGGCCTTAACATGTTTCGGGTGTTGGCTTAGGATTTCGATGTATTTTTTCTCAGCCTCGAAATATTCTTCCTTATCAATCAATTCCTCGGCTTCTTCCATCATTTTACGAATAATTTCCGCATCGGCCGAAACCGGAGACGTATTCTTTTGTAATTTTCGATAATGTTGTTCAACTGAATAAACTTTTTGCACCAAACGGCGACCATAACGATTAAACTCGGTCCAAAGCTTAACCCCCAGCTTGGCCAAAAAACCAAATTTTTCTTTCATGGCCCGTTGGAAGCGTTGTTCCAAAATCAAATCTTTTACGTGACGAATTTTTTCCGCCGGCAAAGCCGCGGTGTTTAAAATTCTGAGCTGAGGAATTTTACGCCAAACAATAGCCGCCGCCGTGGCCAAACTAACGACAAGGAGAATTGTTGGAATGATCCACCAGAACATATTGAGTTATGGGCGTTAAGGCCTTAAGGCTTTAAGGCATTAAGAAATTATTTTTTTCCAAGAAACCAATTTGGCACTAGCTCCGCCGATTAAGACGCCATCGACGCCCGGCGTGGCCAAAATCTTTTCAATATTCTTTTCATCAACACTGCCGCCGTAGATAACCCGTAAATTCTTTACCGACTTCCCTGCCTTAGCTTGAATTTTTTTGTGCATGGCCGCGATTTCGTCCATGGTTGGCGTTTTGCCGGTACCAATGGCCCAAACCGGTTCGTAAGCAATAACCATTTTTTCCACGGACAGATTATTTAAAATCGTCAACTCACTTATTTCGCTAACGCACAAAATCGGGATTATTTTTTCGGCCAAAACCGCTTTAAGCTTTTCCCTAACTACTATATCGCTTTCGTTTAAAAAGCGGCGGCGTTCGGAATGACCAACAATTACATAGCGACAGCCAAGCTCGGACAGCATACCGGCAGAAACCTCGCCGGTCAAGGCGCCACCCGCTTGCCACGAAACGTTTTGCGCGCCTAATTTTACGCCTCTCCCCAGGGCTTTACCCACGCCAGTCAGGGCGGCAAAAGACGGACAAACGACAATTTCGTTTTTTCCTTTGCGAGTTTTTTTGGCCAAGGCAATTGACTCCTTGACACCAAGATACATTTTCCAATTGGCAACGATTAGTTTCATATTTCTATTCCCTCTCCCCATCCCTCCCCCGCTGCGGCAGCGAGGGAGGGAGAATTAATTTTGCTAAAGGCATACTTCCTCCCTCATCGCCGCGATGGGGGAGGATAAGAGGAGAGGGCCTACAACCCTAAAATTTTCATTAAATTTTTCTCCGAAGTAAAAGGACCAATGGCCGCCACGGTCATATTTTCTTCGCGCAAAATAATGTTGGCAATTTTCTGAATTTCTTTAGCCGTGACTTTTCCAATTTTTTTGTAGAGAACTTCTGGTGTCTCGATTTTATCAAGCAGTAATTCCTGTCGAGCGTAATAATCAGCCCGGGCCGAAGAATCTTCCATGTGTAATTTCATTTTGCCCTGCAAATAACTTTTGGCCAATTTTAATTCAGCTGCCGTCGGACCTTTCTTTTTTATTGAACTGATTTCATTAAAAATTACTTTAGCGGCCATGGCTAAACGAGCCTTATCAAGACCAGCCCGAATGGTAAAAACGCCAACATCATCGTAGCTGCTCTGATCGGCCCGGACATGATAAGCCAAACCCTTGCGTTCGCGCACGGCAATAAACAATCGAGAGCTCATGGTGCCGCCGAGAATGACTCCAAGAATTTCCGCCAACAAATCGTTTTTCTCGTCACGCAAGCTGGGTGACAAAAAACCTAAAGCCAATTGAATTTGCTCGGTTTCCTTTTTTTGCACCGCCGCTTTAGGCCAACAACATGTACAAGAAGTATTTTTAAAAGGAATAAAGTCCGACACCCCTTTAGTGCCCTTTAGTGCCCGAACACCGCCAAATTTATTTCGTATTATTTTCTCAGCCCCCTCCGGCAACTTGCCGGCCACCGCCAAAACCAAACGACTTGGGGCGTAATAAGTGTCACGAAAATTTATAAGAGCTGCCCGTTTCATGTCGACCATGGTTTTTTTGCTACCAGCAATGTTCCAGCCGAGCGGGTTGCCTTCAAACAATTTTGTTTCCAGTAAATCTTCAATATGCATCACTGGATTTTCTTCGTACATTTTTATTTCCTCGATAATCACTTGGCGTTCGCGGGCCAATTCCGCCGGCGCGTATTTGGAATTAAAAACCATGTCATGCAAAAGATCGACAGCTAAAGAAAAATGTTCGACCGGAACTTTGGCATAATAACCAGTGTAATTTTTGCCAGTGAAAGCGTTGTACGAGGCCCCGACAGAATCGAGCTCCTTGCTGATATCAAGCGTGGTCGGACGACGTTTGGTCCCCTTAAACATCATGTGCTCGATAAAATGCGAGGCCCCGGAAAGTTCCGGGGTTTCGTAACGCGAACCAACTTTGACCATAACCAAAACCGTTACGGCTTCGGTGCCGGAAAAAGGAACCATGACTGTGCGCAAACCGTTTTTTAGAATTTTTGTTTGAGGCATAATTTAATTTTTACCAACCGCCGCTACTTCCGCCGCCGCCGGAGGAACCACCACCAAAGCCGCCGAAACTGCCACCACCCGATGAACCGCCTTTACCACTACCTGACCACCAACTATCGCGACCGGTCCTTTCTTTATGTTCCTTGGCCGCCATCTTAACTCTCTTTTTTACAATGAGAAGAAAAACAACGGTAAAAATGAAAGTGTAAACAATAAATGTTCCGAGAATTGGATCTGATTTATCCGTATCGGCGTCAGCCGAAGGAACATACTCGCCACGGACAGCAGCCATGATTTGATCGGTCGCGTCGGAAAGGCCCTGGCCATAATTGCTTTCTCTAAAAGCCGGGGTTAAAACATCGTTGATAATCCAACTGCTTTGAGCGTCGGTTAACGCGCCTTCCAAACCATAACCAACTTCAATGCGCATTTTCCGATCTTCAATGGCCACCAGAACCAAAACTCCGTTGTCTTTGTCGGCCTTACCAATTCCCCATTCTTGAAACAACTCTACCGCAAAATTCTCAATATAATCCTCTTCCAGGCTGTTGATGGTAACAACACTAATTTCGTTAGACGTTTCTTTCTCAAAATCAGAAAGTTTTGTTTCCAATTGCGCTTGAATCGGCTCGTCGATAACATTGGCAAAATCAGAAACATAACCCGTCGGCGCGCCCGGATTATAATAAGCCGCGGCTGGCCAGGCAACTAAAAACAGAAGAGCGATTATCAATCTTTTCATAAGATTATTTTTCAACGCTCAACTCCACTAAAAGCTAACGTCTGGTGCTGCTGCGGAACCTTCGGCTGCTTCAAAATAGGCACGTTCACTAAAGCCAAGAAGTTTGGCAAAAAGATTACCAGGAAAACGTTTGACAAGAAGATTATAAGATTTCACTTCGTCGTTAAAGCGACCGCGTTCGACAGAAATACGATTCTCTGTTCCTTCCAACTGAACCATTAAGGTTGTAACGTTTTCCGAGCTCTTCAATTCCGGATAATTTTCCATGACCACCAACAAGCGTGACAGGGCTGATTCGACTTCAGTCGCGGCCCCGGCTTTTTCGTCAACCGTGGTGGCTCCGGAATATCGCGTACGGGCTTCGGCAATCGCTCCAAAAACTTCCTGTTCCTGTTTCATGATTCCCTTTACCGAATCAACCAAGTTAGGAATCAAATCAAAACGGCGTTGATACTGTGTTTCCACTTGGGCCCATTGATTATCAACGGTCTCGGCGCCGGTAATCAGACTGTTATAAAAACTAAATGAATAAATAGCCGCCCCGACCACGAGGATGCCGATAATGATTAAAATCGCTTTCATAAAAACGTTTTAAGATTTATTAAAAATTAAATTTATCTTTAAAATATTTTTCCAAATCAGCCACGGCGATTCTTTCTTGTTTCATGGTGTCGCGATCACGCACAGTGACAGCTTTATCATTAAGCGAATCAAAATCAACCGTCACGCAATACGGTGTACCGATTTCATCCTGACGGCGATAACGCTTGCCAATGGATTGTGTTTCGTCATAATCAACGCGCCAATATTTGGCCAATTGTTCGGCCAGCGGGCGAGCGACTGAAGATAGTTCTTCTTTTTTGGAAAGCGGCAAAATGGCAATTTTGATTGGCGCGAATTCTTTAGGAAACCGCATGACGACACGCTTTTCTGTCTCCCCTTCTTCGCTGGTTGGCGCTTCTTCTTCAGTATAAGCCGAGACCAGCATGGCCAACAAAGTACGATCAACCCCAAAAGTCGGTTCAATCACGTGCGGCACATATCTTTCGCCAGAAACCGGATCAGTGTAAGCCATGTCCTGGCCGGAAAACTTAGCGTGATTAGACAAATCAAAATCAGTGCGATAAGCAATGCCGTAAAGTTCCTTAAGACCAAACGGAAAATCAAATTCAAGGTCAACGGTGCGTTTGGAATAATGAGCCAAATCGCCTTTAGCTACTTCCAAGTCGTGCACACCCGTTTCGGTGATGCCACAATACTTAATCCAACGTTTCATTTCACCGAGCCAATATTCAAATTGCTTTTCCCATTCATCAGGTGAAATAAAATACTCAATTTCCATTTGTTCAAACTCCCGAGTGCGGAAAATAAAGTTGCCTGGTGTAATTTCGTTACGGAAGGCCTTACCTTGTTGAGCAATACCAAAAGGAACGCGCTTGCGAGTCGATTGAAGAATTTGTGGAAAATCAACAAACATGGCCTGAGCCGTTTCACCACGAAGATACGCCACACTTTTGCTGTCATCGGTCACGCCAAGAAAAGTCTTAAACATTAAATTGAACATCTTGGCCTCGGTGAAATCTTTTTTGCCGCATTTAACACAAGGTTTTGTGATGTCGATTTGATCGGCTCGATAACGCTCGTGACAATTTTTACATTCAACCATTGGGTCGGCAAAACCGGCCGACAAATGTCCGCTGGCTTCCCAGACTTTAGGATTCATAATGATGGCCGCGTCGAGACCAACCATATCAAGACGCTGTTGAACAAAAAACTTCCACCATTCTTTTTTGATGTTGTTTTTTAATTCCACGCCAAGCGGACCGTAATCCCAGCTGTTGGCCAGGCCACCATAAATTTCCGAACCCGGATAAACAAAACCGCGGGCTTTGCAAAGGTTCACGATTACTTCCATTGATACGTCAGACATATTAAACCGTCATTATTTCTTCTTCTTTTTGTTTTCCTAAGTCCTCAACCTTTTCGGTATTTTCTTTAGTTAGTCTGTCGAGTTCTTCCAAAAGTTTAAACTTTTCGTCTTCGGAAAATTCGCCGCCTTTTTCCGCTTCCATAATTTCGTTACGGGCCTCTTCACGCACAGCGCGAGCGGCCACCTTAGCTTCCTCAATTTTTTCTTTCATGACTTTTACCAAGGCCTTGCGATTTTCTTCGGTCATGATTGGCATGGATAAACGCACCACCTTACTGTCGACAACCGGATTAATACCGATCGGCGATTCGTGAATGGCTTTTTCAATAGCTTTAAGAAGATTTTTGTCCCATGGTTCAATAACCAAAGTTTTGGCATCGAGAACGGAAATCGAACCAACGCCTTTCATTTCCATAACCGAACCGTAGGCCTCGACTTGCAAGCCTTCAACCAAAGCCGGGGTGGCCCGGCCGGTGCGCATTTGATTAAGTTCCTGATGCAGGTGCTCGATAACCGCTTCAAAGGCAGGTTTATGAGCTAAAATTGTTGGATGCATATTAGTCTTCAAGTTTTTCTCTTCCGAGATAAATTACATTGGTTTCTGTTGGATCAATCAAAAGAGCGGAAGCTGACCAGCCATCGGAAAGTTTTTGGGTGTCCCAGTTAATACCGCCATCGTTGGTGTAATACAAGGTTGAGTCAGTGGCGTAATAAACAGTATTAGCATCTTTTGGACTTACCGCCAAGGTTCTAATAGTTACCTCACTAGCCGCGGTTAAAAGTTTGATGGCGTTCCAAGTGTCACCGGCATCGATACTTTTTAAAAGACCATATTTGGAAGCCATGTAAATAGCGGCGCCGGTTTTGTCTTGGGTCATGGCAATAACCTTGTTGGCGTTTTTAAAGCTATCAAGATTATCGGTTTTTTCCGTCCAGGTGGCGCCGGAATCAGTACTCTTCCAAAGACTGCCATTAGCCCCGACTAAAACAACACGACTGTCTTGGTTACTAATTAAAATGGAATTGATTTCATCTTTAGTGGCTAAGACATTAACCCAGGTAGCACCATTGTTAGAACTTTTCAAAATATCACCATTAGACAAACCGATATATAACACGCCATCGTTGTACCAATCAAGGGCAATTTTTCTTACATAAGTTTTTTGTCGCGTTTCATCATAAACACTTTCAAAAGTCCGACCGCAAGTGTCAGTTCGATACAAACGCGCTCCCGAAGCGGCAAAGACCGTACAAAGATCCAAAGGGTCAACCCCGACGGCATTTATAGAGTTAGTTTGCATACTTGTGTCTTCAACAGAAAACCAAGCTACACCAGAATTATAACTGTACAATAAACCGTTTTCACTGGTCCCGGCGTAAATAGCCTCATGATCCAAAGGATCGATGGCTAAGTCGAGAATTTCCGCCGTACCGATATTACCCACGCCTTTGGCTGTAGGATAAGCCGTGGACTGTGACCAGGAGATGCCGCTATCAGTGGATTTGTAGACACCACCGTTTTTTGAGGTGTCATCGGTCTTTGTCCCACTAAGCGAACAACCGGCGCCGACCAAAGTCAGCATGGCCAAACCGATAATCAAAGGACGAAATAAAGTCTTCATAGTTTTAAAAATAAATGTTCTAAAGCTAAAGTTGGATTTACGTTAAAAGCCAGATCGTTCTTGATTTCTCGAAGCGTCGCAAGCGCGTTTGACCAGTGATCGGTTTGTTTGGTTTTGGCTAAACGAGATAAATCCGGATATGCCGTGGCCCGCGCGGCCAAATCATCAATATTTGAAGAAAGAAGAAAAACATCACGCAACAACCACTCCCAACGGTCTAAAAGATTTTTTAATTGTTCTTTTTTATTTGTTTCATCTTTAGGCAACCATGTGGCGGCCCTGGTGAGTCGAGCAGAAACCGGTGAATCAATTATTTCGATAAACTGTTGAACTGAAGTTTCTTCAAGCGAACGCGTTTCCTCATCACGTAAAAGACGTAAAGCATAACCCGGTCGACCTGAAGAAAGTGCGGCAATCGCCTCGGCTTCAACCCGCACCACACCACGACCCATTAAAGCGCCAACAATTTTTTCGCGAGGCACGGGGGTGAAACGAATTATTTGGCAGCGCGAAACAATTGTTGCCAACAATCTATCAGGCGAAGTGGCGCACAAAATTAAAGTGGTGTCCTCGGCCGGTTCTTCCAAAGTTTTTAAAAGCGCGTTGGAGGCTTCGGTATTTAAAGTTTCGGCCTCCTCGATAAAAGCAAACTTGTGACCGCCCAAAAAACCACTCATTGATAATCGCTCGCGTAATTCACGAATTTGTTTAACGACAATCTCTGATTTTATTTTATCAGTTTTTTCATCAACCAGCCTGTTAACAAGAGAGACGTCAGGATGTTCAAAACCGCTTGGCCCGGAAACCTTCTTAATTAACCACTCGGCTACCGCGGTTTTGCCCACTCCGTCCGGCCCAACAAAAAGATAAGCGTTGCTTAAACGCCCATTTTTTAGAGATTTTTCTAAAAAAGTCAGAACTTTTTCGTGGCCAATAATTTCCTGCGACATGATGAAGGGATTATAGCATATTTAGGCCATAGCTGGGAGGCACGAGCTGGGAGGCGGATGTTACCTAGACTTTGCCTCCCGGCTCGAGCCTCGAGCCTAAAAAACCGCTAAAACAAGCCTTGGCTAAAATTAAAGAATTTTGCGTAAATTAGCCAAAATATGCTCGTAGGGGGCTTGACAAAAGCCTCAAAATATGATATTATAATCTTCCTTGATCGCTGGCGCAGCACCCACCAAGGTAGCTCCGCCGCCGGTTCAAGGAGGTGATCCATGGAACTTGGCACGAGGCTCGAGGCCACGTAAGCCAAGACGAACCAACATCTCAACGGAGGACCATGTTCGGTCGCTTCAACATTGGCCGGCACGTCGCTTGGGTCGACGTCAGCTAGCCAACACGCGGGCTCACTGAGCCCACCACCCCTTAACTGGGGACTAACGGGGGTGATAAATCCCCAAATCTCAGAGATCTCCTACTCGGGCCGCAACGAGTTCCACAAATACGACTACATGACCTTTCATCGGCAATCGCCGCTCTGCTAGGTTGAATACGTTGAGGAACCCCGTTCGGCCCACACCACTTGTTCACGATTAGAAAAATCGTGGCCAGATGGTGGAGCAACTTGGGCGAAGAGTTGCTTTCCACATTGTTCCTGGAAACCTGGAGGAGAGAGTTCCCTGCCCTAACTCGCAAGAGTAAAAGGCGTGGGATGATCATCAAATGGACAGACCCGGCTTGTCTGGCTTTGTCCATACGCAAGATGGTCGTGACACACACCAGCGTCTCGGCGCAGGTCACTATGTCCGCAGCCTCCAGATTTTCGGGAATAAACCCCCGATGTACGACTCGCCCCCAAGGTGAGTCGATTTGTTTCTAAACATCCTTTCCTTCTCATCGGCCCAGCTCGGGCCACTTCGAACAATGTCCACCACACGGAGATACCATGAGCAACACTGCAATGTTTCTCGCAGCCGCCATTCCCGCTGGTGCGATCGCCCTGGCCAACTACCTCCTGCTTGGGGGCGTCAGCCTCCAGGCGCTCATCGGGATGAACTTCCCCTTCTAGAAGTTCTCCCCTTTCTCTGGCCGAGCCGCTACGCCGCGCGCTCGACCGACCCCACACTTTCATCACTGCGGTGGTGAGAGTATGGGGTTACAAATCCGAGCCCCCTCGTATGGAGATACTGCCATGACGACCCTTCAGAGAGTCTTGAATTCCCAGGAACAGGCCAATGAAGCCCGTCGAGAGTTGGCCGCGCAGATGATCGAGGACGTCCCTGCCCGCCTCCGCCCCCTCCTCCAGGAGAGGTTGGGGCTCGAAGGACTCGAGAGCCGGCGATGGTTCCTCGGCCTGTTGGAAGGTGACGCACCGACCATGGGCGTCAGTCTGTGCCAGGCCAAGCGGTTCGGCTGGGAGTCCCTCGCGGACCTCCGGACCGAGCTCCTCACCCTGAACCAGGCCTGGTACGAGGTCCTCGAGATCGAAGAGATCAAGATCTCGAGGCCGAACAACCCCAGGCGGAGCCACCTGAAGGTGATCTTCACGATCGCCCCCTGCCGCGACTAGTTGTTCTCCGACCCTCCTTCTCGGTCGAGCGCGCTCTGTGCTCGACCGACCCCACACTTTCATCACTGCGGTGGTGAGAGTGTGGGGTTACACAATTTGTCCATTCCTTCCCCGGAGTTCCAAGTGGAAACCATTCTCAATATGCTCGGCCAGCTGGTCGGTATGGTCCTCTGTGTAATGATCATGTCCGTGGGCTTCATGATGATCCTCGGCGTGGCCCCGGCCAAGACCATCGCGTTCTGGAAAAGGCACGTATTCCGCCCCCTGTGGCGACTCGTGACCTGGCCGTTCCGCTGGCTCGCAAACGAGATCTGGAAACAGACCAAACGCGGCGCCAAGGCCGGCGCCAACGCGACCGGCCGCGGTGCCTGGTGGGTCGTCCGCCAGGCGGCCATCCTGGTCGGCCGCGGCCTCGCCTGGGCGTGGCGAGAGCTCGACTATCGAGCCCGCCGCGCCTATCATGGCCGCAACTACCACCGTCCTTAGGCCGAACTCGCTTCTCGAGCTCGGCCGCCCATCCTCGCGCATAATTTATTTGTGCACGAAGAGGAGAAATAAAAAATCGCCTTCGCCCGGCGGTTTTTTGTTTGTTGATTAGTGTTCTTACCTCACCCCTTCTCCCCTCTCCTTCGTAAGGAGAGGGGTTGGGGGGATCATCTCTTCTCACTCATATATCCGTTTGATCCCTCCCACGCCACATTAAATAATTGTCTAATGGTATTTGCGAGGTCCACACTGGTAATAACAATGCCGATCATCTTTTCTTGAAACGAATACATGAACACATTATTTCCACGCACCGAGATGTCACCCTTCAAAGGAAACTTGTCGGTTGGGATCAAACGAACCTCGCCGCCGGGCAAGCTTGGCACCTTAGAAAAATCAGGTTCGTTCATGACCGCTAAAACACGATACGAAACTTTATGTTCGCGAAGTGAATCAAGATGCTTAGCGCGATACTGAAAAAAAGAACGCAGTTGATCAACTTCATCAATATTAACAACTTGGATAAACTCGCCTTCAGTTTCTTCAAAAACTTTCATAACCGAAGCCACACCTTCGAAACCCTCCAGGTATCTAATCTGTGGCTTGTCGCCTTCGATGTTGTGAATGGCTAAAAGTTTTGGCATGACGGCCGACAGCTCGCGTTCTTTTTCTTCCAATTCCCTTTTCTGCAGGCGAAGAAGTGATAATAATTTATCCGGCGATTCGGCGGCAAAACGATTGCGTCCATCTTTAATAAAAGAACTGATCAGCCCGCGCTTAATCAGTCCATTGATAATCAAATAAGTTGTCGCCCGATTGACGTTGGATTTTTCGGAAATGTCTTGAATCGACGACAGACCTAATTGCAACGCTGCCAAATAAACAGCTGCTTCTTTATCAGAAAACCCAAAGTTTATTAGCTCTTTGGCAGCATATTCCATAAAGCTTCCCAGGTCTGTTTAACGGTTTTGTCCCATGAAAATTGTTTGACGCACGCCAGTCCCTTGGTTGAAAGATTGTCCAAGATGCCGGGCTCGCGAGCGGTGCGTGTTAGAGCGGCGGCCCACTGATCAGGGGCCATGGGTGGCACGAATTCCGCAGCCTCGCACATGACTTCGCGATGGGCCGGAATATTAGAGGCAATAACCGGCGTGCCCGAGGCAGCCGCTTCGAGTGGGGTTAAACCAAAACCTTCGTACCAACTTGGCGCCAGCAAAGCGCGAGCCCCGCCGACAAGAGCCGGCAAATCTTCGCGCGGCACAAAATCGAGCCACGAAATATAATCGGTATATGGCGATAGCGCCGCGGCTTTTTTAACTTCCTCACCGCGCCAACCAAGTCGACCGGCAAAAACTAAACGCATGGGATCGCCAAAACCCATGTTTTTTTTGAAGTCGTTAAAAGCCGGGACAAGCATGGCCGGATTTTTTTTAGCTTCAACACGGCCGACAAATAAAAAATAATTTTTGTATCCAAGACGATACTTATTTAAAACCGGCTCTAAGGCTTCCCGCCCGGCCTGGACAAAAAGTTTATCAGCCGCCAACGGAATGACAATTACTTTTTCCGGCTTGGCGTGAAAAAAATTAATGAGTTCGTTTTTGGTAAATTCACTCGGAGTAAAAATAACATCAGCCCGTTTTACTGCCCGGCGCGTGGCGATATTTTGCCGACCAACCTCGGCATGGTGATACAAATCAGGACGGCTGCGAAAACCAACGTCGTGAATAGTTGTGGCAACCTTAACTTTTTTTGGAATAAAAAACGGCAAACCTTGGCCAGGCACAAAAAATACGTTCGGCGGCCGGCGCCACAATTCCCAAGTAACCCGAAATTGCATCCAACCTCTTTTTAACGACCAACGAAGCGTGGAAAGATTATAAAGACGAAGTTCAACTTCGCCACCCATAATCGACAATTCCTTAAAACCATCAACCATTTGCTTGGCGTATTCTTCCACGCCAGTGCGTTGTGGCTTTTCGGCTGATGATGAATCGATGGCGATTGTTATCATATTTTTAGGTTTGAGTATGTAGTATGTAGTGGGTAGGCAATAGATCAAACTGAAACTTTTGCCTACATGCTACCTACTACATACTACCAACTACCGCCGCTAATTAGTAAAAATACTTCGCTTGTAAGCCTCAAGGTTCTCCAAAGCTACACCAGTGCCCTTAGCCACACACAACTGCGGATCCTCGGCCACATAAACCGGCACGCCGGTGGCTTCGGAAATCAAACGATCTAAATTGCGAAGCTGGGCCGTACCACCGGAAAGGACAATACCCTTTTCCATAACATCGGCCGACAATTCCGGCGGGGTTTTGTGTAAAACCTCTTTTACCGTGGCTAAAATGCCTTCGAGTTCGTTTTGAATAGCTTCGGTTACGTCGTCGGAGGTGACCTCGATAATTTTAGGCAAGCCGGTTACCATGTCGCGCCCTTTAATTTCCATGACTAATTTTTCTGGCAAATACATGGCTGAACCAATGCGGATTTTAATATCTTCCGAAGTTCGCTCACCAATAGCCAGACCATACTTACGGCGAACAAATTCAGAAATGGCCGCATCAAATTTAACCCCGCCAATTCTAATTGATTCGGATGAGACAATACCACCTAAGGATAAGACCGCCATTTCAGAAGTTCCGCCACCAATATCAATAATCATGTGACCAGATGGCGAACCAATGGGAATATTGGCACCAATGGCCGCGACAATCGGTTCCTTAATAACATAGGCGGCGCGGGCCCCGGCCGCCAAAGTGGCGTCAATAACCGCGCGACGTTCGACCGAAGTAATTCCCCCAGGCACGGCCACCATAACTTCAGGCCGAAAAATACGAACACCACCGACAGCTTTGTTAATAAAATAACGGAGCATGGCCTCGGTGGTGTGATAATCGGCGATAACGCCGTCCTTAAGCGGACGACGAGCAATAATTGTGTCCGGCGTACGGCCAATCATTTCTTTAGCTTCACGACCAACCGCCAAAACTTTTTTATCGACTTTAGAAACTGCCACTACTGATGGCTCATTGATAATAACGCCTCGTTTAGGCAAGTAAACGAGGACAGTGGTGGTTCCAAGGTCAATTCCGATTTTCTTTATAAACATACTCAATCATTTCCCCCTTGTTACGCCGAAGTCGAGCTTAGCTCGACAAATCCAGCTAAGCTGGATCAAAAACCGACTTCAATGTTCAAGTCTTTAGCCAAGCCAAACGCTCCAGTGTAATTATCGTCACCCCAAAAATCAGTCAGTTCAGCCGGCGTGGCAGACATCACCTTCTTATCAAAATCCAAGGTCGTGGTCAAACCGTATTCAGCCGCGCCCAGTTGTTTTACAACATTTAAAGAATAATGACCGGAAGCAACCATGGTTGTAATTGAATCAGGTAGATAATATTCAAAAGACAGGCGACCACTTTCGCCGGGTTCGATGGAAATAAACGCGCCAAAAACCGTTAAATCAAGTTCTTGACCAACATCAACCGCACCGGCCGCGCCGGAAGGATTTTTTAATTTATCATTAGCTAGCATTCCTAAACCGCTAATGAATTGGCTGCCCTTAGGAACATAAACCCGAGTGTAGGTTCGATACCGCGTAGTTTTCCAATCAAAGACTCCTTGATGTTCGTACTTAATGGTTACCTTGCCGATAAAACGACCGTCGCCGCTTGGTTTAATCGAATAAGAAATATCACGCAATACTTCAGGATCGGTTTTTAACGCGGCCAAGTTGGCATCAATTACCATTAAGAAATCACCATCAGATTTTTCTACCACTCCGCCCCAGCCGGCGTTACGAATAATTTCTTCAGTCTCAAGGGAAGAATTGGAAAAAAGAGCAATTTGCTTGTCGGATAAATTTTTCTCAACAGCCGAAACCACCGGCCCCCAGGCAGAAAACGGTAAGTCAAAAATTTTACCTTTCATTTCATTAAACAACGAAGTGATAATATCCTTGCGCTGTGCGTACGGCACGCCTGATTCTTGAAAACCGATTTCCACTTGATATTCGAGAGTGTCGGTAATGTTATCGGCGGAAAAAGTTTGATTACCAACAACAATCGGACCGGTGATTTTAAGCAAATCAGCGACAAAAGTTGGGGTGATGCCAATAACCCCATCAAAAGAAATCGGTTCTTGCACGGCGTTTCTTTGTTCGGATGGAATGGATAAAACTTCGGCCGTAAACATGCTAATGGCATTTCTGGCGGAAACGGAAAAATCAGGCGACCAATTGCTGTCGCGGAAAAACCATTTATTAGCTCCCAAATATTTTTTAAGCGGGGTTGGCGGTTCAAGTGAATAATAGGGATTAGCCGCCTCGTCTAAAAGATAAGAATCTTTAAGTTCAAGTTCGCGAATTTCGCCATCCTCAACCCGCAAAATTCCGTAAGTCCCGATAAATCCGCCGGCCGGTCGCATTTCCGTATTGTTTTCAAGAAGTAAGAGGAAATTCTTTTCTTCGCCCAAACCGGTAAAAGCCGGAATAATTCGCGCGGCCGTGGCCGCTAAAAACAAACCGTCGTAAACCTGATCTAAAGTATTTTCGATTTTTCGAACAACCGTGCCCATGGGCTCCGGGACATCGCCCAAATCATCAATATTATTTTTAATCAAACCGGCTTTTTCCGCGACCAAAGCTAAATCGGGGGCCGCGCCGTTAATTCGTTGTAAAACAATTCGTTTAACTGTCGGCGACATATCGTCGTACTGAAGCGGTAAAAATTCGCCAACCTCACCGGTGACATTTTCGGTTTCGCCAATGAGTCGGGTAATATCCGCCCCCAAATCGGCAATGTCATCAACTAAAGCAAAAAGATCTGATGATGAATCTAAAAGAGTTTCAGCAGCCACCACCTGCTCGCCAACCCATGGTAAAAATTTAAGCCAGGCAATACGTTTAAAAGAGCGGTCGGCTTTGACAAAAGCGATTTCGGCCGCATCAAGAGAAACTTTAGCCTCATCAAAAGAAAAAACCTCAACAGCATCCTTGGCTTCATACAAACGATCACGGCCGTCTAATAAAGATGTGACCACCAACCCGGCATTAACCGCTGTCCAAATCGCCGTTAAACCAATTAAAAGAGATAATAAAAATAAACCGACCTTAAAAAACCGGCGGCGCGTGATTTTCTTTTTTTCCAAAGGCGGAGCGTAATGCGCTAAAAATTCGGAATCATGACTCATAATTCCCTACCTGACATCTTACCATTTTACCTAAACCATTGGCTAATACTCCGACGCGGGACTTTGCGTCGCAACAAAATTTCCCGGCGCTTGCGCCACATTATTGGCAAGCCAGCAAAAAATTGCCAAATAGCTCGAATGTTAGTGGGCTCAAAAAAACAAACGTAAACAAAGCGCAGCGCTTCGGCCGGCTTAATCCAGATCCCGGCCAAAAGCCAATCAACAAAACTCATGTTTTTGATGAGCAACCACCAGTGGTTGCGGGTGGAATAAAAACTGCGCATTTTGGATTTTCGCCGACGATTGCGAATGCGTTCAAAAAAGCTGGCCCGCTCCTTGCCATACATACCGCGAGCATGATGAGCCACGGCCTCGGGAACAAAACGCGCTTCCCAGCCAAGACTTTGAAAACGCCAGGCCAAATCAATATCTTCTTTGTAAGCAAAAAAATCTTCGTCAAAATATTCGCTTTCGGACATTTTAACATCCTCCAAAGCCGAAGCTCGATAAAAACCAAAACCGGCACAAACACCAAAAACTTCACGAGCCGCGTCAAACTGCCCTTGGTCAAGTTCCCCGCCGCCGCGTTCGTAGAACCAGCGATACTTGTTGCCGCGAAGCCCGGTGGTGTCGATAACATCGGAATTAGTGTGTTCGCGTAAAACTTCGTCAGTACCGTTATCTTGAAACGAACGCAAAAGTTTTGGGGTAAAACTGGCGGCTTCGGGATGAGCTTCGGCTTCTTTAATCAGTTCTTCTAAACAGTTTGGCCGAAAAACAATATCGGGATTAATGGTAACGCAATAACAGTGACTTAAATCTTCGCCCTCCCAATGCTTTATGGCGTACTTAATAGCCTGATTATGAGCCGCACCAAAACCGAGATTACGAACATTCCTAACGATCGTGACCGTGGGATATTTTTCACGCAACCATTTTTCCACGCCGTCACTTGAGCCGTTATCAACCACGCGTACGACAAAATCTTTGTAGGTTTGTTTTTCAATTGATTCAAAAAGATCCGGCAAATCGGACATGCTGTTCCAGGCGACGATGTGAAGGGAGATTTTGGGCATAATTGCCCTTTCACTTTAAAACAAAAACGGGGTTTATTCAACCCCGTTTATTCTTTATGTTTTTACCTAGAAAGTAACGCTACCATCAAAAACATCATAGCTCCAATTAAGACAAACCAGGCCACGGTCATACCCAAAAACCACAAGCCTTCCTTCTTTTTATTATCCAAATACAAAAGAATCGGTTTCAAGAAAAACAAAATACCCATCATTGCCGTCGAGAGAACAAGAATCATTAGAATAAAAGCCATCATCAAAAAATCTGGGACCGAGACGCCAAAGTTGCCAAAAAAGTCTTCGCTGGAAAGCGTCAGGGTGAGGATAACGATATAAGCAACTGCCCCGGCGGCATGATAAAACGGATAAAGGATATTTTTGTAGAAATTTTTCATATTTTTGGGTTTGAGCATGTAGTAGGTAGTATGTAGGCAAAAGTTCCCGATTAGATCTATTGCCTACCCACTACATACTACATACTAAGCAAACTAGTTAATAATCCAAATAGTCCAGTTCAAAAACGCCGCAAAGCTAACCCAAAGAATGTAGGGGACAAGAAGGTATACGGCCGGACGCGAAACTTTCCAAAACACCACCATAGTCGCCACAATCGAAACCCACAAGGCAATGATTTCCAAAAAGGCCGCGCCGGGATTCTGTAGGCCAAAGAAAATAATTGACCACAAGACATTCAAAATCATTTGAGCCGCGAAAATCTTTAAGGCAAACTTTACATCTTTCTTTTTCCAACCCTTTTGCCACACCAAATACGCGGCAATACCCATAAGGGCAAAAAGAATCGTCCAAACCGGACCAAAAAGCCAATTGGGCGGTTGAAACCACGGCTTGTTTAATGTGGTGTACCAGGTAGTAATGGCCGGCGCAGTGAAAAACGAGCCAAGAATGCCGGCCGCTTCGACGGCAATAATGGCCAAAACGAGATGAAGAAAATTTTTTGTTTTCATATTTTTTTATTTTTATAGCTAACGGCTTGCCACAAAATTATTGTACTTAAAAGGGCGGCAAAGAAACACCATACCGAAGTTAAAGCTTCTCTAAATATTATAATCGTTACCAACAAACTTAAAAAGGCCAAACCGCCAAAGAGTTGAATTTTTTTGTGCGATGACATTAACAAACTGCCGCAGGTAACCAAAACATAAATAACCAAACCATAATCCAAAAGAGGAATAGCTACTTGGTAAACAATTCTACTGTCATTCAAACAAACGGTAAGCGGCTCGGTGACCATAAAGAAAAGACCGTAAACCGCGGCCGCGGCGCCGAGCAAAGTGAAAAAACGCAAAGCTTGTTTTTTAAGTTTATCCGGTTCGATCCAGCCAACTAAAGCGGGAATCGCCACTAACCAAAACAGGAAAGCGAAAAATAAAAAACCGTAACCCAAAATCATGCTCAGTTCGCTTGGTCTTGGCGTTAGCCACTGGAACCCTTCAATGGCTTGTTGAATGGAGAAAGCCAGGGGAATCGTGGCCAGCCAACGCATCTTTTTGTCTTTAGCTCTCATGACTGTGGCCACCCCGGTCACGGCCAATGCGGCACTCGCCGCAAAGCTTGCCTCTGGAGAAAAACACATAATTATAAATCAGGCTGATCGAAAACACTGAAACCATAAATAGTTGAACCTTCTGAAAAATCAGTAAGCATGAAGGAAAGATAGAAGGTGCTAGCTTGTTTTTCAAACCTTACCTGATATTCAACATAGTAAAAATCCATGACCTGACTAATCTTAGGCTCGCCAAAAGAAACCAAATTTCCCAAATCGGCTTTTTTATCAATCATGGGACTGACCGCGTTCATGGCCATCAAATCAGCCCCGCAATATTTACAAAAATTATCGTAATCATCGTTATTGTAGGCGGCAAACATTTCTTTTACTTTGGGATCAATGAAAGCAATGATTTCGGCCTCTTGTTTTTCCACCGGTGTATAAGTTTGGCCGGCAAACAACAAGGCACTAAGGATCAAAGCAATAATTGAAAGAACAACTCCCAAAATTCCGGTAATCTTCAAATTTCTCTTTTTGGTTCTAATCAAATAAACGCTCAAGATAAAAAGAATTATCAGGAAGATTCGGGTATAAATAAAATTTTCCGAATAATTCGGCGAACTCATGCCAAAAACTAATAAAAAGAAAACAGAAAAACCAGATAAAATAAAACCAACTAATCTTTTCCAACTTTGTTTTGTTTTACCCCAAAAAATTCCATTCACCAACACAAAAGACAAAATGATTGGGAAAACGATCATGAAAACTTTTTCCGCCTCAGCACTCAAAAAAATACCATTCTTTTGTTCGGCAGCTACGGCAAAAACCATGAAAGCTGTCAGAAGCATAGTGACAAACGACAAGACACTGAAAATCTTTACATCCTTCATGACGATGATCGTAAAAAGTAGCATGAATATTGGGAAGGCAATGAACGCCCCCAATAAATCTTTTTGAGAAAAATACATGGCAGCAAAACAGAACGCCAAAAGCCCGGCCAGGTAAACCCCTGCCCAAAGAATATTTTTTTGATAGGTTTTCATATTGTGTGTATTTTATCAAATTTAACCAAAATAAAAAAGACGGAGGGTTATCCGTCATTTTTATTAAAGGCTTTTATTTACTTTTAAATCTTTCCCACCAAATCAAGCCCGGGTTTTAAAGTGGCCGCCCCCGGTTTCCAGGAAGCCGGACAAACTTCACCGTTATGTTCACGGACAAAATTGGCGGCCTGAATTTTTCTTAACAACTCGGCGGCGCTGCGACCAACACTGTTATCGTGTACTTCCATCACTTTTAGAAAACCGTCGGGATCAAAAACAAAAGTGCCACGCAAGGCCAAGCCTTCATTGGGAATATAAACATTTAAAGCTCGAGCCAAAACCCCGGCCGGATCAGCCGCCATGGGAAAAGTTATCTTTTTAATGACCGGCGACTCGTCGTGCCAAGCCTTGTGAACAAAAACCGTATCCGTGCTAACACTGACAATTTCCGCATTGTTTTGCTTAAACGCTTCGTAATTATCGGCCAGTTCGGAAAGTTCGGTTGGACAAACGAAAGTGAAATCAGCCGGATAAAAGAAGAGAACCAACCACCGTCCATGAAAATCCGAGATTTTCATTTTTTTGATTTTTTCATCTTGAAAAACTTCAAACTCAAAATCTTCCAATTTTGAATTAATTAAAGGCGTGTGATATTGAATATTTTGTATCTCGTTCATATGAATATAAATTATTATTAACTTATTATATTGTCTATTTTTCCTCTTCCCCTCTACCCCTGCCCTCTCCTTCCCAAGGAGAGGGAGATCTCGTGGGCGCTCGACGCGGGGCTGTTTGTTTTTCTTCTCTATTTTCTAACAATCTCCGACTTAAAAAACTTTTCCTGAAAATTGGTCAGCTGCCTTATGTCATCATCACTTACTTTATTCCCTTCCGGCACAACAATCAATTTGTCGTCGTCATCGTTTGTGCGGTGAATTACGGCGATGCAACGACCGGTAAAATCTTGCAACGTTTCGGTTACACCCAAAACATATACATCAATTTCTTCCCCATCCGGAGCTTTGGTGTCGGGCACGAAGCCGTAGTTTACCTCGTACACAAACCCATACTTGGGATGTAACGAACCAAGCGGACGATCAATTTTAACTGTAACGGTTTGATTTAGATATTGAGTGTATAAATTGGCGAGCATATTTTTAAAGTTATTTTCTTCCTCTCCCCCTCTATCCCCCTCTCCAAGTCCCTCTCCCCAACCCTCCCCCACTGCGGCAGTGAGGGAGGGAGATCTCGTAAGTGCTCGACGCGGGGCTATTTGTTTTTTAAAAAACCCTTCGTCCACTTCGTCCCCCTCAACCCCTTCGTCCCCCAAATCTTTTTCTTGGTTTATTAAATGCCAAAAAATTCTGTCCAGTCACAATACTTTTGCCGATTTTTTGTTCCAGTTCCCTTCTGGCGTTTTTGGCGATTCGCCCGCCTTTCTTGGCCGGAACCTTATTTTCCTCAAAACCCTTCGTTGCCTCGACCTCGGCAATCTGTCGCGTGGAAAGTTCGGCCAGAGCCGTGAAAACCAATTCCGCATCAGACATATGATCGCGCAAATTTTGCGTTTTAAGATTTTTTAATTTCTTATGATCTTTAACAGTTAGGTCACTCCATTCCTTATGAATAATGTTAGTTAAAATGGCGAATTCGTTTTGTTCCTTGACTTCATTATTTTTCCAATAGTCGGTCAGCTTATTTCGCACCTCTTGCCCCATCATTCGTTGTTGAATCCATTTATCACTCCGACCCATTCTTTGCCAATATTCTCTGGAACGGTTTAAAGCTTTCTCTGGATCAGATATTTCTTGAATCCTCTCGTAACCGACTTTGGCTAACCACAATTTAACCGGTTCGGCTTTTGGGCTGGGGATAGACTGAATAATTCTAAAAATTTGTTCCGGATTACCAGCCAAGGTCTTTCTTTTTTTCCCTGTCTCGGTAATCATTTCTACCTGGGGACAGTTTGTCCCTAGGTAGTTTCCGAGTTCAACGTCCCTTTTTCTAAGTTTTTTAACATAATCAGTCGGATTATTACTTTCCGTAAGCACGGCCACAATATCAATCACGGAAAAAAACCAAGTTTCGGTTTTTTCATCATAATAACGGCGGATTTTAAAATTTTCAAAAACAGCTAAAGATTTTTGGTTATTTGACATAAAATATTTTTTATATGAACAAAAAACTTAACAAAACAACTCCCAAACCAACGCCTGTCCCGCGCCATGTTTCTTTTGGAGTTGTCACAGAAAATATTAAATTGCTTGTTTCTATTATTGCAAAAATTTCTGTTTTTGTCAATCGTTCCTACCAACTTTTCTTTATTTTTTTAATCTTTCCTCCCCGCAAATCCCTCTCCCCTTACCCTCCCCCGTCGTGGCGACGAGGGAGGGAGAACTCACAGGATCTCTGCTGATCCACCCTTTAGTTCGCGCATGAGACCGTTGTTAGTAAACATGAAAAGGTAGCCGATTGCTTTATCCTCTTAATGTATCGTGCAAAGGCGATGTTTAAGAGAGAAACAACAGGAGAAAAGAAAAGCTTGGGCGACGAACAAAGGGTGGTTTAAAAAAGCCCTTTCTTTCCCCACCTTTCTTTGGGCTAGCAAAGAAAGGTGGAAAGAGAAGATTAACAAGTTGTATGAAAGAGGGCGTTGATATGTTTTCCTTCAGATATTAGACGGTTGTAAACAACAAGCGCTTCTGGCGTTTTTTCTACCACCACCTCAACCCCGGCCGCGCGACAAGCAGCCAAAAAATCCTCATCAATCTCAAGTTTTCCATCCTGACCAGTACCAACAATAATCACCTCTGGTTTATTCGACAAAAGTTTTTCTGTTTCCCACGGTCCAAGGCGATGAGAGGTGCCGAACAATTCTTTCAAGCGCGGATAATCGCGCTCTTCGATTTGATCGCCAATAATCAAAACCTGATCGAATTTTTTGTTGTCGATGATTATAAAACCGAATTCGGTGGAATCAATATGAGGCATAAAATTATAAAGACTCTAAAAATTTCATTACCCGCTTATCCGGAATAAGATGCCGTAACTCCAATGGTGTACGAAGGAATATTCCCCCCAAACTGCGACAGCGACTTAGGGCCACATAAACCTGGCCCGAAGCAAAAGCGCCATAACCCAAATCAATGGCCACGCGGTCGAAAGTTTTACCCTGACTTTTGTGAATGGTCACGGCCCAGGCCAAGCGCAGGGGCATTTGTTTAAAGCTGCCGATTTTTTCGCGTTCTAAACAGCGGGTTTTGTTGTCGTAAGCAAAGCGAAACAAATTCCAGGTGTACGCTTCGACCACAACTTCGTCACCGTTGTCTAAGGTCACAACAATTTCCCGCTCACCAAGTCTTTTAACGGTGCCAAGCGAACCGTTAACCCAGCGATCCAAAGAATCGTTATTCAAAAACATGACGCGAGCGTTTACCTTCAAAGTCAAAGCTTCATCAGTCGGGGCGTCTTTGTCTTGAAACCGCCCCTGGGCTTCAGCTTTATATATTTTAGCTTTTTCGGACAAAGATGACAGTCGACTAAAATTTATCCGATCAGCCAGCTTGTTGGTGGTGGTAAGGATAATGGCTTCGTCGATAACCTCCTCGTCTTCCATATCAACGCAACGCGAATTCAAGGTCTTTAAATGTTCATGCCCGGCCGAACAATTACGAACGGCGTTTAAGACTTCAATAAACTTTTTATCACTTTGCCGATAAATCTTTTCCAGCTCAACAAATGACAGACCGTCGGTGTCCTCAAAAATTTCCTTCATGACCTTGGCCGAAAAAAAGTACGGGGTTTCATAAACCTTGGCCAAAGCTTCGGCTTCATCATCACGCACCACCGGCGGCAGTTGGTACAAGTCGCCAATCATCACCATTTGCTTTCCGCCAAACGGTTCCTTGTTACCCATGACGGCTTTTAAAAAAACATCAATGGCATCAAAAAGATCAGCCCGGACCATGGAAATTTCATCAATGACAATGGTTTCCACTTCGCGATAAAGCTCGTTCTCGCGAGCCTGGCGGCCTTCCCTTTTGGCTTCCTTTAAAGTAATGCCCGGGCGAATCAAGAAAAACGAATGAATGGTCTGCCCCTCAACATTCAACGCGGCCACCCCGGTGGGGGCCAAAATCACCGCTTTCTTTTTGGTGGTATCACGAAAATGCCGGAGCAGGGTTGATTTACCTGTCCCGGCGCGGCCGGTAATAAAAACCGGCCGTTTGGTGTTTTCCATTATATCCAACGCGTGGACGAAATGTTTGTTTATGTCGAGGCGAGGTTTCATGTCTGAATATTCTATCACATTTTTAAAACCCCTTTGTCACTTTATAAGATTAAGCCGAAGGAGATGAAATTGATGAGGGTTTTTAAAAAAAGACGGCTACTAAATTTTGTTAATCAAACAAAAAAATTACTGTAAACAATGCTGCATGAATATCATTACTAAATTTAAAACTAACCGTGCAGTCTTTTCATTAGCATACTCTTTCTTAGGATGGGGGTCCCCTTTTGTTTGTCTTTCCTGCATTAAAATTGATTCAATATCTTTAAAAATTTTAACGGTAAAAGAATTATTAGGAATCAGCTCTTTTCTTTGAGCTTCTTTTATTAAAATCCCGAGATCACCCTTACCAATTTCTCCGTTAACAATTATTTGCATAAACCCCTGCAGAGCAGCGCAAGCCAAGGTGATTGAAGAACTATAGCCTTCTTCTGTATTTTTCAAATACGCAGACGTTGCGTTTCTAAAATCACGACTAACCGGTTCCCATTTTTTATGTCCTAAACAATTTAGTACTGGCTCAAAAATTTCCTTTGTTATTTTTTCATCTTGCCGAAGGATAAAACCCTCTTTGTTTAATAAAACGTTCAAACCGAATTGATTAGAAATATCGTTAAATAAATCTATAAAGTCGATTATACGTTCTTCTCTTAAAACACCGATATAATATGAAATTAACTCATAGAAAACATCCTGCGTTTCTTCGTGAAAAATATGGTCAAAGTCCCTCTGGGCGGCATCTGGACAACATGTTTCTATTGACTGCCAGCCGCCTTCATCTCTTAAATGTGGGCCGCCATGCTGCTGCAAATTATTACAAAATGACCTAGCTTTATTATCTTCGTTAAATTGATATATCGTTTGATGAATTCCTTTGTCAACACCGAACCAGCCTTTATTAATAAAACACAACCAAATATTTTTTTTCTGGTTCCGGTCAATTTCATCCCAAGAACGTATGCCCAGGTTAGGACGTAAAACCTCTCGTGCGGTGGAATTAGAATGTGACCATTTATCAAATGTCATACTTTTAATTTTTTTCAATCTACTTCTTACAAATTTTTCCGTCTCCTTATCAACAAAATAAACATAACAAAACTTTTCTTAATCTATTTTCTCTCAAGATTCAGTGTAATTTAAACTGCCGCCTCCGCCCGTTCTAACAACAAATTAATATCAAATCTAGCGCCGGGATCTCGCAAGTTATCATCGACCTCTCTGACTGCGTCGTAGGAAAGAAATTTAACCGCCTTATCAAGTCCTAAATATTCACTTGAAAAAGTCGGCCGTTTTAACTGTTCAAAAACTTTTATTTTTCTATCCCTATCAGCAACGATAAAAAGTGGATAGTTAGAATTAGGGGCCAGTGTTCTTAAATCGGATAAACGCAGAATTCCGGAATAAATACTAGTTGAGTGCTCGATTTCAAAAGCCGACTTAATTGAGTTGCCAAGTTTCCAAACCGTGTCAATGTTTTTCACATAAGACGGAACATCGATCACATCGTGAAACTCCGGAACAACAAAATCTCTAAAATTATTTCCCTCAAATGTTTTATTTTGATCGCCGGCCGGTACCCAAACATCAAAGTTTGACTTATTTCCCAGACGAATGAGGCGCCATTGAATTTCGCTGTGCTCGGTTGGGGCACGCTCGATCTTATCATCCAAAGACAGAAACGTGGAATTAAATTCCTCTGGGTTTATTTCGATTTCTTCTAATTTCTCTCCTTTCTCTAGCTTTTGAAGAAGAGAAACGAGGTCTCCATAACTAGATAGTAAATTGTTTACTTTCTTCTGGTCTATTCCCATGAAGCCCTGCGGGTGATAATTTTTTTCATACCCAAGATATTCATTCAGTTTTTCTATCTCAACATTAAACTCAACATCATTAATCATGAAGTAGATGTATTCCCAAGTTTGGCCGCCTTCATCTGTTTGCCAAAAATATTTTGCCAGCTCGTGGTTATGCACCTTCACGGCGATTTCCGCGGCTAAAATAATTTTCCCTTTTCTATAGACCATTACATAGTCTCCTTCCTCCATTAAATCCCAATTTCTAATATTGCTTTTCCCAGGCATTGCCCCCCCCAGACAGCATAAGGTCGGCCGTGTGAGTATTCCTTGAGCTTATCAACCTCATCGGGCGACAAAAACTTAGCAGCCTCCTCCACTGTTCTTTTATTTTTAATAGTTTCGTAATAGTGTCTATCAGTGTCGTGCCCACCGCCAGCCATTACGAAAAATATTTTTCTTGTTCTACTCATAATTTTTCATTAATTCCCCTCCATCCTCCCACTTTCAAACGAAAAGATCAACCCAATTTAAACCTCCTCCCACCTCACCCCTGCCCTACCAAAATATCCGCACCTCGCCGTCTGAAACAGAAAAATCCTGTGAAAAAATACGATTATATGCTTAAATAATGAAAGATATGGAAAAGAAACTAACAATTGGTCTATTTGCTTCCGCTGTTTTAATAATGGGGTTTTTGTTTTTCCTCGCAAACAAAACAAACATAGTCGAAAGTAACTCAGCTGAATGTTCTGAAAACCAAAAAACCCTAATAATCAATTCCACTAACACCCTACGTTTTCCAGCTCAATTTGGTTGGGAAGGCCACACGGTCTTAATTCGCAACCAAGCCGATCAACCAATTGACAGCATGTACCCAAATCAAATCTGCGATACCGACGAAGAAGGAATTTTAGAAAAAATAACTTCGGTAAAATTCAACGGTTTAAAAATCATAGATGAAATCTGGATTAAGGAATAAATATCTTTCACAAACCTTCCGAGAGACCGGGAGGTTTTTTAAATTAACAAAAATCCAATCATTGACAAAAACCAATTTCTCCCCTACTCTGCCCACATCAAACCGGGTTCTGGAGGAAATATGTCCGACCAGTTTTATGGACTCAACGACCGAGAGTTGGAACTTCTTCTGAAGAGCGTGGACGACTTCAAAATGTCGACCCGACTCAGAAACTGCTGCGAGCACGCTGGGGTGGGATGGGTGTGGCAGATGGTCAAGCTCAACAAAGCCGAGCTGCTCGCCGAAGAGCCGCGGCGCTTCGGTCCCAAGTCGATCAAGGAGATGGAGGAACTTCTCTTGCCTATC
This sequence comes from Patescibacteria group bacterium, assembly GCA_041661745.1. Taxonomy (GTDB): domain Bacteria; phylum Patescibacteriota; class Patescibacteriia; order UBA9934; family GWF2-40-263; genus UBA12403. Next base: position 30,162 of record JBAZTR010000004.1, read on the forward strand.
GGTCTTTCCATGGGCCGCAACTTCACCAGGGAGCAGCTGACGTTCCTCAACGGCTGTTCCAATCCGGCCGGTACGGCCTAACCACATCTCGCTCTCCACTGTTTTCTGGTGGAGTTTTTTAAATCTCTCAAAAAAAAATAAAACCTCAGCAGTGCTGAGGCAGAAGTCAGTGACGAACGGACGATCAGGTCCGTCGGGCGTTGAGGGCATGCTCGAGGCCACGGAAGGCTCGGCTGAACTCGCGAGCCCCCTCGATGAGGCTCGGGTGGTCCAGGGCTTCCACCTTGGCGGCGATCTCAGGGTCGTCCGGGATCTGGGGCAGGCCGAGCCGGTTGAGCTGGCGGTTGATGCAGCGCCAGGTGTCTTGGCCGTAGCCGCGCCGGTGAGCGAGGTCGCGACGGGTGAGCTGGGTCACATCGCCGGCCGTGCAGCAGTGGTGGCGCGCGGCGAGGTAGTTGACGAGGTTGCGATCGAAACCGGCTTCGACAAGCAAAAGCGAGGCGGAATCTTGACACATGTAATCTCCGGGGTTGGGGGCGACAAAAGGTTTGTATCAAAAAAAACAAAATTGATCAACTTGCTTGGGAGTTTTTTAATTTAGAAAAGGACGAGGGGTTTGAGGGGGACGAAGAGGACGAAGTGTTTAAAAAACAAAAAGCCCCGCGTCGAGCACCGAAGGACAGCCCGGCTGAAGCGGCCCTTACCTTCAGTTGGTCGGCGAGCTATGTTCGAGTGCAGCCCCGCAACTTGCTTGACTTAACAATCGAGCAAGGTGCAGGGGCCAGCGAGTTAGCGAGCCGTGGCCGCTGAAGGCGGTTAGCTGTCCGAGGAGCGGAGACAGGGGCAGTGTTTCTTTTGCTGTGTCCACCGAAGCTCGGCGAAGGAGGATAACTTTTCTTTGCGACAAAGAAAAGTTAATAAGAAGACTCCCTTAAACACTTTCGAAATTTTCTAAAATCAGGACAATGTAAAGCCACCAATTGCCAAAAAGCGCGCGAATGATTTTTGTGCGGAATATGCGCCAGCTCGTGCACCACGACATAATCAACAACTTCCAGCGGTTGAAGAATTAATTTCCAACCAAAGTTAAGATGATTTTTGTGGCTGCACGAGCCCCAGCGTTTTTGGGCGCTGTTAATTTTTATCGAAGTAAAATTCACTCCCATTTGTTTAGCATACAAAGTGGCCCGTTCGGTAATTATTTCTTTGGCTTCCTGTTTATACCAAGCAGCCATTTTAATTTTAGCTTTAGGCAAAAACTTTTGGGGAAAAAGTAAATCGCCTTTTAGCTCGATCTTTTTAACTTTAGAAATTTTTAAGGGATAACTTTCCCCCAAGTACCAAAACACTTCCCCGTCGACGAATTCTTTTGGTTGTGACTTGGGGCGATTTTTAACGGCGACAATTTTCTTTTGAATCCAGGACATTTTATCTTGCACTAATTTTTCAATATAAACTTCCGAAACTCGCTGGGGTGCCCGAATTATCAAAACCGCCTCGGGAGTTATCTCCAGGCTGATAGTGCGGCGGTTGGAACGGATGATTTTTGCGGTTTCCATTTTGGCATTATAGCAAATAAATATATTTTATCCTCACCAGTGCCCCCCCCGTTTCCCCTCACCCTTACCCTCTCCCTGCCAAGATCAGATGGGAGAGGGGGTGGTGTTATTTCGTCACAGGGGATTCCCCTCCCCCATCTGCTTTTTTAGCAGGGGGAGGGGTTAGGGGAGAGGGGCCAACAACACGAACGGGGCGGCGCCGGCGGTCTGGACACAAATTCAAAGACATGCTAAAAAAGTATGCCCCCTTTTAGAAAAAGGAAAGAAACCATGCAGGACACCATTAAGCATCTTCTCCTTATTGCCCGACTCACAGCACTGGCCAACAAGGTCAACGGAGTGATCACCGATAAAAGGCAGGAAAAGACGATCACAAAGCTGATCATGGGGGGATTGGTTCGCACTATCCTCTGGGGCGTGCTCTGGTACGTTCCACTCTGGCTTCTGGGGGACCCTTCGTTCCTTATGAAGCTCCTCTGGGCCAACCTGATCGTCAGCGCGATGCTCTTCGTTGTGCACGCAGTTGTTCCAAGCAACGTGATCACTCGAAGGATGCAGCGGCAAAAGATTAAGACGAAAGGACCTATGGCGATCTTCGGTCTGTTCATTGTCATCTTCTTCATGCCCACAGCATTACTCTTCGCGGTGAAGGCGGGCGACCAGTACCAGGAGGTCTTGGCCGGCAAAATCCTGCGCGACGACCGGGCCACGCTCTTTTCGCGAAACGGACATCTGATCAAACTCGTTGAGGAGTATTTTGTGAGGTCTGGAAAAGAGATGGACAAAACCGTCATGGATCAGGTCTGGGTGCTGGAGCAGGAGCTGCTCGACTTTTCCGAGCGAACTGGCGAGCTCGGCGAAAGCAACGAAATCACCTGGCCGGAGACCGAGCCTTTCCTCAGAAGAGTTGAGAGGCTGATCGACGAACTCACTGTCTTGACTGGCAACACTTCCTCTTAACCCTCACCTGAGGGATTTTTTATTCCCTCTCCTTCTGACGGCCATACCCCTCACCCCCTGCCCCTCTCCCTGCCAAGATCAGAGGGGAGAGGGGTTGTAAACTTTGTCACGAAAAGTTCCCCTCCCCCATCTGCTTTTTTAGCAGGGGGAGGGGTTAGGGGAGAGGGGCCAACACATGAGGGGAGGGCTTTCTGGACACAAACCAAAAACAATGTTAAAAACACAAAAGTCGGCAAGCCTCTCGGCGGTGCGGAGGGAAAGATGAAAATCGAACTAACCACTCGTATGAGCGTACGTGTGGTCACGGGCGATCTGTCGGCAGACGTCCACCTCGAGGATCGTCGTTTGAAAGCACTGATTGCCCTCGCGTATAAATTCAAGGGTGAATGCGTCACCCTTGTCATCGATCCGATGATGGAAGAGGAAGCGACCTCGATCATCGACTCGATCGCGGGTCTCAACGGTGAGGGAGCCGACCAGACAATCAACGGCCGACGCCTGGATGTGCACGAGCTCAGGGTTGATTGCGGAAACCAGCGCGGTATTGTCGTGAACCCCCACAACCCGAGATGCGATCTGCTTCTCCTCATGAGCATCGCAATCAAATCAGAACAGCTCACCGTCGAACTGCCGCCAACCGACACCATGGCCGAACTCGTCGACCGAATCTCGGTCTACCCCTTCCCGCACAAGGAAAGGGTCATGCCAGAATAACTTAGCCACGCTGTAGCTCGCCACGAGCGAAGGCGGGACGCCACCCTCTCGATCCTCACCTGAGGATCTTTTTATTTCTGGCTGGTCTCCTACTCTCCCAGCTTCCTAGTCTCCTAACACTCTGGACACAAATCCAAAACTATGATAAAAATCTGGGTCGCAAATTCCGCGCGACTCTGGAGGATTCCATGAACGTAATCCATGATGGAGAAACCGGAGGCATCCGGGTGTTCTTCGGGGAAACCGTGATCGACATCGACCCCCGCGATCCGCGCTGTCATGGGCTGCTCAACGACCGGGGGTTCATGAAGATCGCCAACATCAAGTGCGGTTCGATCTTGATCGTCTTCGGCCGGAGCTTGAGGACGAAGACGGCCCGCATGATGGGCGAGATCATGTTCGGCTGGACCCTCACCAATTCCTCGAACTCGCAAATCGTCGCCGAAAGAGGGGTGCGTGTGAGGATCGGCGGCTGGAAGCCCATGCCCGTGCCGCACAACTGCGATATGTTCGAGCTCCTCGAACACGCGGACGCGCTGTACTTCGACACGATGGAGATCCGAACGAAGGCTTCGGAGGTGGCAGCCAGGGCCTTGGGGCCGTTCATCATGATCCCCTTCGTTCCGCCCGAGCCGACCCCGAGCGAACTGGCCATCGCCGAGTTCAGGAGAAGGACCGGCGTGGAGCCGACTTCGGTGCTGCTCGAAGCAGAGGCCGAGGATGCTCCCGAACCACCGGTGGCGGTTCCGGCTGGCGCCGAAGCGAACTCCCCCATCCCCGGCCTCACGCCGGAGCAGGTCAAGAACCTGATCAGGCGATGCGACGAGCTGGGGTTCACCACTCGTGTGACGAACGGCCTCAGGACCGTCGGATGTGAATTCGTCTACCAGGTGGTGGAAAAAACCGGACCCGAGACGCTCGGGGCCAAGGGCCTCGGTCGCAGGTCCAATAATGAGCTCAGGGTGATTCTCGCCGAACTCGGGCTCAGCTTCGGCATGAACTTCACCACCGAACAGCGAGCCGCTCTCGAGCGCCTGGCTCACCAGCTGCCGCGCTGATCGCCCCCCCCTCCCCTTCGATCCTCACCTGAGGATCTTTTTTTAATTCCCTCTCCTTCTGAGCCGTTGTACCCCTCACCCATACCCCCGTGCCGATGTCACCCCCCCCCTCACCCCTGCCCCTCTCCCTGCCAAGATCAGAGGGGAGAGAGGTTGTAGACTTTGGCACAAAAAGTTCCCCTCCCCCATCTGCTTTTTTAGCAGGGGGAGGGGTTAGGGGAGAGGGGCCAACACGTGAGGGGAGGATTGAGGAGAGGGCCGACTGGACATCCTAATAGCATCTGGTAAACTAAAAATATTATGAAAGGCTTAACCGCCCAATTTGGCTTCTTTAGCTTCTGCTTTACCAAAGCGGGTGGTTTAGTTCTCTCTTAAAAGATAAATAAGAGGCCGCCCGCGTTCCCACGCGAGCGGTCTTTTGTTTTGTCCCTGATCCCGTAACCAGGCAAGGAGGAAAAGTCATGGCCGCCACGAACCAAAACCGTGAAGATCCGCGTCGCTACACTGAAACGACCGACACTACCGGACAGCGTCTGGCCGTTGATCAGGACGGCAACAAGTTCCTTCTTCGGGCGGACCAGATCGTCTACAACGGTCAGGTCTACAATCTCGGGGGCTTCTAGTTCCCCACTCTCTCGGCAGAAAACACTTCTGCCGTTTTTTTATTAAACAAGCTAGCCTCCTAGTCTCCTAGCATCCTACCGCACCTTCTTCGTCACATTAAATCCAAGATACTTCCCCAACATAAGGCGAGTCTGCGCATCAATGGCCGGTGCGGCTCCGAACACCGTAAAAGTAATGGGAAGAAGAAGCCACTGAAAAATCATGACAATCCAAGCGGTTGCTTTCACGGTCTTTGGTCGTGGTGGCAACATGGTTAAGGACAAGCCGGCGGTAATAAAGGCTCCACCCATGGCTAGTCGCATAATCCATTCCAAAGTAAAAGGCGCGGCATGAATAATGGCCGAGCCACTGCCGGCCGCCACCCATAGCGGCAAATAACCAAGGGCAAAAATAAGAATCGGCGCCGTGGCCCAGGTGTACATGCCCTCAATATGATTGAAAAGATATTTAATTTTCTTGTTCAAGGGAATGAGCTTATCTTTTTTAAAGGCATCAACCATGACCGGAAAGTGTTCGACACCCCAAGCCCAGCGACGCTGCTGTTTGTACAAGGCTTTTAAACTCTCCCAATAGTTGGCGCCAACGACCGTGTCCATGGAAACCGGCAAAAACATCGGTACCACGCGATAGTCGCCGTGGTATTTAAGGAAAGCTTGCAGAAAAATTCGCGAATCTTCCGAGACAATATCTTTTTGCCAAAAATCAACATCAACTAACATTTTCCACGGCATGGAGTGCGAAGAAAAAGTCCAAAGTCGGTCCGAGCGAGCCAATTCCGTCAAAAGCCAAAAAACCGTACCAAAGGCGGCAATTCTAACCGGGGCGCGCGAGGTCCAAATATTATTGGAAAACAGGACAACTGGTTGATATGAGGCGTGCGTTGGATTCGGCGAAGTTAAATACAAATACGAAAGGCAGGCGAAGTACGATGGGTGTACGACAGTGTCGACGTCAAACGAGGAAACAATAATATCTTCGGCTGGGATATCAGAAAACTCACTGGCCAAAATCTTTTTAACTTCGTGGCCGGAATAATTAAGGTTGGAACCTTTACCGGGAATTTCGTCAGGCAGACCAACCGGATGTTCGGTAACAATAATTTTTTTGAAGGTTTTGCTAAATTCCTGTGAAATAATCGCCGCGTTTTTTTGGAAACGCTCGTGATCACGTCCTTCACCGGCCAAGACAATAATCATTTTGTCCTTGGGGTAATGGGTCGCGGCAATGGAACGCAAGGTTTCACGAATAATTTCCGTGCTTTCTTTATAAGTCGGCAAGAAAATTAAATGATGCAGGCGCTGCCAATTATTTTGTTTTTGTAAGTCAGCAAACCAATCATACTTAATGGCGTGTTTGTATTCGCGCCAGGAAAGCAGCATGAAAATGGCAAAATAAACAATTCTAAAAAACCAATAAAGGTCAAAAACAATAATAAAGACAACGGGAATAATTGGCGCGACAAACGACAAAACAATCGCCAAAATTAAAGTCGTCCAGACCAAGGCGCCGGGGAAAATTTCCCAAATTCGATTTTTGCCATATGTCGACATAGAAATTTCCCCTCCCCTTACGAAGGGGAGGGGTTAAGGGGTGAGGTTAGGACGAAATATCTTGTTTCAACTTATCCAAAACGCGCGCCGCGTGTTCGCGGCCACCAAGTCCAAAAGCCAAACCACCGGCCAAAGCCAGCATGGCCACAAAGCCGGTAAAAAGAACACTAATAAGATCCTCGGCAATTTGTAATTGAATCAAAGCGGCCATGAAGGTGAACACCAGAATTGCCCAGCGGGCCAAGCTGGCCAAAAAATCAGCCGAAGCAAGTTTGGCCGCGGCCACTGCCGACTTAACCAGCTTGTGTACAAAGTTAGCAAGGACAGTTCCAAAAAACAGCATGATCACGGCAATAATAACGTTTGGCAAATACAACACGATTTGTTTCAAATAATCAGTCACTTGGTCCCAACCAAGAATATCGGTCGCGGCAATCAACGAAACAACAATCAAAAACCACTTAACAATCCAGCCCAACAGTTTGCTGATTTTAAAAGGCAAACCATAACGTTCAAATATCTGTGGCACTTCGAACTTTTTGGCCAATAAATCGATCTTTAAAAGAACGATTATTTTTTCAACAACGCGTTGCAAGACCAATGCAAAAATTAAACCAACAATGAAAATAGCCAACGCGCCAAAAAATTGCGGCAAAAAATCCAGGATGACTTTCCAAAGTTCTATTAGAGAACTCTGCGCCAAATCGAATGTTGTAGGCATATGTTTTTTAGTGGGTAGGTGTGTAGTAGGTAGTATGTAGGCAAAAGTTCCCGACTAGATCTATTGCCTACCCACTACATACTACATACTCAAACCTTTTTAATAGTAATATGAGGCGGCCGATCGTAAACCGGGGTAACAAAACCTTCGGTTTTTTGTTTTACCCAAATAGCGCCGGATGTTCGGATCATTTCTTCCCCACCCTGGCGGGCCGCGTTTTCTACACCAATCACTAAAAGTTTCTTGGCAAAGGCTAAAGCATTGGCAATGGTGACAATAATCCTGGTCGAGGTAAACGAACCTGGGCCGGAAACCACCACAATCTTTTCCAGGGCTTCTGGCGAAACCAAGTGATCGTGCAAAAATTCGGCGGTCGTGGCCAAATAACCCTCGGGGGCAACGGTAAATTCCTGAAACGAAAGAAGACGACCTTCGCTATCAAGAAGGCCGGCTTCCATTCGAGTAATATCTTGAGCGGCCAAGAATAAAATCATGAATTTTTTTCAATTTTTTCGGCCACGGTCGGCTCGGCGACCACATGCAACTTATCGACCATGACAACTTTCTCGCCTTCCAGAATGGCAAAAAGGAAGCGATCGGTAATCTGCCGGCGATAATTAAACTCCTCCCGCGGCATTAAAGTATAATTTATTTCGTAGCCCAGTTCAGCTTCAAACTCGCTCACTACTTTTTGCAAAGTTTTTTGATCAATACTGCCAACAATCAAAATATCGGTTTGCACGTTGGTATTGTCGACAAAACGACCGGTAAAAATCAACAAGTCAACGTCACCGCGCGTTTTAATTTCTTGAACAAGGTTTTGTTTCAAAAGAATTTGAATTTTTCTGAAGAGATTCCTAAGATCGTGAAAAAGCAAAAAATTGGTGTTCGCAGTATAAAACTTTTTTCGCTCCGAAAGAACCTTGGCCCGACCGGCAACGGCTCCGTGGTTTTCAATAACCAAACCAATCTCAATAAGGTTTTGTAATTCGCGTCGAACCGAATTAAGCTGGGCCGAAATCTTTCGCGTCAGTTCACGAACAAAATATGACTGTTCGGGGTTTTCCAAAAAGAGACCGAGGAGGCGCGCTCGTGTTTTTGAGCCAAACAACTGTTCGATTCGGAAATTAGGGGTAGCCATAAGGTAATTTACCGATCCTCCACTGGTGGACAAAACCCAGCTAGGCTAGGCGTTGCTATTGTTATTTCCTAAGGTATAATGTACACGAAAAGTATAGGAAAGAGCAACCTCTAAATATGGACGATGAAATTCTTCTCTTAAAAACCGCGGTAATTGAGGAAAACCGCGAAAACGGCCGCGAAATAGCCATGGCCGTAACCTTGCCTGTGGAAAACCGCAACGGTTTTGTCTTTGGCGTGGCCGAAGCCAAAAGTCGTTCGGTTTTTGCCGAGGCAATCGCGCAAATTATCCACGATCGCCTAACCAAGTTGGCTGACACCCTGCAAGAAAGCATTAGTGTGCCCCGGCGCTTTGAACAAACTTTGGAAGCGATCAACGAAGAAATCGCCGCTCGCGCCGCGGAAATGGAAACTTTTAATCCGGCTGACCTAAACGCCATTATTGGTTTGGCTGTTGATAAAACCTTGTATCTTTCCGGAACTGGCGAACTGCCGGCAATTTTTCTTCACAAATTGCCCGAGGGCAAATATCAGGTTTTCAATCTGGCCCGCAGTATTCAAACCGAACAAGCTTCCATAAGTTGGCAGAAAGTTTTTGTTGTGGTTTTGGATGGTGACTTAAATCCCGGTGATGTTTTCTGTGTCTGCAGTCGCGATTTGCAACGCGAAATGCCGCCCGAAGAATTACACTCGCTTTTGGCCACCCTGCCCCCGCAAAGCGCGGCCGTAAAGTTGCGTCAATATTTTCCTTTAGAAATCGACCTTTCCATGTTTATCTTGCGCGTCGGTGGTGACGAAGAACGCACACATATCTCCGCGCCAGCTTCTTTAAAGCAACTGCAGGCGTCGCGCGAACAAACAAAACGAGTGTTGTCCGATCAAAAACCAACTTTTTTCAAAACTCTTTTTGCCTGGGCTTTCACCTTATTAAAAGATCAGCGTGGTTTTGCTCGACTTCTTAAAAGTTTTATCCGAATTCTTATTAGCGCTGTCATAATTGTCTTTTCCATGCTGCACGATTTGGTAATGTGGCTGGTTCGTTTAGTTCGACGCCTAATTTCACCCGATAGAAAAGAAGTGTTTGCCGAAACCAAAGCGCGTTTTGATGGTGGCCGGCAGTTTGTTCGTGAAAAATTTCACCGCTTACCAAAAACCAGCCGATATCTTTTACTCGCAGCCGTAGCTTTGATTATTATTATCGTGGCCAGTATTTTCATGATCTCTCGTGGCCGGGTGGCCAGCGAAGAGCGCGCAGCTTTTGAAGCCTCCATCACTCGCGTTGAATCACTGCACGACGCCGCGGAAAGCGCTTTAATTTATAAGGACGAAGCTAAAGCTAAATCCTTATTAACTCAAGCGGAAACAGCTTTGAACGCCATTGTTACTGACGACAAGGAACAGCTGGCCCGCATTGCCGAAGTTAAAGCTGAAGTCTCGGGCACGGCCAACGAACTGCGCCGCGTGGTAGAAGTTGAAAATCCTGAAGTTATGGCCAGTGTGGCCGCCCCGTTAGTTTTGTCGGCCATGACCGCGGCTAACAACAACATTTATATTTTTGGTAATGATAAAAACGTTTACATCTTAAATTCCAACGACAAAAAATTGGATTACGCCGCGGGCATTGAATTTAGCGCGGCCGCGGGCGCGACGACTGATGGCAGCATGATGCTTTGGCTTGATGACAAATCGGTTATTAATCTTTTTGACACCGCCCCTAATGGAACACCGAAAGTTGGCACCAGTGCCCCGACCGGCGAAACCTGGGTTGATCTTTATGCTTATGGCGATCGGGTTTACGTTTTGTCGCCAGGCAGCGGTTTAACCTCGCAAGTTTACAAACTAATCCGCACTGGCACTGATCTTGGCGGAGCCACGGCTTGGATTAAGTCACCTATCACCGAACTTTCCGACGCCGTTTCTTTGGCTGTCGATGGCACAGTCTTTATTCTCCGCTCCAATGGAAACGTTTTGCGCTTCGTAAGCGGTCGCGATGTTGCTTGGTCACAAGCGGCCATTGAACCGGCTCTAACTTCAGCCACCGACATCTGGACCTCGGCCGAAAGCTCGTATGTTTATGTTCTCGACCCCGCCGGCCAGCGCCTGGTGGTTTACGAAAAAGAAACCGGCCTCTTAATCGCACAATATCATTCCTCGACCTTCGCCAACCTCACCGACTTCTCTGTTGACGAAGCGAATAAGACAATTTATCTCACGGGAACAAACAATGTTTACAAGATCAGTGCTACGCATATTAAATAATCCCAAAACAAAAACCACCGGCCTAAACCGATGGTTTTTTGTTTGGTTGAAATTATTTCAATTCAGCCTTACCGCCAGCTTCTTCGATTTTCTTTTTCATTTCTTCGGCAGCGGCTTTGTCAACGCCTTCTTTGATCATCTTCGGGGCGCCGTCGACCAAATCCTTGGCTTCTTTAAGTCCAAGACCGGTCACTTCACGGACGACTTTGATGACGCCGATTTTGTTGTCACCAGTGGCCGTCAACTCGACGTTGAAAGAGGTTTTCTCTTCAGCGGCGGCAGCACCACCAGGCGCGGCGGCCATCATCATAGCTGGAGCCGAGGCGGAAACGCCGAACTTCTCTTCAAGGACCTTAACCAATTCGGCCAGGTCAAGAACGGACATTTTTTCGATTTCTTCGACCAAAGCTTTGAACTTGGCCGGGACTTCGACAATTTTTTCGTCAGACATATTTTTAGGTTCGAGTATGTAGTATGTAGTGGGTAGGCAATAGATTTAATGAAACTTTTGCCTACATACTACCTACTACGTACTAAAAATCTTTAGTTATTTAATTAAACCTTCTTTTCTTGCACCGCTTTAAGGACTGTCACCAGCCCGCGCAAGTTGCCGGCCAAGACATTAACGAATCCGGAGACTGGAGCATTGAGAGAACCGACCAATTTGGAAAGGAGTTCGATTTTGCTGGGCAAGGCTGCGAGTTTTTTGACCTCACCGGCATCAACCAGTTTGCCCTCAAGCACGCCGCCCAAGATTTTTACCGTGTCCCTTGTTTTAACGAGGTTAGCCAAGACCTTGGCGGCCGAGACTTCATCGTCGAAAGCAAAGGCGGAAAGAATACTGCCCTCAAAGCCGGAAGGATCAACGGCCTCTTGGCCGGCTTCCTTAGCCGCAATTTTGAGCAATGTCTTTTTTGATACCACGACTTCCACCCCGGCCTTGCGACCTTTGGTACGAAGATCATCGGCATCCTTCATGGTGAATCCGGAAATGGAGGCAAAGGCCGCCGCTTTCATGCGACGAAACTTGTCGGCCAAATCGGCCACCATGGCTTCTTTTTGTACGCGTGTTTTTGCCATATAGTATCGACCTTTAGAATTAAAATGTTTGATTTTGGATTCAGACATTTTAATTTTTAAATAAAAACTGCGGAATAAAGCCGCAGGAAACAATCTATCTGGAAGATCCAGATTTTTTGCCTCGACGAGACTTATGCCTTTTGGGCGACTCGTGTTCTACGGCTATCTTTAGTTCGAAAACAGTATAAATCAAAAAGAAAAAGGCGTCAAGAGGACGCCAGGAAGCAAGGAGCACGAAGCCGATCAGGCAGTACTCGGATCTTGAAGAACAAAATCGTAGAAGACAAACCAGTTCCCGTGCGCCTTGAGGATATCGGCGATCTCCTGACCGGTCAGAGCTTCCCCGCGGAAATCCATGACTTCCCGCATGTGCCGATCGAGGCTACCTGAGCCCGGGGTGATGGCCTCGGGCTCAGGGTCTTCCTCTGTGGGGTAGACCGCGAAGTAGCCGGTGAAGAAGAGGTTGTCAGGAAGGTTCTCGAGAACCTCGACGGGAAGATGCGCATTGAGCGGAGGAAACGACATGAGGCACCTCCTTTTCGTGCGGTCATACTTTAGTCAAACAAAAAAGGGGCGTCAAGCCCCTTGCCTTTTAAATCTTCTGGCACTTGGGGCAGTAGGCACTGCCCCGCCCGCCGACTTTAATTTTTTTTAAAATAGTTTTACAACGCCGGCATGACTGCCCTTCCCGACCATAAACTTTTAATTGTTTTTGAAAAGTTCCTTCTTTTCCAAAAGCATCGATGTAAGCGTCGGCCGAAGTGCCGTGTGCGGCAACGGCTTTTTTTAAAACAGAAACCGTGCCTTGATAAAGTTTTTTCATTTGCTCGTCGGAAATCTTGCCAACCAAGGTCATGGGGTGAATTCCGGCAAACCACAAAGCTTCAGAGGCGTAAATGTTGCCAATGCCGGCAATGCAGGTTTGATCCAAAAGATGGGGTTTAATTTTTTTCTTGGGGGCCGAACGCAAACACATGGCCATTTTTTGCCAAGTAAAACTTTTGTCGAGCGGCTCGGGCCCGTAAGCTTGGGCCTCAAGATATTCTTCCAAACCTTTCTTATCAACCAATTTCAAAAAACCGAATTTACGAAAATCATTCCAATGCATTTCCTTGCCGCCAGACAATTTGAAAATGACGTGTGTATGTTTGTCGACTCCACTTTCCCCTCCCACTTCTTGTCCCGCCGAAGCCCGGCGAAGGAGGATGGGGGAGGGGTTAGGGGTGAGGGATCTAACCAAAAATCGACCCGACATTTTTAAATGTGCCAAAATAAAATAATCACCGGAAAGTTTAAAAATCAAAAGCTTGGCTCGGCGTTCAACGCCGATAAACTTTTTTCCTTTAAGAAGTTGAACAAATTTTTTGGGTGGCAAATTAAGCCGTCCGGAAAAATTGACGACAACATCTTTTATAGTCGCACCAACAATTGCTTGAGAGAGCTGACGACGAACGGTTTCGACTTCTGGTAATTCTGGCATACAGTGCCACGCCGGAGCCTGAAAGGCGAAGGCAGGTTATTTTTCCGAGGCCTGTTTTATGAAGTGGCTAGTCACCACGCCCACTGCCCAAAGGAAGATGGCTGCCAAAACGGCCGGCCAAAAACCTTCGATGGTAATTCCCTTCACCATCGTGCTCATGAACCAAAGCATACCGGCATTGATCACAAAGATAAACAAGCCAAGTGTAACTATCGTAATCGGTAAAGTCAGAATCAAAAGAATTGGACGAACCAAAGCGTTGATTAAACCGAGTACCAATGCGGCGATAAGTGCGGCATAAAACGATTCGACGTGGAAGCCGGGGATAATCATGGCCGCTGCCAGTAGGGCGAGGGCGTTGATTACCCATCTTAAAATAATGGTCATAGTTTTTTGTTCAATTGTTCAAGTTGTTCAAGTTGTTCACTTTTGGTTTTAAAACCGATCCGATAGTGAACATTTTGAACATATGAACAATTTGAACGGATTAAATTATTCTTCAAACTTCTTCTTCAACTCCTTAATTTTATTTTCAACTTCGGAAAGTTTGCCTTTACAAACTTTCGCGAGCTCAAGTCCGCGTTCAAACTTAGCCAGACCTTCATCAAGGTCGGCTTCGCCTTTTTCGAACCACTCGGTGATTTGTTCGAGCTCTTCAAAAGCTTTGGAAAAATTTACAGTTGTTTTTTTGGTCATATAAGTTTTAGTTTTCCTTTTCCATTAACTCGCAACACTTCGGCCCCAAGCGAACCTTCAGCTAATTGTACCCCGATTTCCGCGCCAATCTCAAGCGCAGCCGCGTCTTTGATTACCTTCCCTCTGGCTGTAACAATACTGTAGCCGCGGGCCAGAACGCGTTTAGGATCAAGATTGGCCAGAACGCGGAACGAAGCAGCTAAACGATCTTTGAAACGCGGCAGCCAATTGTTAACACGATCAAACAAATTGTTGGTGAGATGTGATAATTTTTCTTTTTGACGATCAGCCGCGGAAAAAATAAGTTGAGTGGCGCGATCAATTAACATTTGCTTCTCGCCTAAAACATCACTTAAACGATTTTCTAAATGTCGGGTCATGGTTTCAATTTCATAAAGAACCTCCTGGCGATTTGGGACAACTCGTTCAGCTGCGTTGGACGGTGTGGAAGCACGGACATCGGCGACAAAATCGCAGAGCGATTCGTCACGCTCGTGGCCAACGCCGCAAACCACGGGAATTTTGGAACCAAAAACCGCGCGGGTAACTTGTTCGTCGTTGAAGGCATGAAGATCTTCCAAGCTGCCGCCGCCGCGAGTTAGTACTAAAACTTCCGGCCGCTTATCATCGGGCAAAGAATTAAATTTTTCGAAAGCCTCAAGAATTTCCGGCACGGCTTCCCGCCCCTGCACATGCACGTGTGAGAATAAAACCTCAACCCCGCCCCAGCGATTATTTAAAATTCTGATAAAGTCGCCGTAAGCCGCGGCATCACGCGAAGTGATTAAACCAATCCGTTCGGGAAATCTTGGCAAGCGGCGTTTGCGCGAAATCTCAAATAAACCTTCGTCGGTTAATTTCTTTTTTAAAAGTTCGTAAGCTTTTTTTAAAGCCCCGTCGCCAACAGCTTCCATTTTTTGCACTTCAATTTGAAAACCGCTCCACTTATTAATGGCCGGCGGTCCCCAAACTTTTACTTTCATGCCGTCCTCAAATACTCCGCTCACTTTAAAAGTCGTGGCAAAACAACCGACTTTGGCCGAGGGATCGTTTTCATCTTTCAGCGAAAACATTATCCACTTGCCGTCTTTTATTTTGTAATCAAAAATCTCGCCTTCCACGGCAAAAGAATAGCCATCAATGTTTAATTTCAAAACTTGGTTGGCTAATTTCAGGTATTCCGAAACTTGTAGGACAGGTTCCATAACCCAGCTATTTTACCAGAAAAATAAAAAACCCGCCTATCTGGGTGATGGCGGGCGGTCAGGCCGAGTACGAAGCGTCGAGGATCCCTTCCCAGTCGAGGTCGGGGTCGAAGGGGTCGATCACCGCGTTCCGGAAAGCCGAGAAGACGTCGGAGACCGAAAGTTCGTTGAGAAGCATCTCCTTGATCGTCGGCGTCGGACGCGAACGGAGTTGGTCGGCGATGGCGGCCAAGTCCTCATCACACAAAAGGGCGAACAAAGCCGTGGTGTTCACCTCTGGCATAATTTCGGCCAGGGCGTCGTAGACCGCTCCGAAGATGGCGTGGCCATGATCGGAAGGGTTGTTGATCGGGTAGAACTTGTACATGTGCCGACGTGCTTCTTCGAAGAGTCCGAAGGTCGGACCACGGCTGAAGGAAACTGCTCCAACTTCGGCCGACTCGCGAACCAGGGCGACGATGCAACGGGCGACTCGCTCACGCTGGCTTGCCCCCAACTTGTGCATAGCCTTGTGGATTTCCGCCATCTCGCTTTCTTCGAGACAGATCCAGCAACCACCCTTCTGTATACGAATGACATCGTTGTAGTCGGCGAAGAGGTAGGCGATCTTGTCAGCGAACATGACGATCGCTTCCTCGAGCGAGAGGATGCCGGTAGTGAGATCTTTGGCCCCGCGCGAATGGCGATGCATGACTTGGAGCGTCTGCTTGGTCAGGTTAAGACCATGACCGGAACGCTCAATGTGCTGGGCCACGACCAGTCCAAAAACCTCGTGACGGAAAGATCGGCCGGTTTTCTTGGCCAGAAACATTTCACCGGTATGGCCGAGCGGCGTGTGACCGATGTCGTGGCCAAGGGCCCCGGCCAAACAGAGCCACGGGTTGGCCCCAAGGGCAAAGGCCAGGGCGACGGCGATCGAGCAGACCTCGTCAGTGTGCGAACGCCTGGTACGAATATGGAGATTGGTCGGGTCGGGCACAACCTGGGTGTGCCTGGCCGAACGACGCAGACCACGGCTTTGCATAAGCTTCAACGCCGCGTCAATCATGTATGGATCGATGCCCGGCTGACCGATGAAGATCCCATCGCCATCGTTGTCACGGTGAATGCGCCGGACCGCGACCTCGGGACCAGTGGCCAGGTGTTTAAGGCAGCCAATGAACGGCCGGAGCTCGTTGCGGAGGAGTCGAACATCTTCAGGGGAAATGATGGAGAGCAGGTTCATAGTGGACTCCGATGAAAAGGAACAGTGGAGGAGTATCTAAACAAAAAAAGAACCGACTGTCTAGTCGATTCTGCCTAGTCTCCTAGCTTCCTACCCTCCTAGCCTCCTAAAAATAAACCGGCTGAAAAACCGGCACCGCCAACCAAAATATAAAAGCAATAAGAAGAAGCGAAACCAAAACTTCGAGCCAAACGGTTTTCCCTTCCTTACGCCCCAACCAACCAAAACCAAAAAGCGGGAAAAAAATAAAATCAAAAACCAACCAAACCAAACCAGTAAAAAACAAAAGGGTCAACGGCCCGTACGGTTGGCCGACAAAATCAAGCCAGCCTTTATCAGCAACAAAAGGGTAGGTGCTGCCAAAGACCATCCCCATCAAAATATGTAACAGAAGGCCGGTGGCAAAAGCTGCTAATTGCGACAGGCGCAAATCAAAAAAAGATTTTACATCAACCACTAGCGGCAAATTTTTAACCTTGCCGCGGCGAACAACTTCCGTGATTATCGCCGGCATGGAAACAAGGAAAGCCGCCAGGCCACCGACTGAAGCGCCTAAAATAATGTCGTTCATATTTGTTTTTTTTGGACACGAGTATGTAGTAAGTAGTGGGTAGGCAATAGATCTAATTGGGAACTTTTGCCTACATACTACCTACTACTTACTACAATACTACATACCCTGATCAATTGTTCGGATAAATCACCACGACCACTTTCGCTCCATTCAAGACATCCCCACCATTCCAATCATGCATCGCCTCCATGATGGTATCAAAAGAATATTGGTAATCGGCGCCAAGCCGTGTTCCCGGATCATTGGTAACAAAAGTAGTTTTGGTATAACCCTTCAAAACCAAAGCATGATAAAGCGGGCCTTCACCAGTAAAATTTGGGTTACCAAGCATGCGCCCAGCCGCCAGAATAATTACCGGCCGACCGGCCACCAAATGTGCTTTCAAATCTTCAACAGTTGGATCTTCGATAACTTCAACTCTCTCGTAACCATACATCTGCTCGGCCAACACGGCTGTTTGCGCAGCCGTAGTGCTTTCAAAAAAACCAAACAACGCTTTTTCGTAATCAACAATTTTCAAAAGGTCGATGTCGGCCTGATTGGGGTCAATTTTTCCAGCCGGCCAGCCTTCGTAAAAAGCATTAACCATGTAAATAGCTGCTTCTTCACAAGCATCTTCGTGCACAACATCCCAGTTAGCCAACGGAGCTTGTGAGGTAAACGGTACAGCTAGGTTAAATTCAACCGGCATGGGTGTGGTAACCAGAACCGGAATTTCTTCCTCAGGTTCCTCTTCGACCACCGGGTCTGGTGTTGGCTCTTCAATTTCCTCAACAATTGGTGGTTCGACTACAGGGACAACAACCTCGCTCCCGACAACTTCTTCAAAGGTTTGCGGTGCTGGTGCCGCGGCCATTCTTTGGGCGTCGCTCCAAAAATCTGTAATGTTGTCTTTTTGCCAAAACAAAATTCCAAAAATCAGAATTGGTCCTAACAGTATGGCAATAAAATAAACGAAAATTTTTCTCATATTAAGAAAATTGTTTAGCCACCCAGTCCTTTAAGAGCCAGGTAGCCTTAACATCATCTTTATTATACGTCAATATTTTTTCCAAAGTTTGTTTATCACCGTTTTTTAAATATTCCTCAAACCAACGCACCGCCTGCACTCCCGAAGCATCTTCGGCTTGCCATTTATAACCAACGTACGCGCCAAGATCTTTTAGTGAATAAAACGAAAGAGGAAAAATCACCGCCGGACGAAGAAGAAATAACAGGTCATGCATTCGCCCCTCGATTTGCGAACGAAGTTCGTCAGGTAAAAAATACTTGGCGGCAAAACGACGAAAAACTTCCATCTCAAACCACCCATAATGATAAATCGGCGCGTCTTCCCTTTTTAAAACAAACTCAATAAATTTTCGCCACATTTCACCTTCGTCTTCTGGTTTTTCAGCCAGGAATGGATAGTAGTGACTTTTGCCGCTCTTAACTTCAAGAACACCAAAAAGGAAATCCAAATCCCGAAGTGGATCGCTTTCAATATCAAAATAAAGTTCGGTCGTAGCCTCGGGAAATTCTGGTTCAGACAAAAGAATGTGACGATTCTCGACAATTGCTTCGGCCTGGCGGCGCAACAAATCAAGGCGATCATAACGCACGGCCGGGGCTAATTTTTCCAAATCAGATAAAGAAATTTTTGCTAAATCCTCCAAAGTCTTAATACCAATTTTTTGTAGAGCAGCCACCTCTTCGCGCCAAACACGATTCAAAACCGAAAGATCGCGACAGTTTTCCGATTCCAATCGACATGCTCCATACCACGGCGATTGCTTGCAACCGGCTGTTAAAAAGTGAGCCGGTTTTTCCCCAGCCACAACGCGCTCGATTTCCGACAGCGACAAATGGAAATACGCTTCAAACTCTTCAATTAAATATCCGACAATCTTCTTATCTGGTGTGATGATATAACCCTGAAATGGTTTTGCCCCCTGCAAGCGCGACAAAAGCTCGGCATAAAAACAACCTTGAAACTTGTAAGCATCGCGAACATCGCGCGATCTCTTTACATCGGCCGCTACATAATAATAATTACCAAAAATCGAATGACCCTCCACCTTGGCCAAAATGTCGGGATTACCAACCCAATGTCCGTGTACTAAAACACCTTTATAAATAGTTTCCCGACCCTCACGCATGAAATCAAGTGTCTGGTGAAAAGCGTCGTCAGGATCTTCGGCTGTGACTTCAACCAAATCAGGGCGATCGTTAATCAGCTCACGCTCTTTTTCCGGCAACAAGCCATCATCAAGCAAACGCGAAAGCAGCGGATCAACGGCCGCTTCAGCCTCATGGACATCGCGATACACCCAGCTGGGGCACTTAAGGTATTTGTAGAAAGTTTTTTCGGTAATTTGTTTGGCCATGCTTTTATATTATAGCAGTAAAAACACAAAAAATGTAAAAGTTGCCTTCTTTTAAAAAATAAGATAAAAAGGACTCAGTAACCCCGGGGAGTCAATCATGGGAACGTTCTTCACCATCATCGTTTGGCTGGTCACCATCGTCTTCGCCGTTATTCTCGGCGCCGTGGCCATTGTGTGGCTCATCGTGGTGGGCTTTCTCATCTGGATGGCTGTCGCTGCCATCTTTAGATTCTTCGACAAGGTCTCCCGTCCGACCATCCAGGGTGTCGGCCAGGTCATCGGCAGGCACTTCATGCCGGAGCACGAAGAGGAATACACCCAAATGATCGGCGAGGACACGTTCAACAGAACCAGAACCGTCCCTGACTGCTGGACGGTCAAGGTCAGGCTGTTCGGCTGCGATGGCACGCTCGAGGTGGATCAGGACACCTACAACAAGCTCCGGGTCGACGACCAGGTCGCCGTCGATTATCGCCTCGGCCGTTTCAGCGGCCAGCCCCACATGTACGACGTCAGACCTCTCCTCTCCGCAGTGGCGTAGCTTGCGCCGCTGTTTTTTATAAACAAAAACCACCGAGATAATCTTGGTGGTTTTTATTTTTACAAAATTTTACTTTTTATCTTCCACGGTCACTTTAACCATTTCATCACCAATTTTTATTTGATCAACAACCTCCAAACCTTCGGTTACTCGACCAAAGATGGTGTATTTCTTGGGCAGTGGGGTATCGGCCAACATGATAAAGAATTGCGAACCGTTGGTGTTGCTACCGGCGTTAGCCATGGCCACTATGCCGCGTTCATAAGTATAATCGTCGCTTAATTCATCATTAAATCTATAACCAGGACCACCGCGACCAGTGCCGAGCGGGTCACCACCTTGAATTACAAAACCTTCATCACGACGATGAAAAATCAAACCATCGTAATAACCCTCATTGGTTAAATAAACAAAGTTGGAAACCGCCATTGGCGCAGTTTCATTATAAAGTTCAAAAACAATATCACCTTTGGCCGTGGTAATACGGACCTGTTTGTTTTGGATTTGGTCGTTCGTTAAAACGCCGGGGAAAGTATAAATTTTTACAGGATTCACAGCGGTTGAAGTAGTAACCGACGAATTAATATTAGTTGGAGTTGTTGAATTTGCCGCTGACTGCGTGTCGGTATTACCGCAACCGCTAAGCAAAAGCAAAGACAGCGCCAGAAGCGCTACTGATTTATTTAACTTCATAGTTTTAAATCATTGTTTGAAGCAGAAAGAACGAAAGAGCAACAACTAATCCACCAAAAATTATGTGAACGACCGATTCGATTTCACCGGTCTGGCCACAGCAATTGCCGCAGCAACATTTTTCCTTGGCCGCCATTTTTTTGGCGGAAACTTTTTTTGGCATATCCCCCTAGTGATTATTTTGTTTTAATTATTGACTTGGGTTATTATACCAGAGGAGCTAAAAAAATAAAATGTGGAAAAATTATGACATACGAAGCTAAAAATTTCGAACACTTAATAGGTTTGCCGGGGATTAGCGAGGTTTTGTTAAAAAACCATTTCACGTTATACCAGGGTTACGTGACAAATGTGAATAAACTGGCCGAAAAATCCGGGACAATTGAAATCGGTTCATTGGAATATGCCGAACTCAAACGTCGTTTTGGTTGGGAATGGAACGGAATGTATTTGCACGAACTTTATTTTGGTAACTTAACCAAAGACTTCAAGCCTTTGAATCCGGAAAGTGATTTGTATAAAAAAATAACCGAAAGATTCGGTTCTTACGAAAACTGGGAAAAAGATTTTCGAGCCACGGCGGCCATGCGCGGCATTGGTTGGGTAATTCTGGCCGCTGACAAAACCGAAGGAAGACTTTTTAATGTCTGGATTGGCGAACATGATGTTGGGCATCTCGCCGGCACCACACCACTTTTGGTTATGGATGTTTTTGAACACGCTTTTATGCTTGACTATGGCACCAAGCGCGCCGATTACATCGAAGTTTTTATGAAAAATATTGATTGGTCAGCAGTGGAAAAAAGATAATTATTCCCACGGCAAACCTTCTCGCCCAAACTGTCCGTAAACGGAAACCGCGCGATACCGCGGTTTCTTTAAATCCATTTTTTCGACAATGTCGTCAAGGTTAAAATTATAATTTTGTTTAACGTATTCCAAAAGAGTTCCCCCTCCCTCACTGGGGGAGGGCTGGGGAGAGGGATTTGAAGATTTGACGTCAATCATTACCGGTTCGGAACGTCCCAGAGTGTAAGTCAAAGAAACAACAGCCGAATCAGCCTTCCCTTCCTTAACCAATTGCTTGGCAACATATCTGGCCATGTAAGCTCCGGCCCGTTCGGCTCGCTGAGGATCCTTGCCAATAGGCGAAGAATCGCCGTGCGGTACCAGCCCGCCATAAAAATCCGCGGCCGCGCGTCGACCACTTACCCCAGCCTCGGACTGAAAACCTTGGGTAGAAAATTGCCCAATGGGATTTATAAAAATTTGCGCTTGCTCGCCGCCAATAATCGGGGCTACCACACGCTCCAACAAACGGGCTTGAACATCAATCGGAGCAACGTCTGCCGCGTGACTGGCTAAAAGGGTTACGGCCGAAACTTTTTTCCCTTCCATTACCACTTGTGCTTTACCATCAGCTCCCAGCCAGTGAAACGAAGGGTCGAGTCGGCGCAAATCATCAAGACGACGAACCAAACCTTGGGCCAGAACCATAGGAAGTGGAAGAAACTCACGCGTCTCGCGGGTGGCGTAACCGTTCACGACAACCGTGTCGTACGAACCGTGTATTTTTTTTATTTCCTCGGAAGAACTTTCGATATTTACAAAAACTTCAATTTCATCAGAATAACCAATTTCGTGATACATTTGTTTGGCCAACGAGGCCACGTCAAAATCGGCCGTGGAATTAACTTCCCCGCCAACCATAACCATGCCGTGTGAACCCAAAACTTTAATGTCCAAACGGCTGTCCGGATCGCGCCGCAAATATTCATCAACAATACCGTCGGCGATTTGATCGCAGATTTTATCAGAATGTCCGGCACAAAGTGCTTCAACGGTTTTCGACATATAGCGGCCTTAGGTTAACAACTTTTTCTGGTAAAAGCAACCCTACCTTTAAGGAGTTACTGTTTCCTGTTAAGATAAAATCGAACAATAACTATTAATAAATTTTATATGGAATTATCTGAAGTCGCCTCGATCTTAGAAAGTCTAAGAGAAAAGGTCGGGAGTATGGAAACAAAAGTTCGAGATATTGAAAGTTACATGGTTAAAAAAGACCACCTTGACGGAAGAATCACTGAAATTAAAGATGAACTTTCCGACATAAAAGCCGCGTGCGCAAAATAAATCTGCTTCCCCTCTCCTTACGAAGGAGAGGGGTGTAGGGGTGAGGTAAACAAAAAACCATCCTTTCTTAGGGTGGTTTTTTGTTCCGTATCAACTCAACAGTTCCGCGTGCATCCCTTTTGACGAGACGCTTAGCGAGAGAGCGATAAACTCCCCGCCAAATTTAATGAACATGATTCTGTCGAGCTGGTATAGCGAATCGTCTGTCTGGAACAGACGATTCGAGATTTGTGAGTGCGAACGTCGGGTGTTAATTGAGAAGGAGGAGTGGGCGGCCGCTGGAGGGTGTGCGGCCGCCCTTTTAGTTGATCAGTGTAGCGCCTTTTTTCACGACCGAAGTCGTGGCCCGGAGAGCTTTTTTACTCCCGAGCAATAACGGCGCACATGGTCACCTCCTCTTTTTCTCTACTAAATCTCCGAGCAACTCAGAAACTTGGTGGAGTGGGGGAAAACGGAGTGCGTGTCCCCCGAGACTCCTGTCACAACTTCCTTGCGACAGAGTAGGAACAGTTCGCTTAACCGGCGTCTCGCGACTCCGGAGGGCCAACTGAAAAGCCCTTTTGTGTTCTGCTATTTCTAGCCCCAGAACTGTTGGGCCGAGGTTGTGTTAGGTCGCGAGCCTAACGGCGTCACTTGTTTTTCGCAATACTTGATCAACACGCATTCGTACTAGTGTTTGGAATTGCTCGTCAACGGTCCGTGAACGGACTCGTCCGCTTACCAAATCCCCTATCGAATTACCATGTCTTTCAAGAATCACTACTCGCAAGCCGCGAACTCTGTCCTGCGTCTCCGCAGACCACCTACATTCAGTACTCCACTGTTGCAGCTTTCGCTGATCAGTCAGTGTTTCCCTTTCGAGTGGCGAGATTCGCGCTACCAACGCCGGCTAGTCCTGATATTTTGGTCGGATGGGCGACCAGCTTATTCCCATCCGTTGCCCTACATCGTCTCCACTCAATCTCCTTCACCAACAGTTTCGCTTCGTTGGCGCGCCGGTTCTTGGGAGACACCGGAACAGAGTTTCTTTGCCGCACTATCCGCCTTGTGCAGCCAACGCTGGGGGTGGTTTCCGGACCCCAGGCAGGTTTCCTCTCTAGGCCCTAAGGCGACGAGGATTTCGCGCAACCTGCAGCGCGCCGTTCATCCCGCCCACACCATGTGAGCGGGACCGGAGGAGAAATTCTTCTGATTAACCAAACTGCGAGTCGAACATCGCAGTCTCCTTGGTTGGGGGGGGGGGAACGACCCTTCTCTTGAGGACATGAGCCAGTCAGTCCTCCAACTGTGTCCAACCCAATGGGAGGGACAACCACCTCTTTCGAAGTGGTGCAGCGGGGTGCAGCCGACGTCCGACCGAAGTCGGACAATGAGCACAGGCGGCCTAGCACCCCCACAATCCGCGACTTTGTAGTCGTGAACTTTGGGGGTGACAGGAAAATTAGGAGAGTAAATATACCACATTTTGGCCACTTTGTCAAGATTAAATGGCCGTATTTTGGCTTATTTTAGCTAAGGAGGCTAGGAGGGTAGGAAGCTAGGAGACTAGGCAGATGCGAGTTAAAGACTAGATTCCTAGCCTCCTAGCATCCTAGCCTCCTAAAAGTCTCCTAAAAGTTGACAAGAAATAAAAAAACCACTAGTTTTAGTGGCCGCGACTTAAAACCTTAGCCAATTGGCTTTTGGGAGACAACGTGGAAGAGAACCTCTCTACTGACAGCTATTTCGGCGATACTTTTGTTAACATCGCCCTCAGGTGTGCAGCTCGCGATGGCCTCGACGCCGGGAATCGTCTCCTCGCCTTCAGATTGATGAAGACTGCTGATTCTGGAGACAAGCTGGCTGAAAAGTGCTGCCAGCTCCGCCTCACCTTCCAGATCGTGCCGGCCACAGCCGAATGCAAGGCTCATGTCGAGACCTGGGAAGAGGTCGCTCTGAGGATGCTCACGGACAAGCTCCGTCGAGAAGGCCCGGGCGAAGCCCTCGAGTTCATGAGGCAGTTCTCCGAGCTCGGAAAGACCGATCCCGCCTTCACCGACGAAATGAGGGAACAGGTCAGCGAATACATCAGGAACACGGTTCCGCGACAGACCTAGTTCCCTCTCCGCTCCGCCAGCCAACCGGCTGGTTTTTTAATAAATAAACATCGCATCACCAAAAGAATAAAAACGATATTTTTCTTTTATCGCTTCTTCGTACGCTCGCAAAATATTTTCTCGACCAGCCAAGGCTGAAACCAAAACCAACAACGTTGATTTTGGTAAATGAAAATTAGTAATGAGTCCGTCAATAACATTAAATTTGAAACCCGGGGTGATAAAAATATTTACTTCACCTAAAAAACCGTTTTCCGGAAGTTGGTCGTTATTCATTTTAGCTACTCCTTCAAGAGCGCGGGTGGTCGTTGTCCCCACAGCGATAATTCTTCGTCCTTCCTTTTTTGCGGCATTAATTTTTTGGGCCACCTCGGCTTTTACTTCCACCAACTCTGAATGCATTTCGTGTTCTTCAAGAGTTTCAGTTTTCACCGGGCGAAAAGTCCCGAGCCCCACGTGTAATGTCACAAATTCAATCTCAATTCCCTTCTCTTTTATTTTTTGTAATAATTCTTTTGTAAAGTGAAACCCGGCTGTGGGCGCGGCCACTGATCCGGTTTCGCGAGCATAAACCGTTTGATATGTTTCCAATTTTTCCGGAATCTTTTTTACATAAGGCGGCACGGGAATCTCACCATGTTTGTCGGTAAAATCTAAGACCTCGGCGGCCGAAACGGAAAACTGCAATTCGGCCGTGCCATCTTCGGCTTTACTTAAAACTTTTGCTTTTAATTCACCAAAATAAATTTCATCGCCAATTTTCACTTTTCGCCCCGGTTTCAACAAAGCCTGCCACACCTCTTCCGCCGAACGCAACAAAAACACTTCTATTTCGTTTTCCCTTACCCTGCCCCGTAATCGCGCTTTAAAAACCTTGGTGTCGTTCATAACCAGAATGTCACCCGGACGAAGATATTCGATAATTTCAAAAAAATGCCGATGTTCAAGGAAAGGCTCCTCAGCCCTTCCCAGCCCTTCAAGACCCTTCCCAGCCCTTTCCAACACCAAAAGCCGCGATGAATCGCGCGGTTCGACCGGAGTTTGGGCAATCAGCTCAACTGGCAAATTGTAGTCAAAAAGGGAAATCGGGGT
The DNA here is from genome assembly GCA_041661745.1 of Patescibacteria group bacterium. Classification (GTDB taxonomy): domain Bacteria; phylum Patescibacteriota; class Patescibacteriia; order UBA9934; family GWF2-40-263; genus UBA12403. The sequence goes on from JBAZTR010000004.1 coordinate 55,931, forward strand.
GGTCATAATATGGATATAATGCCAGAGGTTGACAGAAAATCCAACAATTGATATATTTTGCCCGTTACAATATGAGAAAAGAAATTCATCCGAAATACTTTAAAGACGCCAAAATCACCTGTGCCTGTGGCGCAGTACACAATATTGGCTCGACTATCGAAGACATTCAAGTTGAACTTTGTTCAAAGTGTCATCCTTTTTATACTGGTGAAAAATCCAAGATGTTAGACACGGCTCGTCGCGTTGAAAAGTTTACGGAACGTGCCTCCAAAAAGACTGAAAAGGTCACTGGTAAAAAGGTTAAAAAGATAAAGCGCGCTGCCCAAAAGGCGGCCAAGGGTCCAAAGTTTGAGGAAGAAAAAGGTATTGTTATAAAAAAGCTTAAGACCAAGAAAAAATCCGCGTAGCTAATAAAAGCGTCTTTGGGTATAATTAACCAGGACGCTTTTTGATTACATAAATATGGATTTACACAAATCGTTGCAAGACAAAAGACAGGAACAAAAAACCCTCGAAAACAAATTAATTGATTCGAACACTCTTGGCGATCCTAAAAAATTACGGGAAATCAACGAAGCTTTTGCCGCGATTTCAGAAATTGTCGAACTGGGCGAGGCTTGGGAAAAAATCGTTACCGAACTTGAGGGGGCAAAAGCAACTTTGTCCGAAGCAAATGATTTGGAACTCCGGGCCATGGCCGAACAAGAAATTACAAAACTCGAGGCAGATTTACCGAAACTTGAAGAAGCTTTCACTTTGGCTCTGGTACCACCCGATCCGCTCGACAAAAAAAATATTGTCGTGGAAATTCGCGCCGGGGCTGGGGGTGACGAATCAGCTTTATTTGCCTCGGAACTTTTTCGCATGTATTCACGCTACGCCGAACGACAGAGTTGGAAAACAAGTATTGTTTCACAATCGCAAAACGATCTTGGTGGTTTTAAAGAAATTATCTTTGAAATCGTCGGTAAAAACGTTTTCAGTAAATTGAAATATGAAAGTGGTGTGCATCGCGTCCAGCGTGTGCCGGAAACAGAAAAGGCCGGTCGCGTTCACACCTCAACTGTAACTGTCGCGGTTCTGCCCGAAGCCGAAGAAGTTGATTTATACATTGATCCAAAAGACTTGCGAATCGATACCATGACCGCCGGCGGCCATGGCGGACAAAGCGTTAACACTACTTATTCGGCCGTGCGCTTGGTACATATTCCGACTGGTTTAATTGTTCAGTGTCAGGACGAACGCAGCCAATCGCAAAACAAAGAAAAGGCCATGGCGGTTTTACGCTCAAGATTGTTCGCAATAAAACAAGAGGAAGAAAAGGCTAAACGCGAATCCGCCCGTCGCGGCCAAATCGGCACTGGCGGCCGCAGTGAGAAAATTCGCACCTATAACTTCCCTCAAGACCGCGTTACTGATCATCGCATTCGCCAAAGCTACCACAGCTTACCCGGTATCATGGACGGCGACATTGAAAAGATTATCTCTGACCTAAAAACTGCGGAATTGAATAATGCCTTCGTAGAAAACACCGACGACGAGGAATAAAGGCCCAACAAACTCCCCCTCTTGACAAAGATGGGGTGTTTTATTAATCTTTTCCTTGCCCTTGTCGAAAAGCAGCTTCGCTGTCAAAGACCTTGGGCACATCCCACACGAGCCGTTCTTCTATGGAGGAAGCCGCGAATCCCGTGAAGCGCCTTCGCAGGGCCACGATACGAGCAACGTCGCGTTAGCGACACCACTCGTCCCTCGTACGGGAAAACCTAACTCATCGGCCCGACCACCGCTTCCTGCGCGCCGTCTCCTCACAGAGACGAGCGCGCCTTTTTTATTTATCCACAGTTATCCGCATCTAGCCATTGACGCCTTTTAAAGCAAAGAGTATTCTAGACAATACCGTCGCAGAAAGGCACGGAACGAAAAAGCTCAAGGCTTAAATGCCAACCATGTCGCATCTTCGGATGCGCCCACGGCGAGCCAATCGTCCATGACCTCACACGCGACAGTGTCCCTGTTCGCTTTCGAGCTCCGTTGGGGCTCACTCAGTGGTGAAATATCGGCCATAAGGTCCTCGGACCGATCTGGCGAACCCTCTACCAAGAGGTGGAAAGCACCGCTAAGCGATCAGCCTGTCCAAAAACATGATCCGATGCTCGATCGATAAGATCACTTCAAATCGACACATGCCGAAAAGGGCAACGTGAGGGAGACCTTACCAAACCCAAATCGTGCATAACGAGCTAAGAAAGATGGGTGGTACATAACCAAAACCACCAAGAAGACAGGAGAGAAAAACGGGGTTGCGCGACGAATGCGATCAAAAACCAAGAACGAAAAGTTCCGAGATCAAAAACAGATTACTCCCAAAACGACTTCGGTCGTTCTAAGAGAACACCTGGACGAAATCTCGCCACTAATCACTTGGCCAAGATTGCCTCTTCGCCGCGCACCCCCGTCCTCTGGACCTTCTCTCCGCGACCTCAGGGTACTCCCCGAGGTCGTTATTTTTATAAGTAATCTTGACAGAAAGTCGCGGCTTGTATAGAATGCGGCCGTGAGGAGGCTTAGCTCAGTGGTAGAGCACGAGCTGATAGGAATCAGGGCCCTTGCCTGGTTACTAGCCCGTGGCCACAGGTTCGATTCCTGTAGCCCCCACTCTTTAAAACACAGCGCCCAACGTCGCCCTGCAACCACCGGGCGGGAAACAAGACGACGTTGTCGAGAATTGGTTCGGTGGCTCTCACCCTCCCTCCGAAGAGCCACCCAAAGCCAGGGTTCTCGAAAAGAACGACCACGCTGAAGGGCCGCCGGCGAAATCGTTCTTGGCGCAACCTCTCGCTCGCTTGGGTGAGCGGATAATGGAAGGCTTTTCTTGGAGAAGCGCTGTCTCAGTACAGTGTCACACCGACACCCGCTTCTCTGTCTTCCTGTCTGTTCACCCGAGCGGTGCTTATTGCGCTGTCAGCAATGTTCAGCGCAGCCCGTGTGGCCGCCCGAAATAGGAAAACGGGTGTTGGGACACTCCCGTCCCCAAGTTCCAACACTCTCCCCCCGCCTGCTTCGGGCGACCCGCTTCCCGCACCTCACCTCTCGTGGCGTGCGGTTTTTATTTATGATAATGTTAGGCAAGATATGACAGTAGTCGAGGTCTTAAAATGGGCCAGCGAAAAATTAAAGAACGAAGTTAAAGACGCGTCTGATTCATCCATGCTCGACGCGCAGGTTTTGTTGGCCGCGGTTTTAGATGTCCCCACCTCGTGGCTGTTCACTCATTTTGATAAAACTTTGGAAGAAAAAGATTTGGATATTTTTAGGCAAATGATTAAGCGGCGGTTGGCTAACGAACCGATTGCTTACATTACCGGCGAAAAAGAATTTTATAAAAGAAATTTCTTTGTTAATTCTTCTACGCTGATTCCCCGCCCGGCCACAGAGACTTTGGTGGAAGCGGCAATAAAAATTGCTCACGAAGAAACCGGCCAAGTTTTGTTTGCCGATATTGGCACGGGCAGCGGAGCGATTGCCATTACCTTGGCCGCGGAAACCGGTTTACCGGTCATTGCTTCAGACATAAGTTCACCAGCCCTGTTGGTGGCGCAAAAAAACGCCGAAGCTAACAAGGTGGCTGAACTGGTTGATTTACGCCAAGGCGACTTATTGGAACCGCTTGTAAAAATCTTCCAAGCCGTCAAAAAAACTAATCCTGAACCGATTTGCGAACATTTAATTGTTTGTGCCAATCTTCCCTATCTTACAGCCAAACAGTGGGCTAACACGGCGCTTGATGTGCGCGAATACGAACCAAAATCAGCCCTAGAGGCCGGGGTTGATGGACTTGATTTGTATTGGCGTTTAATTCGTGAAATAAAACAGCGCCGCGACCTCTTCCCTGTTCGACTCACTCTTTTATTAGAAATTGATCCTGATCAAAAACAAAAAATCGCGTCTTTAATTAAACGCGATTTTCCGCTTTCTAATATTATTGTTTTACGCGATTTGGATGATTTTGATCGAATAGCCGTAGCCAACCTTAATGCCCTTTAGCGCCCGGATGCCACTGTCGAAACCACTTCAATCCACGTCTTCCCAGTATTCCAACCAATTTCCTTTCCATCCTCGGCATAGAACCGCAGACGCTCGTCGGCGGATTCTTTTTTCCAAACCGCATTGATTTTTCGACCGTCTTGTACAATTACCGCCTCGCCCTGGCCAACGGTTTCTAGTTCCAAACGTCCGATACTATCAACAACGGAAACCGGAGTGTAAACCACAGCGACGTTATCAGCCAAAATAGAATCACCGTCTTCAGACTTTACCTCTGCCCCGCTCTGCCAACGGATATAATTGTTGGTGGTCGCGTCGTAACGCCACTCGGTTTTATAAGTCAAACCATTTTCAATAATCAAATCAGAATCAGCAGGAGTTTCGACCGGACTATCATCTTTAAAATTCCAAAGGCTGTAAGTTGGCGCGTAAATTTCTCGAGTGGCCGTGGTTGAAACCGCGGCCGAAGTTAACAATTCGGTGGAGGTGTAAACATTGTGCGGCGCGTATCGGCTAGGCGAACGCCAAAAATATTTTCCATTCCAAAACTCATTTAAGTCCAAAAGGTCGCCGGCACTAAGTAATTCAAGAGCCGCGGGCGAACCGCCGCAGTGGGCGTAAAGTGCGTCTAATTCAGCGGCCCAATCCAAATAATACGGACGAGCCGAACGAACCGGGCCGATTTTTTCTGCTGTCTGACCATCGTAAAAGAAAGTAATCAAACGAGGAATATTGGCCTCAACCGGTGCCTCGATTACCAAAAAGGCGTCTTCCACGCCAGAAAGTGGCCAAGCATCGGCCGAATTTTCCACCATAACTCCAAACACTTGCGGCCGGACTGTTTCGCCTTCAGTTTTTTCGCCGGTCAATGGATGGCGAAACAAAAGATTTTCCACCACTTGTTCAGGACTTTTTTCCGGCAGCCACATTACTCTAAAAGCATAAGCAATAAGCAGAAGACACAGAAAAAATACTCCCAACGTATATTGCCACCAATATTTTTGCCAATGTTTGTTGGTTTTTAAAAGTAATTCTTTAACTTTTTTAATTTTTTCGTTCATAACTGCCTTATTATATCACAAAAGCGGAGACCGTGCTCCGCTTTGTTTTTTGAATAATTACTTCTTTTCGTTGGTCTTCTTTTCACCAGCTTTCTTTTCTTCGGCTGGAGCAGCCGCTTCCTCACCTTCAGCTTCATCGCCTTCCTTCTTCTCCTTCTTTTCAACCTCAACCGCGGTAACATCGCCTTCAACCGCCTTATCCAACTCAGCCAATTCAGCTTCAGAGCGCGGCGGAGCCACGACAGCAATAGTGTCGTTTAGGTCATCAACCAAGGTAATACCGGCCGGCAGAATCAAATCAGAAATTTTAACGGCGTCCTCGAAGGTTTTTAATTTGGTGACATCAACATCAATACTGTGAACCAAAGCGGTTGGCAAAGCGCGAACCTCGATTTCCACAAGAGCGTGGACCATAGTTCCGCCAAGTTCCTTAACAGCCGGAGCCTCGCCAATAAAGTTGAGTTTAATGTTGGCAGTAATTTCCTTGGTTAAGTCCACGGCGCGAAAATCGACGTGAATGGTTTCCAAGGTTAAAGGATCAAATTGAAGATCTTGAATAAGAACCTTTACTGGTTGATCACCATTTACGGTTAAATCAACCAAAGTGCTTTCACCGGCTTCGTTAAAAGCCACAGTCAAGGCGCGACGGTCAACGGCAACATTTTTTGGTTGGATGTTGGAACCATAAACCACGGCCGGAACTAAACCAGCGGCGCGATTCTTCCAATTATCTCGACCAATAGCTTCTCTTTTTTCGGCGGAAAGGGTAATAGGCATAAACGATGAATCTAAACTTAACGGCAGTATTGTGCAAAATAAACGGACAATTGTCAAGTTTTGCCGCGGTCCTTACCTAAGATTTGGGTTTTGACAGTGACATCATGAACCGTGGCACTCTCAGCAAGCCCCAGTAAAACCAAGGAAACAATCAAAGCACTTCCACCATAACTCACAAAAGGCAAGGCAATGCCGGTCACCGGCATTATACCAAGGTTCATTCCAACGTTGACCAAAAAGGAAAGCAAAAACAAAGCAGCCGTGCCAATAAACAAAAAGGCCGTAAAATCATCACGAGTCAATGAGGCGCTTCTAAAAAGACGGCGGATCAATACAAAAAAGGCCCCGAACAGTAAAAGAGTCCCAAAAAAACCAAACTCTTCGGCAATAACGGCGTAAATGAAATCAGTCTGGCTTTCCGGGACAAAACGCAATTGACTTTGCGAACCAAAACCCAAACCACGGCCAAACAGACCGCCGGAGCCAATGGCAATAATCGCTTGTCGAACATTATAACCTTCGCCCATTGGATCAAGGGCGGGGTTTAAAAAAGAAATCAGTCGAGCTTTTTGATAATCGGCAAAAACGAAAAACCAAGCTAACGAAGAGGTTAAACCGGCCGCAATACTCAGCACTAAAAAATGTTTGAATCTTAAACCGGCAAAAAATAACATAATTGCCCAAGCGCCGAGCAAAAGCAAAGCCGAACCCAAATCGGGTTGAAGTAAAACCAAAAAAACCGGAAAGCCAACAATCGCCGCACTGAAAAAAAGATGTCGCCAAGTAAAATCACCGTGTCGATAATCGGAAAAATATCTGGCCAAAGCCACGATTACCCCAAGTTTGGCTAATTCAACCGGTTGAAAATGAAAACCAAAAACAGAAAACCAGCCGGTCGTACCGCGAATGGTTTCACCAAAAAAAAGAACAAGCAGTAGCAGCCCGCACGAACCCAAATAAAGCGGCAAAGAAAAACTTTTGGCCCAACGGTAATTAGACCGAATAATTAAGAAGACTAAAACTAAACCGATTAACAAAGCTACGAGTTGTTTTTTAATTAACAAAAAACCCGAATCACCCTGTGACCAGGCCATGGAATAAAGCGCGGAAAAACCAAAAGCAATTAAAATAAGAGCGGCCGAAAATCTGGGCCAATCAATCCTCCCTACGGCCGCGAAAAAGTGGCGCATAAGAATTACCGAGTTTCTATTTCTGTTCTAACATCACCGGATTGAATGCCTTTAAGGGAAGAATAAACTTGGGGATCGAAAAAATTTGTTTCCTGGACCACCTCAACTTGGGAAACGGCCGGTACTGCACCAATCCAACGGCCAGACAAAGTTCTTTCTTCGCCACTCGCTAAACCAGAAGTGGTTATTCGCATTAAACCACCAAGCGTACTGCCACGCCACAACATGACTAAAAAACTTGGTTGCCAATAACTATAAGCCGTGTTGTTTTTAACTGAAAAAGAAACTGTTGGCGAGGTTACGTCATCACCGCGGTTAAAAGTCTGGTCGTTTATTTGTATAGCATGCTCAGATAGCCAGGCCGGGTAATCGGCAACACTACGGGAATCAACACGGTGCCATTCAATCTGCCGTAAAACCAAATCAGCCGCGGCTGGCCGCGTTCCAGAGGCTTTAAAGGTAATAAGCGGCCGCGACTCGCCGGGCAAAACAAAACCTTCGGCTTCGGCTGTTTCCCCACCTTGAAATTTAAAAGCGTATTTAAAAGTCGCGTACCAATCGGAATTATTATTGGTTACTTTGGCATACAAATCGTAATTCTTGTCATCACCCGAAGCAACGGCCACCGCCTCGCTGACCGATAATGGATCAGCGGCCACGGAAAGAGAAAAATTTCTGAGTTCGGTTTGTCCCGAAACCGCCAGGGCGGCCACGGCTTGGCTTTCTTCGGCGCGCGAAATAACGTAAGCATCCAAAAAAAGCCAACCGGCAAAACAAATTAAAACCGCGTCAAAGGCCATAAACAACCCCAGCCCAATTTTTTTTAACAAAACCTCGTGCTCGAGCCACCAAACCTCGCGCTTATAAAATGTTTGAAATTGTTTTTCCTCTGGTTTTAAAAAACCTTGATTGTTTCCATTGTCCATAGCCGTCATAAAGTATAGCAGAAATAAGCCAAAAAAAGGAGTGGAAAAGTCATTATTTCCCCCTTCCCTTTTGGGGGTAAATATGCTATTCTATTGGCATCGTTTTGAGTCTTATTTTTATTTATGGCATCAGCAAAAGAAGAGAAAAAATCCGAGTATGGGGCGAAACAGATCACGGTTTTGGAAGGTCTTGAACCGGTCCGAAAACGCCCGGGCATGTACATTGGTTCCACTGGTCCGTCCGGTTTACACCACCTTATTTGGGAGGTCATGGACAACTCGTTCGACGAAGCCATGGCCGGCTTTGGTGATCGGATTGTCTTAACCTTAAATCCCGATGGCTCGATTTCTGTTGAAGATAACGGTCGTGGTATTCCAGTTGACATTCACCCACAATATAAAAAATCAGCTTTGGAGTTGGTTTTAACCAAACTGCACGCCGGCGGTAAATTCGGCGGTGGCGGTTATAAAGTTTCCGGCGGTTTGCACGGCGTTGGTGTTTCCGTAGTCAATGCCCTTTCTGATGATTTAAAGGCCGAGGTTAAACGCGATGGCAAACTTTGGATGCAAGAATATTCGCACGGCATTCCCCGCAACAAAGTTCAGTCTATTGGTTCAGCCCGCGGCACTGGCACCACCATAACTTTTAAACCAGATCCGACAATTTTTGAAACCGTTGAATTCAATTTCAAAACCATTATCGACCACCTGCGACAACAGGCTTATTTAACAAAAGGCATTCACCTGGTTCTGCATGACAAGCGTAAAAAAGGGGCCGAGACTTCATTCGCTTTTTATTTCGAAGGTGGTGTTGCCTCTTACGTCGCTCATATCAACCACGGTAAAACCACCAAACATCCAAACATTTTTTATGTTTCTAAACACAGCGAGGAAAACGATTTGGATGTCGAGGTCTCTGTACAATACACCGAGGAATACCACGAATCGGTTTTCTGTTTTGCCAACAACATTTATAACCCAGAAGGCGGCATGCACTTGGTTGGTTTTCGCTCGGCTCTAACTCGCGAACTAAACAACTACGCCCGTAGCAAGGGTTTTATTAAAGAAAAAGATACCAATTTAACCGGCGACGACGTCCGTGAAGGTTTAACCTCGGTTATTAGTATTAAATTGCGTGATCCGCAGTTTGAGGGCCAAACCAAGGCCAAACTCGGCAACCCTGAGGCTCGTACGGCGGTTGAGGCTATTTTTGGCGAAGCTTTCCGTATTTATTTGGAAGAACATCCAGCCGACGCTGAAGCAATCATTGGCAAATGCGTTTTGTCAGCCCAGGCCCGCGCTGCCGCTCGCGCCGCCCGTGAAACCGTGTTGCGTAAGGGTGTTCTCGAAGGCTTAACCTTACCGGGCAAATTGTCCGACTGCTCATCTAAAGATCCGGATCGTTCTGAAATATTTATTGTTGAGGGCGACTCAGCCGGCGGCAGCGCCAAGCAAGGTCGTGATCGCGAAACACAAGCTATTCTGCCTTTACGCGGAAAAATCTTAAACGTGGAACGCGCCCGGCTCGACAAGATGTTGGTTAATAACGAAATCAAATCATTAATCATTGCTCTTGGCACCAACATTGGCGAAGCTTTTGACATCTCGTCTCTTCGTTACAAACGTATTATCATCATGACTGATGCTGACGTTGACGGCGCCCATATTCGCACTCTACTTTTAACTTTATTCTATCGCCACTTCCCCGAATTGGTTAAACAAGGTCATGTTTATATTGCCAAACCACCGCTCTTCCGCGTTCAAGTTGGTAAAAATGTTAAATGGGCTTTTACTGAAGAAGAAAAAGTAGCGGCCGTCAAAGAAATGGCCGGTGGCAAAGAGGCGGTGATTGAGGAAACTGATTTGGAAAAAGATGAGGTGGTTGAAGAGGCTGGAGATACTGAAGGGACTGAGGAGACTGGAGAGACTGAGGCAGAAACCAAAACAAAAGGCCCGCGAGTTATTATTCAGCGCTACAAAGGTCTTGGTGAAATGAACCCAGAGCAACTTTGGGAAACTACCATGGACCCGGAAACTCGGGTTATGAAACAAATCACTATTGAAGACGCCGAGCAAGCCGATGAAATGTTCGATGTCTTGATGGGCTCGGATGTTGCTCCACGCAAACGCTTTATTCAGACACACGCCAAGAATGTTCAGAACTTGGATATCTAATTGAAAATAAAAAACGGTCGCAACCAGCGGCCGTTTTTTTAAATTAAATTTTATCTTCTGTAAGCACGTGATTAATTTCTTCAACATCTGTCATATTGTATCAAGACAAAGATTTGGTTCCCTCTTTTTTTACCATACCTTTGAGAGGCAGAACCACGGTAAAAGTCGTGCCTTTGTTTTCTTCTGACTTAAATTCGATCGTGCCGCCCGACTGATCTAAAATCGCTTTAACAATATAAAGCCCAAGGCCAGTGCCTTCGGTATCGGTTTCCCGAACGTTGTCGGCTCGGAAGAGCTTGGAAAAAATCTTATCTTGTTGAGTCTTCGGAATACCAAGACCTGAATCGATCACTAAAATTTCCAGATTCTTGCCTTTAACTTTTATTTCTAACTTAATGCTTCCCTCTTCCTGTGTGTATTTAACGGCATTAGAAAGAAGATTTTGAAAAACTATTCGAATCAGTTTTTCATCAAGCAGCATAATTGGCGTGGCCGGATCGTATTCTTTGACAAAAATTTGTCGCCTGGTATCAATCTGTGGCTTAAGTTCATCAATAACACTATCGGCAATTTCGGTAATTCGGCAATCTTTTGGTTCGATCGTGAAAGTTCCTAATTCCAAACGTGACACATTTAGTAAAGCATTGACCAGACCAACCATGCGTTTACTGCTTTTATAAACTACGTCCAAATATTGTTTTTGTTCAATATTCAAAGCTCCGGCGTAACCAGATGTAAGCATTTCCACGTACCAATTAATAGCCGTAAGCGGCGTACGCAATTGATGCGAAGCTAGTGAAACAAATTCAGTTTTGGCACGATCGACTTCTTTTTCTTTAGTAATATCACGTTCGATCCCGACAAAGAAAGCCACCTCACCGTTATGATTGAGGATCGGCGAAACACTGATCTTGGCGTCGTAAATTTCTCCGGTTTTCCGGCGGTTTTGAATATCTCCGACAAAATTTTTTTTCTTGACTTTAATTGTATCCCAAAACTTTTTGTAATAATCTTCAGACATTGGCAGTCTCCAGAGAACAGCCGCTTTCTTACCCATGGATTCGGCCGCGGTATAACCGGTTATTTTCTCCATGGCTGCATTACTATACAATACGATTCCTTCGGCGTCAGTTATAACAATGTGATCAGAGACGTTATCGACAGCTAATTTAAATTTTTCTAACTCGGCGGCCAAATTTTCACTCCGCTTCTTTTCTTCCTCAACGTCTTCCAAAATGTTCAAAACCGCCTTCTGGATTTTGGTCGCTTCCTCGGCCCGTTGTTTAATCTGTTCGTTATTCCGGCGGGACTCATCAACGTCGCGAAGCAAACCCTGTATTTCAAAAACCTGACCCTCACGTGTCAAGGTAGACAAATAGACATCAACAAATTTAAATTCACCGGTCGCCCTAACTGCAGTAAATGGCAAAACGCGATTTTTGATTGTCCCGGTTCGTAATTCATTCAGGGTTTGACGAAAAATTTCCTGCTCGCCGGAAGAGAAAAAACCGGCTAAATTTTTGCCAACCAAGGTGGTTGGATTATAACCAGACAAGCCGTTCATGACTTGAGAAACATAGATTATCTTCCCCAAAGGATCAAGCCGAAAAACAACGTCGGGAATTGTTTCAATAATCGAACGTAGTTGCCCTTCACTTTCCCTAATTTTTGTTTCAAATCTTTTACGACGATAAAAATAAAAAAGAAAAAGAAATTCTATAAAAACAATCAAAAGAAAGACGGCCGTTGCCCCAAGACGCCAGGCCGTCACGGTCCTCTTCCAATACTCATACGGAGCATCGGCTCCTAAAACTGCCACTGGTTGTCCGGTCTTTTTGTCGCTGAGCGAAACAAAAGAAGAAATAAAAGTTCCCCAGCGATCGGTGTATGGACCCGCTGAAACCGAACCGCTGGTTGAAAAAAGGCTCAACAGTTCGGTTGGGGCATCAGAATATTCCACACTGGGCGGTGCGTATTCGGACGAACCGGTTTCGGCGGCGTCAATTTCAATGTAAATCTGTCCATTTTTTTCCAACATTAAATAAAGCGGGTGAAGATTATCCACAGCCACGGCTTGGCTAACAAAACGCAGCTGCTCCGATAATCGTTTATAATCAGCGGTATTTTGGTCAGAGCCACCGGGTGTAAGTGACGCAACACGATCGGGATTAACCGCCGCGGCCGCGGCCTCAATCGCCACAAGCCAGCGACTGCGCAAATCTTTATCAGCCTGAATTTCAACATATTTTACAACAAAAAAACCACCTAAAACTGTTAGCAGTACTACAACCGACCAAATGACAACAACACGATTTATCTTGAAACGAAATTTCATAAAAACGCCACTATCCCTTGTTACCTTTTAATCTTTCGATTTCTTCTTTGAGTTCAACCATCTTAAGTTCTCGACCAACCATATTTTTGTTTAGGCGCTCCAGTTCCTCACCGCGTAAACGCAATTCTTCGTCGTGTTTTTTTCGTTCGGAAATATCACGAGCAATACTCAAAATAGCCGGCCGACCCTGATAATTGATAATCGAGCTATTGATTTCCACGGGGATTCTTTCGCCGTTCTTATTAAGATGAACACTTTCAAAAGTCGCTTTACCGATTTCTTGTAATTTGGCAATTCTTTGCGGAACTTGAGCAGCAAATTCCGGAGCATCAACCTTTGCCAGAGTAAAGTTTAAAAATTCCGCCTTGGAATAACCCAAACGTTGACAAGCGGCTTTGTTAACCATTAAAAATTGCCCCTCTAAATTATGAATAAAAACCGCATCGGTTAAATCCTCAAAAAGCAAACGAAACTTAATTTCACTGTCACGCAAATTTTTAGTCATCGCTTCGGCTAAACGAATTGCCTTGATTTGGGCGCCAAACGAAATTCTAAAAACAATAAAAAGCAGAAGACCTAGCAGAACTATTCCTAGAGCGGCCACCCATGGTGTCCAAATCTCCTGGACGGTCAAGTTATAATCAGACGACGCGTAAAAACGAAGTTTCCATTGTCGTCCGGCCACCGCGAGCGGGATATCTTTTTCTAAAACACTACCTTGATTGACGAGCTGATCGTTTCCAGGAGAAAAGTTATAAAGCAGGGTCTCACCATTAGTTTCATCATAAATGTGCACGTCTAAAAAATCGGCCGAAGCAGACATTCCGCTAAACAACTGGGGAAAAAAAATATCGGCTTTCAACCCAACTAAAAGAAAACCCTGAAGCTCCCCGGTGTTGGCTGTTGTTTGATTATAAAAAATTGGTAAGGCAATCATGAGAAGGTCGCCGTCGTTAATAAGGGAGGGGATCACTGGACTTAACATCGCCTGTTTTTTTTCTGCAACCTGCCGCAGTGTTGGCCAGCGTGTTTCATCGGTTAAATAATCAAAACCTAAAACCGAAGTGAATTTTGCCTCGGGCGAGGCAAATTTTAAAGCAAAATATTCGGGACGTTCGCCGGCCGGAGTTATATTAAAATCAGGATAACCGTTAGGATTATATGAAGTATCTTGGCGTACACTCTCGATAAAGGGTTCTTTATTTTCGGCTGTCACTTTTTCGACATAACCAATGGAATAAACACCAGGGTAGGTTTCTGATAAGTTTAAAGCATCAATAAAAGAGTTAAATTCGTCCCGCTCTACCACATCGCTGGCCACAAATAAACCGCGCAGCGAGCCGAGCAAATAAACATCACGTTGGGTTTTTAAATGCAGTGTGTCCGACACTTCATCAGCCTGTTGGCCAAAGTCATTAGCGGCTTTATTGATTTGGACGTCGGACAAAATTTTCCAAAGCAAGCCGGCCAAAACCAATGAAACCACCAAGATAAACCAAGGAAAAAAACGAGAAAAAGTTCTTTTCATATTTTTTTTAAAAAATCAACAACATTCTACCAAGCTGCCCCACCTTCCCCCCCTAGACATATTTTATTTGACGATATTTTTAACTTTTACCACAACCTCATCCAGAGGTGTCTCGGATTTTATAAGACAATCCACTGCTCCTAAACTTTTCGCCAAGGCCATGTCTGTTTCTTGGCTCAAGTTTGTTAAAACAATAATAGGTGTTGTAATCTTTTTCTCCTTAGCCGCTTTTAGGACATCAAAACCGTCATCTTTTGGCATAACTAAGTCCAGCATAATCGCATTAAAATCGCCATCCAAGGCGGCAATTGCGGCCGCGCCGTCGTTTACAACAGTCACGACAAAACCTTCTTTCTCTAATTTTAATTGTAAAACTTTGGCTAAAGGTTTTTCATCTTCGGCCACGAGAATCTTTTTTTGTTTGTTGGCCATAAGTAAAAAATTAGACTAAACTAAGTATATCACACCTTGTCTAACTTTTATGTGTATATGGTTACAAGCCTATTTCTTATAATTATTGGCTGTTGTCTCGGCAGTTTTATCTCGGCTTTGGCGCAAAGAACTGCTTCTGGAACCTCAAATTGGTCTGGCCGATCACGCTGCGAAAATTGTCATAAATCTCTCTCTTTTACCGATTTGATTCCCATAATCAGTTTCTTGTTTCGTAATGGACGTTGCCGTTTTTGTGGCAGTGCCATTGGTTGGCACGAACCGGCTACCGAACTTATAACAGGTTTTGTATTTGCCCTTGTTGGCCTGGCCCACAATAACAATGTTGATATTCTTCTTATCCGCGACCTAATTTTCTCCGTTTTTTTAATTTTGTTATTTTTGACCGATGTTTACGCCGGTTTACTGCCTCATCGTTTCACGATCACGGCCGTAATTATAGCTCTGGCTTTTAATTTTGGCATGAGTGAAGAAACCAAAAATATTCTATCGTTTCAGCCATTAATCGGGCCTGCCGTTTGCGGCGGTTTCTTTTACCTACAATATTTGATATCGCGCGGGGCCTGGGTTGGCGGTGGTGATATTGGCATGGGGGCTTTTTTGGGAGCAATACTTGGGTGGCAATTTGGTATCTTTGCCATTGGCTTGGCTTATATTATTGGAGCAACCTACGCCGCAGTTCTTCTTATAAAAAAAGAAGTCGGCTTGAGCAGTCGCCTCCCTTTTGGTCCGTTTTTAGCCGTGGCCGGTTGGTTGGTTCTGATTTACGGCAATACTTTTCTTGATTTATTATTCTTTCACTAATTAGATCAGGGTTATAAACTGGGTTCGATAATTTTTATAATCGTTACCACCCCTTCACTAACTTCAACCGTGGCCGTCAAATGCCGTGTAACATCATTAACCTCAGCCGTAAAAATAGCTTGTTTTTGTTCAGCCTCGGGATCGAGTACAGTCAAATCACACGAAACATCTAGCAAGTTTATACTGGCTGGAGCGTAAGTGGAATTATTTGGCAGATGCACTAAGTATTCATCAAGGCAGGCGAACAATTGACCTCTGGCTGTGCTGGAATCGGCCGAGGAACCGATATTGCTCAAGGAAACAACCACTCCGGCCGCCAATGTTAAAAAAACAGCAATTCCGATAAAGCCAATCAAAAGAACTGGCAAAAGAATGGACATGCCTTGCTCGGAAAAATTTAAATAACCTTTGTTCATAATTCGGAAACTGAACTGGGAATAGCAATGGTCATGATCAAACTGGATTCGGCGTCCTTATATGGGGCGTCTTCTTTATTTAAGACGGAAAAGGTAACGGTAATATTTATACCAGATAATCTGCTTGAACCATCGCGTGCCACCTGGGCTATCCAAGTCGTGACGTTGATGTCGGAATCGGTGAGGAATTGTGTTTCGACCCCGCGAGTCCAACGCAAACGCTTAACAGTTTGATCGCCGCCTGGCAAGGTAATGGTATCATCAATACAATCAATCGTAATGGTTTCCCCGTCGTCATCCACAAAAGAAAACGAACTGGGGTTGACTCCCCAAGTTGAACCGGAGACATTAAAAGATTGAGCTGAAGCCAACTCGCTCGACAATTCTGAATAGGTTAAAGCCAGGCCGGAATCAAGACGTTGGCGAACATTAAAAAAACTTGATTCGCGGGCCAGTCGCGTAAAAGCAAAAGCCATCACCGGCAAAAGAATTGCCAGCATGGCAATGGCCATCATGGTTTCGATAAGAGTTATGCCTCGCTGATCTTTCTTCAGGCACATAATAGAAAACATAAATTAAGGAACTGTGCCACAAATTTGTATGCCGGTAACAGCCTCTGCTGAGTTCGAAAGAGTGTAATAGGTTCCTTTTATTAGCTGAATGAGGGTTGAGAAACGTAAAGTAAAAGACACGGGGCTACTGGAAAAAAGATCAGTGGACAACGCTTGAGACCAAGTAAAACTACCAGTATCTGGATGACTGGTGCCAAGCGAGGCCAGAGTCAAACCGGCGCCATCCTTAAGAATAAAGGCCTCAGCGCCGGTTGCCTTTCTGGTCCCAGAGGTAAAAGTTATTGTGTGCAGATCCAAGTCTGAAAAAGTCAGATAAATTATTGGATCCAAAATATCGGACGAAATTCCACTAAAAGAAGCTCCGATGTTAAGATAACCGCTTGAAGTTGGCGATGAGGTTCTAACAGTAACGCTGTCTGGGGTCGTACCCATGGTTGGGTAATCACCAGAAGTACTGGTCTTAAACGGAATGTAAAAGTTTAAATCACTGCTTGTAAAACAAGTCAGGGTTCCAGTTCCCGATCCGCTATACGATGGAATAAACGGATCAGAAACGAAAATCGAACCATCAGTAAATTCAATCGTTAAAGTGAGGGTTGTTGCACTCATGGCCGAATCAAACTGGGTTTTGTTCATATCAAAAATTTCCCCAGGATTAATTGTGGCGTCAGTAATATCCAAACGGGTGCCGCTCGGTTGAAGGCCGCTTGGTGTACCTGGACCCGAGGAAGACCAAAGTTTGTTTGAATCCATGAAAATTTGTTGGATATTGGCTGAATTATCCCAGGTAAAAGTCATGTGGCTTATGGTAAACGGGTCACTGCCGCCGTTTTCCAAATAAAGTTCACGCAATTGTTTACCGCCATACCACAAAGTTGTTTCAATGTGAAAAATCAAATTGTTGGCGGCTGCTGGCATAAAACAATCACCTTGCGGATCATTCCAACGTGTCATTAAACCGCTTAATGTTGTTGTATGCTCTCGCCCGGCCAGGTCAGACCATGTAACTTCGCTGGAAACCATTTTACTGTCAGGATCAACGGTGCCACCAGAAGCAACAACATTGCAATCTCCGTCGCGCTGGACTTCGGAAATACTAACCGTACGAGTAAAATCACCGATGGTTTCAGAACCGTCAACTATGGTCCAGTTTGGACTGGAAAAAACCAAATGAGCCGGATCTTTAACAGTCAGGTCATCGAAAGCCAAGGTGCGCAGAGCCTGCAACCCGCTTTCAGCCACGGCTTGAGCTTGTTCAAACTGATGTACCCGGGCCGAGCCATTAATGTTTAGGGTAAAAAGCGTGCCTAAACCGCCTAAAAAAATAATCACCAAACCGGTCGCCAGTAAGGCCTCAAGCATGACAAAACCGTGATTTTTAGAAAAGTTGATCATAGGGGCTCCGAAACCACGATCCCTGAGGTTGAAATGGAAATAAGCATCGAATTTTCGTAACAATCAACAGTAATCGAAGCGGGCGCAACCACCTCGCCGCTTAAGGCATAAAATAAAATCTCATGATCGTTTCCGGCTGAAACCGGATCGCTTTTAAAAGAAACGAATTCTATATCACGACTAATTGGATAGTTTATATCACGAGCAGCATCACGAGTATCATAACTGTTACCGGAAAAAATAATCACTTCATCAGTCCGTCGTGAAGTTTCATCATAAGGCACATAAACGCCCCAAGCTGTGCCCGACCGCCCCTCGCGAGCCATTCTGGCCGCGGTTTGAAAAACCATTTCCATGGCCCGGACGCTTTGTTTTGACATCGCCTGTTGAAACGAGGAAACCACTTCCAATCCAAGAAAAAAAACAATGGCCAAAACCCCAATAACCACGATAATCTCGACAAGAGTAAAGCCGGCGGCTTTTTTCATAAAATCAAATATTGCCGACCACTGTGTAAATTGGCATTAAAATCGAGACGGCTAAATAACCAATAGCAAAACCAATAAAAACAACCATGATTGGTTCGAGAAGCGAAGTTAAATTTTTGGTCGATTCATTTATTTCAGCCTCGTAAAACTCCGCCAAATACATAAGCATTTCGGCCAAAGTTCCGGTTTCCTCACCCACCAAAATCAGACGCATGGCAATGGGTGGAATTAATCTGGGATATTTTTCCAAGACCGAGGTTATAGTATTGCCGTGCGACACGCCTTCCTTAACCGCGTTAAGCATGTCGTAATATCTAATATTCCGCATTACCTGCATGGTAATTTCGATTGATTCGTTAATTGGCAGACCGCTTTTAAAAAGTGTTCCCATTAAACGGAAACTGCGAGCCAAATTTATTTCACGGGCGAGTTTACCGGTAATCGGGACAAACAGAAAAAAACTGTGAAAAAGCGGTTTAATAAATTTAATACGATAGGTGACGTTGATAGCGATAAGCAGAGCGACACCACCAACCAAAAGCCACATCCACTGAAATCTAATCACGTCGGAAATCCAAAAAATAATTTTAGTGGTGAAAGGCAATTCAATATCCAACGATTTAAACAAACCGGTAATTTGCGGCAAAATGAAAACCACTATTATTGTGCCAATTACCAACCCCACCATCATGATCACCGATGGATACATCATGGCCCCACGAATTTTTTGTTTAAGTTCGTGGTCTTTTTCCATTTGTATTACCAACTGATCAAGGTCATCTTGCAGGGTACCCGAGGCTTCACCGGCGCGGATCATGTTAATGTATACCGGCGAAAAAGTGTGGGGATATTGGGCCAGACCATCGGCCAAGGTTTTACCAGTTCTAACTAAACTGGTTAAACTGGTTAAAATTTGGGGCAAAGCGCCTTTTTTATTTTTTGACTGACGATTTAAAATATCCAACGATTCGTCGAGCGGCAACCCGGAACGCAACAGAACCGCCAAATACTTGGTAAACAAAAGAAGCTCCACGTGCTTCAGGCGCGGCTGCTGTTTGAAGAGTTTCTTAAAATCCATAATTATTCTTGCATGACGCGGACCAGTTCCTCAACCGTTGTTTGAAAAGTTAAAATCTTTCTAACTCCGTCTTCGGCAATGGTTGTCATGCCATCTTTTTTTGCTTGTTCTTGAATTTCGGTACTGGAAGCGTGTTTAACGACCATAGATTGAATGGTTGGGGAGTTTTCCAGAACTTCATAAATACCAATACGGCCATGATAGCCGGTTTGGGCGCACTGTTCGCACCCCTTAACCGCCGCCACTTGAATTTTATCTTTATTACCAAAAAGCTTGCTGATAATGTCCGGGCCCAAAATTTGTAAGCCTTCTTTTTTAGTAAAATCTTTTTTACCAACGCAATTTGAACAAACCCGACGCACCAAACGTTGCGCCACAATACAAAGCAAAGTTGAGGCCACCAAAAACGGTTCAACCCCCATATCAATTAAACGCGGCATGGTGGTGGCGGCATCGTTGGTGTGAAGAGTCGAAAGCAGTTTGTGGCCGGTCATGGCCGCGTTAACGGCAATTTTGGCTGTTTCATGGTCACGAATTTCGCCAACCATGACGATGTCAGGATCTTGGCGAAGTAAAGAACGCAAACCAGTGGCAAAAGTTAATTTTGCCACGTGGTCAACCTGACTTTGGTTAACCCCGACAATTTCAAATTCAACCGGATCTTCAATTGTAACAATATTAACTTCGCGTTTGTTTAAAATTTCAAGAACAGCGTAAACCGTCGTGGTTTTACCGGAACCGGTTGGACCGGTGGCTAAAATCATGCCCCACGGTTTACTTACAGCTCGTTGTACCCGTGCCAAATCCTCTGGAGAAAAACCCAACTGCTCCAAAGTTAATTTATGCGACTGACTGGAAAGCAAACGCAACACGGCTTTTTCACCAAACGAGGTGGGAATAACCGAAGCCCGCACATCAACGTCGCCAAGCGGACTAATAAATTTAAATCGACCATCCTGCGGGGCGCGATGCTCGTCGGTACGCATCTTGGTCAAAATTTTAAGGCGAGCAATCAACTGTAAATAAATAGCCGAGTCGAGTTGAAATTCGTCGCGCAAAATACCATCAATACGAATACGAGCCAGGCCGTTCTCTTTCCACGGTTCCAAGTGCAAATCAGAAGAGCGGCACAAGTGTGCGTAAATCATTAACTGATCAAAAAGTTTAACTACGGCGTCCTTACTCTCCCCGGCATTGGCTTGACGCAAACAGTCTTCAACGGCTTTTTTATCGGCCTTTACCGTTGGTTTTGGTTTAACCGAAGTAATAACCGCCTTGGCTTTTGCGATTAAGCCCGGTTTGTTTTTGACTGGAGCCGGTACAGACGCCTGAATCGGTTTAGTCGGCACGGTGGCAACTGTTTTTATTTTGGTTTTTGCAACCGGCGTTTGTTTCCCCCTTAAGATTGGCATAGTTAAAATTATTATAGCAGAAAAATGACAAATTTAAAATCAAAAATAAGTTATCCACACAAAAAAACAAATAAAATAGATAAAGAAGTCAAAATGTACTAAAATATAAACAACCTTCCTAAATCAATAATTAAGAACTCACACACATATGCGCAAGAGTGAACGGGGCTTTACACTTATCGAGCTCCTTATCGTTATCGCCATTATCGCGGTGTTAGCCGCCGTGGTATTCGTGGCTTTAAATCCGGCTCAACGTTTCCAACAGGCTCGTGATGCCCGCCGACAAAGCGACATCGAAAACGTCGCTGCGGCTTTGAAGATGTACCAATTGGATAACGACGGCGATTATCCGACTGGAGTGGCCGCCCTGACCGATGCCCTTTATTACACTATCGGCACGGCCGCGACTGGTTGCGATGCTGGTTGTACCGCCAAGACCACACAAGCTGCCTGCATTGACTTGGCCGACTTAGTCACTGGCGGATATTTGGGGTCAGTTCCAATGGATCCGCTTGATGGCCTAGCAACTGAATCCGATTATTACATGGTCAAAAATGCTAATGGCACCCTCGAAGTTGGCGCCTGCGACCCAGAAATCGAAACCTCGATTTTCGTCCTTCGCTAAAATATCAATAAAAATAACGGCCGAAAGGCCGTTATTTTTGTTATATTCTTAAGTGATTTTTGGCTGTCTTTCACCTATTGCACTATATAATAGTTGTGTTATACTACTTCTCGATCCCCCGACGGGGGTTTTAAAAACCAAAAAATATGACCCTTCGACTCAACTCAGGGTCATAGAAACCTAAAAATATGACGGAAACGCAAAAAAAAGGTCTAAATCCTATCAAATACGTCAAAGAGGCTAAGGAAGAGCTTGATAAGGTCACTTGGCCGTCTAAAAAAGACGCGATTCGCTATTCCCTTATTGTAATCGCGGTCACAGTCGCCTTAAGTGCCTTTTTTGCTATTCTTGATTGGGCTTTAAACTTAGGTCTCGGAAAACTAATCGAGATAACTCAATAAAGAGGATTTTATGCCAAAACAAGTAGCTAAACACGGCCGCCGTTGGTATGCCATTCATACCTATTCCGGATACGAGGAAGCGGTTTTTGACAGTTTAAAACAACGTATCGAAACCATGGACATGGCTGACAAAATTTTTGATGTCATTGTTCCTAAGGAAAAAAAGATTAAAATCAAAAACGGCAAGCGTAAAACCGTTGAAGAAAAAATCTTCCCTGGCTATGTCTTGGTCGAAATGATCGTGACTGATGATTCTTGGTATGTTGTTCGCAACACACCTAACGTCACTGGTTTCATTGGTACCGGTACTACTCCAACGCCAATTGCTGAAGAGGAAATAGAGGCTTTAATGAAACGCGTGCGGGTGGAAGAACCGGAATTCAAACTGGAAATTGAAGTTGGGGCTCTGGTACAAATCACTGACGGCCCATTCAAAAACTTTGAAGGTAAAATTTCCGAGCTTGACGAAGCCCGCGGTAAAGTCAAAGTTTTCGTCAACATGTTCGGCCGCGAAACCCCAGTGGAACTCGACTTTTTACAAGTTAAAAAAATCTAAGCTGTGAGTATGTAGTAGGTAGTATGTAGGCAAAAGTCCCCGACTAGATCTATTGCCTACCCACTACATACTACAAACTCGAGCCCAAAAAAAATAATTCATAGTATGGTCACTTCCCTTTTGGGAGGAATCCATTAACCAAAAAACACTATGGCCAAGAAACTCGTTACACAAGTCAAACTCCAAATCATGGGCGGCGCCGCCACCCCAGCCCCGCCGGTCGGCCCAGCCTTGGGTCAGCATGGCCTGAACATTCAGGACTTCGTGGGCAAATTCAATGCCGCAACCCAAGATCGTCGCGGTGAAATCGTTCCGGTCGTCATCAATATCTACGAAGACCGTTCCTTCACCTTTATCATGAAGATTGCCCCATCTTCGGAGCTCATCAAAAAAGCTTTAAACTTAAAGAGTGGTTCGGGCAAACCGTTACAAGAAAAAGTCGGGACATTAACCAGAGATCAGTTGCGCCAAATCGCTGAAAAGAAAATGCCTGACCTTAACACCACCGATGTCGAAGCGGCCATGAAAATCATCGCTGGCACCGCCAGACAGATGGGCGTGGAAGTTAAATAACTAAATCTTAAGGAGGGAACGAAAGAGCAAATATTTACGAATATACGAATTAGAAAAAATTCGTATATTAGTACGGATTCGTAATTTCGTCCCCCCAGTGGGAGCCCGCAAGGCGTTACCACCACAACAAACATATGCACAGCAAACGTTATCAGGAGGCCCAAAAATTAGTTGATTCCAAAAAAGTTTACACTATCGAAGAGGCGATAAAACTTCTCAAAAGTTTACCGGCTACCAAGTTCGACGCCGCTGTTGAGTTCCATGCCAAATTAGGCATTGACCCAACCAAAGGCGACCAGCTGGTTCGCGGAACAATCGTTCTGCCACACGGTACTGGTAAAACCAAAAAGGTTATTGCCTTCGTTGAACCGGAAAAAGAAGCCGAGGCCAAAGCCGCCGGAGCCGATATTATCGGTAACGAGGAAGTTTCCGCCACAATCTTGAAAACTTCGGTCATTGAATTCGATGTGGCTATTGCCACCCCGGGCATGATGCCAAAGCTTTCCAAGCTGGCTAAAATCCTCGGTCCAAAAGGCTTAATGCCTAACCCTAAGACCGATACGGTTGGTACCAACATAACAAAAATGATTCAGGAACAAAAAGCCGGTAAAGTCAGTTTCAAAAACGATGACACCGCCAATTTGCACCAAATCATTGGTCGCTTCTCCTTCGACGAAGCGAAGCTAAAGGAAAACTTAACCGCTTTAATCGAAGCTGTTAAAAAGGTAAAACCAGCCGCGGCCAAGGGTATTTATATCGAAAACGCCGTTATCTGCACCACTATGAGTCCAAGTATTCATGTGGAGATTCCTGTTTAAAAGTCAATAAAAACTCCGCGAAAGCGGAGTTTTTTGTTTCCAAACTTTTCCACTTCCCTTTCCCCTCGCTAACAGGTACTCTAAGTGAGGAAAAGAAAGGAATTTTATGAACCAGTTCGATCAACAATATAAAGCCGCCGTGCAACGAATCATGAACGAAGGGATTGATGAATACAACGAACGCACCGGCCACACTTGCAAGGTTATACCTGGTCTGACTTTTGAGTTAGATCAGGGTTTTCCGCTTTTAACCTTGAGAAAAATTCCCTTAAAAATTTTTATTGCCGAACAAATTTGGTACATCATGGGCAGCAAAAACCCCGACGACTTTGTAAACAAGTTTACAAAAATTTGGAAAGATTTCACCGAAGAAGACGGCACTGTGGCCGCCGCTTATGGTAATCGTTGGCGTCATGCTTTTGGTCGCGACCAACTAGGTATGCTTGTTGATCATTTAAAAAAACAACCGGGCTCGCGCCACGGAGTGGTCGTAACTTGGGATCCGCGCGAGGACGGCCTGGGCAATCCGCAATCAAAAAAAAATGTTCCTTGCCCTTTCACTTGGACGGCCAATATTATTGGCAATAAACTTCATGTTCACAATGTTGTCCGTTCCAATGATATTATGCTCGGCTGTCCACATGATGTGGCCGGATTTTATTTACTGCTATGCATCCTGGCGGCCAAGTTGGGGGTCAAACCCGGAAAACTGACACACACAATTTCCAACGCCCATATTTACGACACTCATTTTAAACAAGCGTGGGAATTACTAGAACGAAGCAATGAGCACGCTCCGATTCACTTCGAAGGGCAAGTCGACTATTATGACCGAGCCGAGAAAGGCGACGAAACCCTGGTTGAAGAAATTTTGGAAATTTTAAAAAAACAGTATAATCCCTTGCCACAAATAACCGGCATGGAAATTGTTTTGTAAACCTATGGCTATCCTTACAAAAAAAGAAATTAGCGAACGTATCACGGCTGGACAAATCGTCTTTTCTCCCAATCTCGACGCCTATCAAATTCAACCCAACTCGGTCGATCTGCGCGTCGGATGGACCTTTTATATCCCAGAAACCTGGAGATACAACGAAGAAGGCCGAGTTGCCATCCGCCCCAACTATTTGGAATATCAAAAGACCGAGGAATATTTTAAAATGATTCGTTTAAAACCTGGGCAATTTTTTGAAATTCTGCCAAACGAATTTGTAATTATTTCAACCTTAGAAAATATTAATCTGAATTGTGGTGATCTTAACGCCACTCTGCACCCGCGCAGTTCCATAATTCGCCGCGGTCTGCAAATTCAAACCGGTGTGGTTGATTGTCGATACCAAGGCCAGTTAATGATTCCGATTTTTAATACCAGTAACCAAATCATGAAAATTTATCCCGGCGAAAGATTTTGTCAATTACAATTCTCGCTTTTGGCTTCAGAATTGGATCTCGAGGCTGCAAAAAAACATGGTGTTGATGAAGGTAAATACATAAAATCAACCCCTTACAGTCTGGAGGCCAAAACCGATCCCCACGAAGAGGTTGATTTAATAAAAGCTGGGAAACTTGATGAGTTAAAAGAAAAATTTAAGGTTTAATATGGGTGACCAAAAAATTGCTTATCCTTACTTACCGGCTGGCCGCGAAATTATTCTTGTCCCATTGGAAAACCCTTTCATGCAAGCCGCGAAAAAAATCCAGGAAGAATTGTCGAATGATCTTCTCAATCCCACCGGCGCGGTGGTGGTTAAAGACGGAATAATCATCGGCTGCGCCGCCAACCACGCCAATTTACCTTTTAAAAGTTGGCAATTGTTTCATAAAAATACCTTCTGTGTCCGTCGTTTTTTTAAGATTAAAACCGGCACAAAATATTGGGCCTGCCCGGGTTGCGCGAAAAACAAAGACCACGCCGAAGCCCGCGCCGCCAGAGACGCAGCGCAAAAAAACGGCGATATTACCGGGGCCGATCTTTATCTTTACGGCCACTGGTGGTGTTGTGAGCCTTGTTGGAACGAAATGATTAAGCATGGGATTAAAAACGTTTATATCTTGGAAAACGGCGTAGAAATTTTCGCCAGAAAAAAATAAAAATTATGAGCAATAAATTAGTGGCCATTGTCGGTATGTGTGGCAGTGGCAAAAGTGTTTTAGCCGATGCTTTAGTAGCCGAGGGTTACGGGTACCTCCGCTTCGGACAAATTGTCCTTGATGAAGTAAAACGCCGTGGCCTTCCACCCACCGAACCTTTGGAGCGAGAAATCCGCGAGAACTTCCGCAAAGAACACGGTATGGGGGCCTTTGCTATTTTAAACATTCCTAAATTCGACGAGCTGTTGAAAAACGGAAATACGGTCGGTGATGGCATGTACAGCTGGGACGAATACAAAATTCTAAGGGAACGTTATGGTAAAAATTTCATAACCGTAGCTATTTACGCTCCGCCTCAAATGCGTTATGAACGATTAGAAAAACGCTTCTCTGATGCTAACGACACTGATTTGCGCAATCGTGGTTTTTCACGCGAAGCGGCCGCGGCTCGCGACCAAGCTGAAATCGAAAACAGCGCAAAAGGTGGACCGATTGCCATGGCCGATTACACTATTGTGAACGCCGGAACGGTCGAAGAATATCAGGAACAAATCAAAAAAGTTATTGAGTGGTTAAAAACAAAATAATCGCCATATGCTTACTCTCATCGCCGCGGTGGCAAAAAATAATGTCATTGGAAAAAACAACGAGCTGCCCTGGCATCTTCCTGAAGATCTTAAACATTTTAAGACTTTAACCACCGGTAACACGGTTTTAATGGGTCGCAAAACTTTCGAATCAATCGTCACACGACTTGGCAAGCCATTACCTGATCGAAAAAATATTGTCATTACTCGCCAAGAAAACTATCCGGCTCCGGAAGGCATCTTGATTTATCGGGACATTGAAACAGCGCTAAAAAATCACTCTGGCGAACAGGTTTTTGTTATCGGCGGGGCGGAAATGTACCGACAAACAATTGAACGAGCCGATCGACTGGAGATTACTCACGTTGACCAGGAGGTTGAAGGCGACGCGACTTTTCCTTCCATTGATTTAAACATCTGGAAAAAGGCTAGTGAGGAATCGCATGATGGTTATTCTTTCGCAACCTACATGAAATAATAAACAAAAACCACCCAGCCAAGCTGGGTGGTTTTTAATTTATCGAAATTATTCCGTGGTCACGCCATCAAAGTCCGGGCTATCGGCCTCGGCTTCGGCCTTGGTGGCCCGAACCACGCCGTCTTTGTGATGAGCCGGGGAGTAAATGGTGTAAAGTTTCAAATCTTCGGTTTCCGAAACATTAATGATGTTGTGCTCGGCGCCGGCTGGGACGATGATAACCGAACCATCGGTGAGCATATATTCGTTTCCGTCGATAAGGCACTTACCTTGTCCGGACTCAAAACGGAAAAACTGATCATTGTCGGTATGCACTTCCATACCGATTTCCTCTAACGGTTTTAGGGACATTAGAACCAACTGGCAATGTTTACCGGTGTACAACACCTTGCGAAAATTAGCGTTTTCCAGGGTGTCTTTTTCGATGTTAGTATTAAAGCCTTTCATAAGAAAAAGATTAATTATTTAAAATGTTTTAACATGAAATCGGGCATGAACTTATTTTTGATGTAAAAATTCTGAACTGACTTAGGAAGTGTTTTAAACTGATTAATTATTCCTCGACAATTCTTTGCCCCACAACGGCATTTACACGTCCATAAGGCCCCGCCGGTTTCTTCGATTCTCTTCTTGTTATCGTTCATTGTAGTTGAATAGTCGAAAGTAATCTCGTCGCCGATTTTTATGTTTTTAAGGGCGACTAATTCATTGCGACCTCTAATAAAAGCATTGGGGCCACAAGAATGATTAAAGGTTCTCGGCAACTCGTCTAAATCCAAATATTGGTCGTCATCAACCCCCAAAGGATCGGACGAAGCCTCTAGGCCGTTGTCGACGTTCTCAATCATTTCATCCAAAGTACAAGGTACACCGGTTAGGAAAATAATTGTTTCACCTTTTTTAAACTTCTTCAAGGCAAAAACGCCATTAGTAGAAATTCCGGATTTTTTTATTTCCAGTGAATCAATCATAAAAACCGAGCTTCTGACCTAAACGATTATTTTATTTGAACCTCAACATCACAGTTAGGTGTAATTGACACGGAATAGATACCGTTAATCCAATATCTTTGAAATTGCATTGTCTCCTTTAAATTACCTTCGATTGGCGTTTGAGGAAAAATCCAAAGATATCTTTTTTCACTATACTTTCCCGAGACTTTTTCGTTGTTTTTGGAAGTTATTGTTATATTAAACATTTGCGGATAACCCCGACCAAAGTTGCTAATTATCTTGGTTGTCTTGTTTTTTTCGCAAAATATTTTTTTCATAGAAAAAGGTTAATTATCTTTTTATTCATCTAGGTTTAGAGTAACGGTATTTTCGTCTTTTAGCAAGTCTGACAGTTCCACTTACTGGTTCGCATAATACACCGCGTTTACTTGATTTGTGTCAAAAAATTAGATTTATTCCTTTTCTTTTTAATGTTAGTCGGTTGTTTTAAAAAATTTTCAAATTTATTTCATTATACACATGTCCGGGAAATTGGGCGATATTGACTCTTTCTGTTGAAAAGGGTATATTCTAGCGTCGACTTTCGACCCACACGGCAAGGCAAGCCGGCCCACTAATCGGAGAAGATTCCATGGCAAAGGAAGCCAGCGATCTCGCCAATCGGTCGGACATTGATGGTTCACCCGTCAAACTTGCGATCGACTTCACGGACAACTGTGATGGCGAACCCGATCGCCGAAGGGTCCTCTTGTTGTTCGTCGACAAGGGCGGAGTCCGTGCAAAGCTAATCAAATGTCATCGTGGCGAAACGGAGTATGGTCAAGGTCTCGATCTTCGACCGACTTATTTCGCTTCGGTAGATTTCGGGGACTTCTTTACCCATTTCGCGGAAGAGGTCCTCAGAATCGATGCAAGTCAACTCCTGACACTGATCGATCGCTATTCCCGTTCCCTCCATCACGACCGACCGACCGATACGTAAAACGTGCCGCCTACCACGAGCTGCTTACCAACTCAGCTCGGTGGGCGGCTTTTCTTTTTAACGCGTTTAAACTTTGTATTTTCGAGGTGGAAGAAAATTTTAATTTTTTTAAAGACAATTAGGACGTTAGCCCTAAAAGAAAAAATATTTCAGCTAAATGTTTCTTATACAAAGGCTTCTCGCATAAGATGTGGGAAGGTGGTAAAAAAACTAAATGTGATATACTTCCAACCAAGGAAACTATACCAAATTTTGGCCTTTATACAAGGTGTTTTGGTAAAATTAAGATTAAAGAATTATCTATGCAAATCCTCTTTAAACGACTCTCCCCCGAGGTACCAGTCCCGGAATACAAAACCGCCGGGGCTGTGGCTTTTGACCTAGCCGTGCCGCAAGGCGGAGTTATTCAACCTGGCGAAACCAAGTTCTTTCCGACCGGTTTGGTCATAAAAGTCCCGGAAGGCCATGTCCTTTTGGTTGCCCCGCGCTCTTCCAATGCCAAAAAACAGATCCGTATGGGCAACGGTATTGGCCTTATCGATCAGGACTACTGCGGCCCGACCGATGAACTTAAACTTGCTCTACACAACTTTGGCCAAACTCCCTATACTGTGGAAAACGGCGAGCGTATTGCCCAAGCCATGATTGTGCCGGTTCTTAAGGGCGAATTTATCGAAGTGGACGAAATGGCAGCTCCTGACCGCGGTGGCTTCGGTTCTACCGGATAATTTGCTATAATATAAGCCGTATGGCCGAAGGAAGTCGCGGTAAATTTATCATGATTGACGGCATTGCCGGTTCTGGCAAATCAACCATTTTGCGCGCCGCTAAAGAATGGGCCAAGGCTCGCGGGTTAAGAGTTTTTGACTTAACCGAATGGTCAAAAGACCACAAACAACCGCCGGCTTTTGCCGAAGTCGCTGATTACGACATTTATTTTACCTTTGAGCCAACCAGAACTTGGGTCGGCGATGCTATTCGTTTCGAATTATCGCGCGACGACAAGCCGTACACCGGCGAGGAGTTAGCTCACGCTTTTGCCCTTGATCGTTCTATCATGTACAAACGGCTGATTACACCGGCTTTGGAAAACGGCAAACACGTTATTCAAGATCGCGGGGTTTCTACTTCAATCGTCTATCAACCAGTACAACCCAAATCCATTTCCCTGCGCCGACTGTTAAAACTTCCGGGTAATGCCGCGGCCACGGAATATGCCCCCGACTACATGATTCTTATCGATATTGATGTAAAAACAGCTATTACCAGAATTCAACAAAGGAGCGACGATTCCAAAGGAGTTTTCCAAGATCCGGTCTTCTTAAAAAAATTAGCTAAACGTTTTCGTTCGCGTTGGTTTAGTCGACTGTTTACCAAACACGGCGCCTCGGTTCACGCTTTCGATACGCGTGTACCTTTGGAGGTCGTGGTGGAAAAATTTAAATTATTATTAGAACAATTATTAAAATAAATTATGCAACTAATTTCCGTCGGTCAACTAATTGACCAAACTTGGGATCATTATCGGGCAAATTGGCGCGAACTTTTGAGCGTTTCGGCCTGGGTTCTTGTACCAACCATTATTGCTATGGTCACCATGGCCATGTATCCCAACGCCACCACCATGCTTGCGGCCAACGATTTTTCGGCCATGGAAACGGGAGCCGTAGTTGTGTGGTTTTTAAACAACACCCTTCTTGCGCCGATTGTTGGGTTGTGGGTATTTTTAATGATTGTAAAATTGATTCATTCTCAAATGGAACGCCGTAGTTTTAATTTTCTTTCTTTAGCCAAAAATGGCTGGAAACTTTTTCTGCCAGTTCTTCTCGTTAACATTTTGATTTTTTTGATCTTAGCGGCTTTGTGGCTGACAGTTGTTCCTGGGGTGTTTTTCTACATTATCGGTGCCCTAACAAATATTTCGTTCTTTGATGGACTCGGCGCCGTCTTATTGGCGGCCGGAATAATCGCCGCTTTTGTCCTTATGGTGGAGTGGCTGGTTTATTTTATTTACGCGCCAATGTCCTTGGTTATTGAAAATATACATGGAAGAAAGGCCCTTGATCGTTCCAAAAATTTAATTCATGGTCGTTTTTGGTCGGTTCTGGTCAGATTTATCGTACCAAAATTGGTTTTCATTTTAATTTTAATCGCGGCCGAGTGGTTAATTGGTGTTGTTATTGGTTTAACGGCCGCGTCGGTTTCCGGCTTTAATACTGATTTGGCGGCAAAATTATCAACTATCTCCATTACCTTCTCGGTTGCTCTTGGTATGGTGTTTATCAATCCGCTTTATATAATTTCCGATTATTTACTCTTTAATAATCTCCGAGCTACAGAAAAAAATTAAATAATATGAAACCGGTCACTGAACTAATCGGGCAAACCTGTAAACTTTACAAAAAACATCTCGGGCTTCTGGCTGGCTATACCGCTTGGTTGCTTTTACCTTACGCGGCCACGGTTTTAGTTTCTCTTCCCACCTCTAATGTATTTTCTGAAGTGTTCTCTTTCTTTTTTATCTTGATTCAGGGAATCTTAGCTTTGTGGTTGGGAACTTTAATTCCTTCATTGGTTAGAGAATTGGTTAATAACAAAACAAAAATTCCGATCACTGATTTACAAAGTCGCGCCTGGCACTTGGTTCCCTCGGTTGTTTTTGTCGCCATCTTGGAATCCGCCGTGGTGCTTGGTGGATTTATCATGCTTATCATCCCGGCCTTTATTTTTTGGGTCTGGTTTGCCATGGCTCAATTGGCCGTAATCTTGGATAATAAAAAAGGCATGGAGGCCATGGCCTGGAGCCGCGAAATATCCCGAAATAAATTTTGGTCCTTAGCTTGGCGACTGATCGCGGGGCCATTTGTCTTTCTATTTGTCACTGCTTTAACCACCGGCCTGATAATTACTATCATGGCTGTAATCCTTGGAACTTCAGCCGAAGTTATTTTAGGTCTAACCCCACCACTCTGGGCCGAACTAATCTCCAATGTAATTGAAACTTTCTCCTTGCCGTTCTTCCTGATTTATTACACTTTACTTTATCTCGATTTATCCAAGCCAGCCCCTTCCACCCCTTCGTCCCCCACGCCCTCCGAAGCCTCGGCGAAGGAGGGTTAAGCCCCTTCCACCCCTTATGAAACTCTTAGAACCAGTCATTGGATTAGAAATTCACGTTCAGCTTAAAACCAAAAGTAAAATGTTCTGCGCTTGCCCGAATGAAGAGGCTACTGCCCCGCCATGCACCGGACGGTGCATGGCCCCGAATGTTTTTATTTGCCCGGTTTGCACTGGCCAGCCTGGTGTTCTCCCCGTACCCAATGAGCAAGCCGTTCGTTTTGCCATTCTTACTGGCCAGGCTTTAAATTGTCACATTAACCCCTCAACCAAGTTCGATCGCAAACATTATTTTTATCCTGATTTACCAAAAGGTTACCAGATCTCCCAGTTTGATGTCCCGATTGCCGAACAAGGTTTTTTAGACATCATTACCCCAGGCAGCGCGCGCGAGGCGGCTCGAATTGGCATTACCCGGGTTCATTTGGAGGAAGACGCGGCTAAATCACTCCATGGCACCGAAGGCAAAACCTACGTTGATTTTAACCGAGCCGGTACCCCGCTGGTAGAGATTGTAACTGAGCCTGATTTACGCTCGGCCCGTGAAGCAAAAACCTTGTTACAAGAACTTCGTCTTATTGCCCGCACTCTTGGTATCTCCAACGCTGACATGGAAAAAGGCGAACTGCGTTGCGATGTCAACGTCTCGCTGCGCGAGATTGATAAAAGCGGCGCTGTTGTTGGCCTCATGTTTCACCCCAAAACCGAAGTTAAAAATATAAATTCGTTCAAAGCAGTTGAGCGGGCTATTGAGCACGAAATTCAACGTCAAACAAAATTGTGGGAAACCCTTTCCCCGCCGTCAGTCTCTTCGACCCGCGGCTGGAACGATGCTAAGCAAATAACCGAAGACCAGCGCACCAAAGAAGGCTCGGAAGATTATCGCTACTTCCCCGAACCCGATATTCCACCCATGGATCTTTCTGGTTTGATTGATGAAATCAAAGCAACCATACCCGAGCTACCGGCCGCCAAACGTCGCCGTTTTGTTGAGGAATACGAACTTGGCTTTGAAGAAGCTAAATTAATTTGCGAGGATCCGGACTTGGCCGATTTTGCCGAAGAAATGTTATCCGAGGTTTTCTCGTGGATGGATTCCCTGCCAGAGTGGGACGGCGTTGATGAAGAAACTTTGAAAAAAGAAAAACATCGCTTGTCACGTCTGGCCGCCGGTTGGCTTATTTCTAAACTCGGCGGGCTTATGGCTGAACAAGGTTTAACCATTCATGAACAAAAAATAAATCCGGAAAATTTTGCCGAATTTATTACTATGGTCGCCAAAGGTCGCGTTTCCACAGCTAATGGCTTATCGCTTCTTAAAAAAATGATGGAAACCGGAGCTGACCCCGAACACATCATTGAGGAACACAATTTAAATTTAATGTCAGACGAAGACGAGCTCGGAGCGGCCATTGATAAAATTATGGCTGATAACCCTGACGAAGCTAAACGTTTTAAAGCCGGTGAAGAAAAACTTATAAAATTTTTCTTGGGCCAACTTATGCGCACCACCGGCGGCAAGGCTGATCCAAATGTGGCCAAACAGTTACTAGAGGAACGCTTGCACAATTAATTCCGTTTCCGAAACATCCGTAATTGAACGGATGTTTTTGTTTCGTTTAAACCAGGTTCGTTGGCGCTTGGCGTATTGTCGGGTGTTCTTTTTTATTTCCTCAATAGCCTCAGCTAAGGATATTTCTCCGTTTAAGTGGCGACAAATTTCTTGATAACCAATGCCGGACATGGCGTAAACCTCACAGCCATATTTTTCTTTTAATTGTTTAACTTCTTTAAGCAAACCTTGCTTAATCATTTCATCAACCCGAACATTAATCCGTTCGTCCAAAACTTCTTTTGGTACATCAAGACCGAGCCACAAAGCGTCGTATTTCCCCTCCCCCTTCTTTCGAAGTTCGGAAAACGGCCGGCCGGTCTTTTTGCAAACCTCCAGGGCGCGCACCAGACGACGTTTATTATGGCGATCAATAACCTCGGCTCCGACAGGATCAAGTTTTTCAAATTCAGCAAACAAATCTTCTTCACTTTGCTTCTCCAACTCAGCACGAAGCGTTAAATCAGGCTCAACCTCCGGCATTTCAAGGTTATCGACAATCATATCCATCCACAAACCAGTCCCGCCGACTAAAATCGGCAAATGGCCGCGGGATAGAATTTCGGTTATGGTTTTATCGGCATAATCTTTAAATAGGGCTCCGTTCATTTCTTGGTTAGGACCAACTAAATCCAGGCCATGAAGCCTTAATGCCTTAACGTCCCCAACCAAATCCCCCGAGTCCTTTGCCGTCCCAATATCCATACCCCGATAAACCGTTCTTGAATCAACACACAAAATCTCACCATTGAATTTTTCAGCAATAGCTTCAGCTAGGCCGGATTTACCCGACGCCGTCGGCCCAACAATGATGATGATTTTTGGTTTCATATCTTTTATATACTACCTCCT
The DNA here is from genome assembly GCA_041661745.1 of Patescibacteria group bacterium. Classification (GTDB taxonomy): domain Bacteria; phylum Patescibacteriota; class Patescibacteriia; order UBA9934; family GWF2-40-263; genus UBA12403. Next base: position 90,230 of record JBAZTR010000004.1, read on the forward strand.
ACAAGCTACAAGCTACAAGCTAATTAAAAAAGCCACCCAGAGTATCAATGAGTGGCAACGGAGGTGCCTCCGACGAGGCGTAGGGTCGTGGGCGGCGAGAACGAGACCAGGGGAGATGATTCCCCTCCTTCGCCGTCGAGTCTTCGAAGCCCGAGTGGCCCTCCGTAGTAGGCCAACAGGGCGGCCATGGCCACCTCGATGCGCTCGACGTGGAAAGCAGCCGACCGGATGTAGCCGACGTCGCTCAGCGAGTCATCGCTGTCCAACCAGGCCAAGACCCTCTCCTTGGCGTTGCGAAGGAAGACCTTGGCGAACGGGCCACACTTCCAGGTGGACCACTTGATGAACTCCTGGGCTCGTACATGTCGCCCGGAAGCCGCGCCACGCCCGTCGAAGAGGCGGACGAGTTCCTTTTCGACCTCGATCAGCCCAGCTTCGCTCCATCCGTGACAAGCGAGGTCGCCCAGCGTCTCCACCAGGATCACCACCTCGTTGGTGGTGAACAAGCCCTCGAGGGCTCCGTCGAGTGCCCGGTTGAAGAAGTCAGCCAGGCAGTCCTGTGCTTCAAGAGTGTTTTCGTCCATTTTCTGTCTCTCCTGGCTGTCGGGGAGATCCCGACAATTGACCCTATAGCATTTTGGCTCTGTTGTCAATGGTTTTGACTTTCTTTTAAAAAAATGATAAAATAATATCAATCAATTAAACTTTAACTCAAAAATATGTCTAAGCCACAAGAAATGCCTAGTTTTCAGGAGGACAACGAAATCGCCCCTCAGGGGGGCCCGGTGGGTAAAAAATTGCGTCCCAAACTAAAGCTGGTTGGGGGCCAACGATCGGAAACTGCTAACGAGGCCCTTAAACTGATTGACGTCAACCAATCAATCGATGCTTTAACAGGCAATATTGCTAAAATCGAAGAGGAAATCACCGATGTTTTAGCCGAACTTCCAGACATAAACACAAAGGATGCCATGGAAAACAGACTCCGTCTGCTTAATGAAGATCTAGAAGATGAAAAACGAGAATTGGCCAAATGGCAGGAAAAAAAGAAAAAAATCGACGGCATGATCGAAGCTGAAGCGGCTAAAAAGAAAGCCGAAGCCGAGGCAGTCGCCAGAGGTATGGCCGAACAAATGAAAAAAGAGACGGAAAGATTATACTCACAGCCAGAAAGCATACCCGAAGATCAACTTGCCGGAACTTGGGTTAAACAAGATGAACAGCCAGTTGCTCCTGTTGAAGTGCCAAAACGATCATGGATCCCTGCTTCGGTTCGTAAATGGGGTAGAAGGCTTCTTCTTGGTCTAGGTTTACTTGGAGCTGGAAAAGCAGCAGAACCAACCTTAAGCGATTTAAACCAGTCTGTTAATGAAACTTTCGAACAATACCAAGCTGGGGTTGAAAGCTTTGCCGAAACTATGGCAGACCCTATTGGAGCTCAGGAGAGATGGGACCAGGCAAGAGCTGCGGAAAGAGCCACAGCAAGCCCTGAATCTTCTACAAAACGTATAGTTGGTGAAGAAATGGTAATAACTGGCGATGTCCCGGCCCGTGTCCAAGAAATGGAACAACAAAGCCGACATATAGAAAGCATCAAAGGTCTGCCGAACAATTACAACGGAACCGATTTCCTAAACGACCAAGAAACTTTTCAGCACTTTAAAAATTACGGTGCGGGCGAACATGTAACTTCAAAAGTTGCTCTTGAGGCGTTTGGAAGAATGATTCAATTCAATAAGGAAAAGGCCAAGGAAGCAGCCGAACAAAAAGTGACTGACAAAAAAGTTGTAGACAAATTAATGAAAAATTTTGACGAAGTATTAAAGTAACAAAAAACAAAAAAATCGCTCATCGAAAGACGAGTGATTTTTTGTTTCTATTTTTTCTTTCCAAACAACACCCAAACATCAGCTCGTTCAACTTCCATGTTCACAATCTTCCCTATCAAGTCCGGGGTGCCGGGAAAACTAGCCAGTTTCATTTCGTTGGTGTTTCCCCAACACACGCCGTCTTCGCAACGATCAACCAAAACACTGACAATCTGTCCCTGGTACTTTTGATTCTTTCGCATGGTGGTTTCCACCATCAAGTCCTGAACTTTACGCCAGCGTCGTCTTTTTTCCTCCTTTGAAACATCGTCTTTAAAAACCTTGGCCGCTAAAGTTCCCGAACGCGTCGAATAGCGAGCATGGTAGCTGATATCAAAATCACACTGGCGAAAAAGGTCGACCGTGTGTTCAAATTGTTCTTCGGTCTCGCCACAGAAGCCAACAATTAAATCGGTTCCTAAAGCAATGCCCGGCCGTTTGGCTTTTATTTTTTCAACAATTTCCAAATACTGCTCGCGGGTATGGCGGCGATTCATGCGACGAAGAATTTCGTTGTCGCCCGACTGGGCTGGCAGGTGCAGATAGTTTACTTGAAGTGGCAAATTTAAAGCATCAATAACTTCGTCGGTCATGTGGTTGGGGTAAGCCGCAGTATAGTGGAGACGCTTCAGGCCGGGAATTTGGTTTATCTCCCAAAGTAAGGCGGCAAAATGATCGTGATATGGATTATTTTTAGAAAAACTTTCCGGATCAGTGGCAATATAATTGTTAACCGCTTGGCCGAGCAAAGTTACTTCAAGACAGCCATTGGCCGCCAAACCTTTAATCTCAGTCAAAATATCTTTAACCGACCGACAGGCTTCCCTGCCCCTAGCATAAGGAACAACACAGTATGAACAAAATTTGTTGCAGCCGGTTTGAATCGTCACGTAAGCTTTGTACTTAACATGATAGTTGGGATTAATTGTGAGATAATCTTGAACACAAGAATTGTTTAAAGAAATATCCGGCCATTTTTCGGCAATCATAACCGGCAAGTGTGTCATGTCGTGTGCTGGAAAGAAAAGATCAACAAACGAAGACAAACGTTTTTTTATTTTTCCATCAGTATCACGACCAGCCATGCAACCGGTGACACCAATAAGAAGTCGTGAATTTTTCTTTTTTAATTTATTTAAATTTCTGGCTAAACCATAAACCCTGTCTTCGGCCGATTGGCGCACCGAGCAGGTGGTAATAAGAATTATGTCGGCTTCTTCCTTTTTTTCCGTTGGCAAAAAACCCATTCCTTGCAGGATGGTTTCCATACGCTCGGCATCGGATTGGTTCATTTGGCACCCAAAAGTAATCAGGTGATATTTATTCATAACGAAGAGCCTCAATCGGATCAAGGCGAGCGGCTCGGCGAGCCGGATAGATACCAAAGGCAATACCAACCGCCGTCGAAACAATCACTGCTAAAATAATCGAAGAAGGCGAAACAACAAAAACCCAACCATCTAATTGGGTATTGGCGATAAGATAAGCCAGGTAAGATAAAGTGACTCCGGAAATTACTCCGACAATTCCACCGGTCATGGTTAGCATAACCGATTCCAGCAAAAACTGTCGCAAAATTTCACTATAAGTCGCGCCAATGGCTTTACGCAAACCAATTTCTTTAGTCCGCTCGGTCACCGAAACCAACATAATATTCATAATACCGATACCGCCAACCAAAAGTGAAATGGCCGCGATTGATGAAAGCAACAAAGCCAAAACGGCACTGACTGTGCCAACAATCGCCACCGCGTCTTCTTGAGACGAAATAAAGAAATCATCCTTACTTAAATCACCTTCGGGATTATCAAGATTGTGTTCATCCCTCAACAAAAAACGAATGTCCTCTTTGGCCCAATCAAGTGGTTGATCGGTTTTGGCCGCAATAAAATTCACGTATTCAACCCCCAAAACCTTTTTTTGCAAGGTAGTAATCGGAACATAAGACATGGCATCGAGATTTTGAAAAAATTTTGTTCCCTGAACTTCCAAAACCCCAATCACTTCAAGTTTGATTGAACCGATCTTTATTTTTTGGCCGAGCGGATCTTGATCGCCAAACAGATCTTCTTTTAATTGACTGCCGAGAACGGCAACTTGTGATAAGGAATCAATGTCGTTTTTGGTAATAAAACGACCGGTTTCAACATCGGCGGGAAAAAGCAATTTGTTTTCAGGGGTCGTGCCAACAACTTGAGCCCGCTTTTCCTCGCCCTGCCATTCGATAACATGATTAGAAAACAACATCGGGGCAACCTCGACAATGCTAGACAAATCTTTTATTGCCTCGACATCGTCCATGGTTAGAGTTTTTGGTGCCGTCATCTCGGCCGAAGCTTGTTCTTCCATATCCCCGCTGCCCGGTTCAATATAAATAATATCTGAACCGAATTCGGCCACCTGTGACAAAATCAAACCCTCGGCACCCTTACCGATAGACAACATTAAAATAACCGCGCCAATACCAATAATGATTCCCAGCATGGTCAAAGCCGAGCGTGAACGCTTGCGACGCAAACTCATGAAAGAAGTTTTGATTAAATCTTGCGGCAGCATAATTATTTGTAAAAATTTCCGCGACGAACATGATGGTCTTTGTTATCAGAAATTATTTGACCATCACGAATGCGAATAATCCGACTGGCAAACTCAGCGGCTTCTTGTTCGTGAGTAACCATGACCACAGTGTGGCCTTTTTGATTTAATTCTTGTAAAAAATTTAGAACCATGGCTCCGGTTTTGGTATCGAGGTTACCGGTCGGTTCGTCGGCAAAAATAACCGCGGGATTATTTACAATGGCGCGAGCAATGGCCACACGCTGACGTTCACCACCAGAAAGACGACTGGCCAGATAATCGACACGGGGGGTAATCCCAACCGCTTCAATGGCCGCCCTGGCACGTTTATATCTTTCAATTGAGGAAATTTCGGAATAAACCAAGGGTAGAACCACATTTTCTAAGACAGTACAATCGGCCAAAAGATTAAAAAACTGAAAAATAAACCCAACTTGATCACGTCGTAAATGGGCCAACTCATCATTAGATAATTTAGAGGCATCACGACCGTTAAAAAAATACTCACCTTCGGTTAGGCGATCCAAAAAACCAAGAATGTGCATGAGGGTTGATTTACCCGAACCCGACGGCCCCATTAAGGCAATAAATTCACCTTTTTCAATTTTTAAATCAATGCCAATCAGGGCCTGGGTAACCACCCCGCTGTTTTCATACCTTTTACCGACATTACGGAGCTCGAGCAGCGCCATATTATTGTTCACGAACTGAAACAATCACCATGTCGCCATCTTCTAATCCGGATAAAACTTGCCAAAACCCGCCATCGCCACGCAAACCAACTTCAACAGTTCTTTCTTCAAAACTATCACCTTGCGGCAAACGTACATATTTTGTGCCATCAGTTTTTTCTAGAACCGCTCGTTGTGTTATTAACAAAATATTCTCAACATTTTCTGTCAAAATCGTGAGATCGGCCGTCATACCCGGTTTTAACTCAATTCCCGCAGCCGGTTCGTTGAGATACACGGTTGCCTCGTAATAAATTACCCCACCGATATTTTTTTCCGCCGGATCTATTTTGTTTACTCGACCGGTAAAAATTTGATCATCACCAAAAGCGTCAAAGGTAACTTCAACCGTATCATCCACCGAAACCCTGGAAATATCTGATTCAGAAATATCAGCTGTCACTTGGAATTGTTTGGCTGTTGATTGAATGGTAATGGCCGGGGAAAGAGCGGTAATGCGTTCCCCCACGCCGATTTCCGCCATTGTCACTTTTCCATTGATGGGAGAAATAATTTGCGCGTCATTTAAACGAGCCAGAGCTGCGGCATAATTTGCCTCAGCTTGCGACAACGCGGCCTGAAGCGGTGCCAAATCAACATTGCGTGGCCCGGCCTTGGTTTGCGCCAGAGTCGCTTTGGCTTCGGCCAGAACGTCTTCATACTTTTCAACCAGGCCCTCGGCCGTATCAATTTCATCCTGATTGGAAATCTTTAATTGAGCGACAACCTGTTCTTGGGTGGTCAAAGCGGTTTGTTTGGTTTCTACACTGGCGCGCTCGGCATCAATAGTTCCTTCAAGGGCCAACAATTCAGCTGAAGGAAAAACAACTGTATCTATATTTGTTCCGTCTAACGTACGACGAACGTATAAAAGCGTGGCGGCGGTTTTGGCCAAGGCGTCTTTAGTCAAAGTTGCCGCAGCTTCAATAACCGAATCTTCCGAGGTGCCGGTTAAAGCAAAGACCGCACTCTCGGCCTGATCACGAGCTGATTTAGCTAAAGGATAATTATATTTAGCCAATTGCAACGAACCCCAATCGTTCGCACCCAAGACGTCTTGATAATCATCGTTAGCCATGGAATTATCAATTCCTAAAACATTATCAGCCTCAGAAAGAGATGAACGGGCTTCGATTACCCCATCTTTTAAAACCTGGATTAAATCGTCGTAAGCTTCGGAAAGATCTTCGACGTTATTCAACTTTTCATTGGCCAAATCTGTTTTAGCCACGGCTAAAGATGTTTCCGCTGAAGCAACTTTGGCCTCGTACAAAGCTATTGTTTCAGTTGTTGAGCCGGCAATTGTTTTGTCTAAATTAGCCTGGGCTATGGTGGTAGCATAAGCATAATAATTGGCCTGGGCTTGCAGTTCGTCGGTATCCAAGGCGGCTAACAAATCACCGGCACGAACCTCGTTCCCTACCTCGACCAACATAAGCGAAACAATACCACTGGAACCAAAAGACAAGTCAGCTTTATCAAGGGACTCTAAAACTCCATTGGCTTCAACTGTTTGAACTAGGGTTCCCTTCTCAACCTGTGCCATAACCGTAGTCGACTCACCTGACTTGCTAAAAACAAAGTAACCGCCAACAATTGCGCCTAAAACTACGACAATTACCCCCCAAACAATGATTTTTTTAGCTTTCATAAACAAGGGGATTTTATCATTTTCTAATGAAATTGAAAAGAGGGGTTGTCTAACCCCTCTTTTGGCTAATCTTAAACTAATTTGGAATTTTTCCCGCTTCAATCGCTTTGGCCACCAATTCCGCGGCCGGAACCATTAAATCCTCTTCCTGACCAAAAACATTAATCTTAAAGTCACCGCCCTCGGTCTCTTTAGCCCCAATAACGATAGTCCATGGAATTTTCATCATAGCCGAACTGCGAATTTTTTTACCAACTTTTTCGTCAGACTCATCAAGTTCGACGCGCAAGCCGACAGTTTCCAGTTTGGCCTGTAGCTCTTTAGCAAAAGGAACGAAATCCGAACCAACCGTCGCCAGACGAATTTGCGTTGGAGCCAGCCACATTGGGAAAGCCCCGGCCACGTGTTCGATGAGAATCGAAAGGAAACGCTCGATCGAACCCATAATGGCCGCGTGAATCATGACAATTCTTTCCTTTTCACCTTTTTCATTAACACAAACCAAATCAAAGCGCTCGGGCATGTTCATGTCGAGTTGAATAGTCGCCACCTGCCATTCACGACCAATAGCATCCTTGGCCATAAAATCTAACTTCGGACCATAAAAAGCCGCTTCACCAACCCCTTCGAACCAATCAACTTTCTTTTCATCAACAATTTCTTTTAAAATAGCTTCGGCTTTTGTCCAATTATCCGGGTCACCTAAATATTTTTCCGGATGAGCCGGATCATGACTCGACAAACGAACCCTGAGGTTAAAGCCAAAGACCGGATAGAACTCGTGAATAATGTCCCAAATTTTTAAAAATTCTTCCTTAGCCTGACTTAATCGACAAAAAACATGGGCGTCGTCCTGAGCAAAAGCGCGAACCCGCGATAAACCGGAAAGCTCGCCAGTCTGTTCGTCACGATAGCAAGTGGTGGTATTGGCGTAGCGTTGCGGAAGTTCGCGATAACTCCAAAGCTGACGGGCGTAAATCTGTGTATGGTGCGGACAGTTCATGGGCTTCATGGCAAATTCATGGCCCTCGCGTGTGGTAATTTTGAACAAATCGTCCTTGTATTTTTCCCAGTGACCACTCGTGACGTACAAATCTTTTTTAGTGATATGTGGAATTTCCACCTTCATGTAACCGCGCTTTTTGCGCAAACTCCAAACAAATTCATCGAGAGTGTTACGAAGAATTGTCCCGCGCGGTGTCCAAAGTGGTAATCCTGGACCAACGAGATCGGAAAAAGTAAACAAATCAAGAGCCGGCCCTAAAATTTTGTGATCACGTTTTTTGGCCTCTTCGAGCATGACCAAATATTTATCCAATTCTTCTTGAGTTTCAAAAGCCAAACCATAAACCCGTTGCAATTGTGGATTTTTTTCATTACCGCGCCAGTAAGCCCCGGCGACTTTCGTTAATTTAAACGAACAAATTTCTTTAGTTGATTCCACGTGCGGCCCGCGACAAAGATCGGTAAACGAACCGGTGTGGTAAAGCGAAGCTGTATCAACCGAACCGCCGACATCACCAGCTTCCTCTGGTTTAATTTTGGTTGTGCCCTTCTCTTTCAAATCTTTTAGAAGCTCGACTTTAAAATCCTGATTACGTGAAGCAAAAAATTCAATCGCCTTATCAAGCGACATTTCTTCGCGAATAAATTTTTCATCGCGATCTTGAATTTCGCGCATCTTGGCTTCAACCTTACCCAAACTTTCGTCCGAAAGAGCTTCGGGCAAAAGCATGTCGTAATAAAAGCCATCTTCGATGACCGGACCGACACCGAATTTGGCGCCTGGATAAAGTTCGTAAATGGCCGCGGCCAGCAAGTGTGCCGCGGAGTGACGCTTAGTGTTTAGATCTGACATAAATAAAAACCGACGATTAATTATAATCCTCGGGCCCCGCGAATGCGGGGGGTTCCACCCAAGTTACCCCGCCAACGGCGGGACCACTCGATCTTAATTTTTATCGCTCAAAAGGTGGTATTTATTGGTCCATTTGGCTGTCGGGGGCTCTCAGTCACGACCCCCAATCCCTGTCAGCCGGTTTCCAATAAACTTATTCTTTCTCATCGCGATGCAATCACTATACGGCCGATGAAATAAACCGTCAAGAAACAAAAAACCTTCCGCTGTGGAAGGTTTTTTAGACAAAACTTTTAGTAATTGGCAATCACCGTATCCCAATCTTGATCATTGGCAGCCACCAGGTCATCGCCGAAACAGTAGCTGGACCAGAAGGCTTCGGAGACGTCTTTGACGATTCTGGCCCAGTCTGTGCCATACATGTCAATGGCCAGTTCTTCGGAGGTTAACCAGCGGAGGCAACCTTCGGAATCAATGGCATAGACTTTGGTAATGGAAGGAAACTTCACTAGGGTTGAACCGGGGCGATAAGTCACCATGGGGCCGAGTGGAATGTTGGACATGGTGGTTGAGTCGATGGTCTTGATGCCATAGAAGGTGGAGAACCAGGATTTGTAGACCTGTTCGTTGGGAAAAGCGTGACGACGCTCATCAACACCGATGTAATAGACAGCGGAATCGAATTGGGTAGTCGGATCGCCGTCATCAAACAACTTAACCAAGGTACCAATCGAGACTTCCTCCGGCAGGTCCGGGAAGATTTCCCAGACGCCGTTCTTTTCGGCCTCGCTAACCCAGCGGTCACCAAGAACGCTTTCCAGAGCCATACCAATGACGCTGATTTCCTCTTCAATTTCCTCTTCGGTCGGGATCTCTTCGGCTGGTAGTTCTTCTTCAACCGGGGTTTCGGTGAAGAGAGTGGTGAAAGGAATTATGTCAGAGGTTAGGACAGAGGCGAGATCGGTCCCTTCGATTCTGATGAAGCCGTTGGTGACAGATTGGTTGGGGATGGACCAATAATAAGAGCCGGAGTTGGTTAGGTTGTCTTCAATTGTTTGATAAGTGACTCCGTTGTCAGTGGAATAGGCTAAGTTAACAAAACCAAAGGTGCCGGTCGAAGACCAGGTGATGGTTTTAAAGGAACCGGCGATTAGTTGTTCGTTATCGGTTGGTGAAGTGAGATTAATTGTGTTGGAGACTGAGCCACCGCCAGTTGAGGGTGGTTGGCTCCTAGGATCATTAGCAGCAATAGTTATAAGACCAGTGGTATCAGAAATTGTGGCATTGGTCGGACTGGAAAGGGTTAAATTAACGGTTTCACTGACTTCTGTAATAGCTTCATCGGTAATGGCAACAGTGAAAGTTTTGTCGCCAGTGGCATCGGCGGCCCAGGTGAGGGTGCCAGAGGTGGCCGTGAAGTCTGTACCTGAAATAGCTGTGCCGCTGGAGGTGGCATAATCAACGGTGACGCCGAGATAACTGCCGCCGGTCATGGTGACAGTGACAGTGGCATTGCCAACACTTTCAGAAACCGAGGTGTCGGCAATGGCAATGGTTGGGGCGGCGTCGTTGTCGGTAATAGTGGCGGTGTGAACATCAGTCGCGCCTTTAGTTCCATTGGTTGGACTGCCCATGGTGACAATGACAGTCTCTGATAGTTCATCAATAACATCATCAACAACGGTTATTGTAATGTCCCCGGTGGTGTTGCCAGCGGTGATGACTAGAGGACTGGCGGTAATGGTGTAGTCGGAAGTTGCGGTGGCTGTGCCGGTTATGGTGTATGGAATGGTGACATCAAGAGCATAGGAAAATAACAGTTGAGCAGTGATAGTTAGGGTGCCGGCTGATTCCGCGCCAGTTTGGCTGTCTGAGGTCCAATTAACCGTGGGAATACCTAAATCAGTTGTTTCTGAGGTCGAGGCGATTGTGACTTCGTTGTTATAACCATCGACGGCCCAAATTTTGACGTAATAAGTGGTGTCGTCGTCGAGACTGGTGATTTGTGTGGTAGCTGTGGTCATGGTGGCTAAAGCCGCGTCATCGCTGGTGTCCCACTCGGCCGCGGTGCCAGTTCGGCCATCAACGTCAGAAGAATTTGTCCCATACCAGAGTTCGTAGTGGTTGAAATTTGTTTCAGAGGTGACAGCGGTCCAGGTTAGAGTTAAGGAATCGGCCGGATGAGCGGTAACGGCAAGACTGGCCATGCCCGAAGGATCGGCGTTATCCATGACGAAATCGGAAGAACCTTGAACTGAGCCGGCTTCCCCGCCGTCGTATGGGGTAATACGAATGCGGGCGTTGGAAACATCGGCCGTCGGAACATCTGTTGCTGAGCTCCATACAAAAGAAATTGTATTAGCACCAGAGGTTGTGGTGACATCACTGATTTGATATGTCGAAGCGTTGTTAACCGCCGGAGTTCCATATGTCCCGGAAAGATCAGCCGGAGTAGTGGAAAGGGTTGGATCGCCCCAGGCCCCGCCGCCGTTTGTAGAGTATTCGACTTTAAAAGAAGAGGTCTGATCATCAGCATCGTCGATTATAACCGTAACAGTTGTTCGACCAGTGCCATCGGTGGCAAAAGTTGGGGTCACAGTTGCTGCCGTTGGCAAGCCGTTGGTTTTTTGCGAGGTGGCGGCAATTGTTGCTTCGTTTCCATAATCATCAACCGACCAAATCTTTACATAATATGTTGTATTTTGTGAAAGACTGGTAACGGTTGTGGTAGCTGTGGTCATGGTCGCAAGGGTGGCATCATTATCGTTATCCCATTCAGCAGCTGTACCGGTACGATTTCCGACATCGGAAGAATTGGTGCCATACCAAAGTTCGTAGTGATCAAAATGTGTTTCAGAGCTCACTGCGGTCCAGGTTAGAGTCAAAGAAGAGGAAGGATATGTCGTGACAGCAAGATCAGCGAGACCAACAGGATCTACGTTGTCAAGGACAGAATCAACGCTTGAAACAGGAGAACTAACGGAAGTTCCGTCATAAGCAGTTACCCGGAAACGGGCATTGGAAATATCGCCGGCCGGTTCATCTATTTGAGAATTCCAAATCCATGTGATGGTATTTGCTCCGGAGACAGTGGTGACGTTGATAATTTGATAAGTACCATCATTCTCTACGACCGGGGTATCGTAGGTGGCGGTCACATCGGCCAAATCTTCGGAAAGCGTTGGATCTTCCCAAGTACCACCGCCATCCATGGAATATTCGATTTTAAGTTGAATTAAGTTGTCATCCGAGTCATCAACAATCGTCGCACCTAACACTTCACCGGTACCATCTGTGGCCTCGGTAAAGGTTGGGGTGGTAATGGTTGGAGCGTTGTTAGTAAGATAAGTTCCGACGCCTGCGGCGTAACCCACTGTCCCAGCCGCAACTGTCGCCGCGCCACCGTATGTTGACGTTCCACAAACAAGAAGAATATACCCTCCGGCTCCTGCTCCGGCATTTGCTCCGTGTGCACGGCCACCATCGGCACTCAAACCTCCAGCTCCGGAACACGCGCCTGTCACATTAAGCCAAATTGAACCGCCCGATCCTCCGCCAGCGTCTCCACCGTAATCTACGCCACCGTCTGCTGTAATGCCCGCTCCAATAGCTAAATCTCCGCCAACGGTTAATTTCACGGCTCCCCCACCGCTTCCTCCATCTCCATAATCACTCCCTCCACCAGAACCGATGGAATCCGGACTCGAAATTGTGTCATAAATAATTCCGCCCGTTGAACCACCGTCTACCGTGACTCCTCCAACACCGGCGTGACCCGCACCAGATCCATAGTTACCGCAATCATGTCCAGCTCCAGTTCCCGAATTGGAAGTGAACCCTAAAGAATCCACATTCACAGACCCGCCGGCTACAATCGTTGCGTTCCCGCTTGTTGTGTAATCGATTTTATAAGTCTCCGCCGTTGAATTTTTTGAATGTGCCAGAGTTCCGTTAATAGTAAGAGATGAAACACTTCGGACTGTATTTGCGAGTAATCTCGCACCCGTTGGGACCACAACATCCCCTGTTGTAACTGTACTCAGGGTTCCGCCGTTATCTGAAATATTTCCACCAGTCCATGTAAGAGCCACCGCAGTAAGTGTTGTATCTGAAGTAAGGTTAAGATGACCGTCATTGGAAATCGTAAGTGCGTTTACGCTCAAAGAAAGAGGTGTACCTGTTGGTGTAAGAGGTGTTTTTCCAAAACTACGGTCATCTGTTGTATTATCCCGACTATTATTATCAATAATTAAACTATCTGTACCGGCCGTATTGTCTTTTAAATAAACCGTGCCGGCTCCGCCAAAATAACCAGTTGACGAGGCTGTATAGTAACCGCCGTACGCCGTTGGGGTACCCGCATACGTTTTTGTATTGTAATAAAGGGCAATACGGCCTCCGCCACCAAGTCCGCACCAGGCATCTGATCCCGTTTGGTTTCCGCCGTTGGCAGTCATAGTCGTCCCTGCACCAGAAATAGTAACGGCTGTAAGATAAATCGAACCGCCAGAGCCTGAGCCGTAGTCTCGACTGGCTGTACTTTGTCCATTGGCTGAAATTGAACCCGTTATTACTAATTCATCTCCAGCTGTGAGTTGAACAGCACCGCCACCGGATTTTCCTGCCGTTTGACCGCTTCCGCTTCCGAGACTAACTGGAGCAGTGATTGAGCCATAAACTGGGCCTCGAGTCGCTGTTCTTGTAAGATTCCATCCGCCAACCCCACCGTAGCTTCCACCAGCCGAAAAACCTGTATCAGATGGGGCGCCGTCTCCTTCACTTGGTCCAAATCCCCTTTCGTCTACATTAACTGATCCGGTAGCGCCAATTGTTATATCATTTGTTGTCTCAAGATTAATTCTATAAACAGCTGTCGCTGAATTTCTTGTATGCGTCAACACACCATTCACTGTAAGGCTCGTTAGTTCACCAGCGCCTGTACGGGCGGTATTAGCATATAAATACGATCCGGCCGGAACAATGACATCTCCTGATGTTACAGTTGCAAGCGAGCCTCCACTATCTGTAATATTTCCACCAGTCCACGATAATGATGTTGAGGCAACCAATGTTGTATTTGCATTCAAATCGAGGTGACCGTCGTTAGAAATTGTAAGTGTATTTACCGTTAAAGAAAGTGGTGTACCTGTTGGCGTCAGTGGTGTCTTTCCAAAATTACGGTCATCGGTTGTCGCGTCCCGACTATTATTATCGATAACCAAGCTATCCGTACCGGCTGTATTGTCTTTTATATAAACCGTGCCGGCTCCGCCAAAATAACCAGTTGACGAGGTTGGATAATAACCACCGTACGCTGTTGGCGTAGTGGAATAAGTCTTTGTGTCGTAATAAATGGCAATGCGTCCTCCGCCACCAAGTCCGCACCAGGCATCTGATCCCGTTTGGTTTCCTCCGTTGGCCGTAATTGTCCCTGCCCCGGAAATTGTTGTAGCATCAAGATAAATCGAACCACCGGAACCCGAACCATAATCTCGAGTAGCCGTACTTTGTCCATTGGCTGAAATTGAACCGGTTAGTACTAATTCACCTCCGACAGTAAGACGAAGTGCCCCACCGCCGGATTTTCCTGCCGTTTGACCGCTTCCGCTTCCGAGACTAACTGGAGCAGTGATTGAGCCATAAACTGGGCCTCGAGTCGCTGTTCTGTTCATATCCCATCCGCCAACCCCACCGTAACTTCCTCCAGCAGAAAAACTTGTATCAGACGGAGCACCGTCTCCTTCACTTGGCCCAAATCCCCTTTCATCTACATTAATTGTACCGGTTGCGCCAATAGTAAAGTCTCCGGAGGTTGTGATATATATTTTATTTACCGCCGTGGCCGCATTATTAGAATGCGTCAAAATACCATTCACTGTTACACTCGTAACACTAATTGCTGAGTTCGCATAAAAATACGATCCGGCCGGTACAACAACATCCCCGGATGTAACTGTGGCCAATGTTCCACCACTGTCTGTGACATTTCCACCGGTCCATGTGAGAGTTGAGTCAACAGTGATGGTAACACCTGACTGAATATCTATGTGGCCATCGTTGGAAACCGTGAGGTTTTTGTAGGTTGCTGTTGAAGAAAGGTTTGTTTTACCCAAGTAGCGATCAGTGGCTGTATAATCATGGCTATTATTGTCGACTGTGAGACTACCGTAGGTATCGAGATTGTCCTTTAAATAAATTGTGCCGGCTCCGCCGGTATAATAAGAATACGAGGCAATATAACCACCATACGCTGTTGGCGTGCCTGAATATGAATTTGCGTCATAATAAACCGCGATGCGTCCGCCACCCCCTTGACCTGACTGAAAGTAGTTATATGACCCGCCGTCGACATCGACTGTACCCGCTCCAGCGAATGTTCCCACATCTAAATAAATTGAACCGCCTGAACCCGGCGAAGCACACCACTCATTCGAGGTAGCACCTGTCGCGGAGATACTCCCGGCAACCGTTAATCCGCCAGCAACTGATAATTTTACCGCCCCAGCCCCAGCCCCACCATTACAAACACCTGATCCCCCACTACCAAGATCTGTTGGAGCAGTTATTGAACCGTAGGTTATTCCGGCTGTACCTCCGTTTCCGGCTCCACCTTCACCGCCATATCCACCCGCACCCCAAGTTGTGCCTTTTCCAGTGCCATACCCTTTTGCATATCCCTTTCCGTCCACATTCACCGTTCCTGTAATTGTCACGTCTCCCGTTTGTACATCGATGAACACCGTAGCGAGGACAGAACTCGTTGACCCCCCTGTATGCGTAATTGTTCCGTTTGCCGCAACCGTCAAATTCCCCGCATCAATAATAAGTGCTCCGCCGGAAATGGCGTTATAATCAAAATTAAGAACCGTGGCGTTTGTGCCGCCAACTGTCAAAGAATTGATTGTTGTCGTCGCGTTGATGGCAATCGTCTCCGCATAATCAATCGTCACATCATCAGCATCAGTTGGCACAGCGTCGCCTGACCAGTTGGCTGCGGTTTCCCAATCATTGTTGGCCCCACCACTGTCCCAAGAGACAGCCGCAGCAAGAGTCGGGCTGGCTCTGAAAAACAAGAGAGCAACAATAAACAAAAAACTAACCGAAAAAAATCGGTTTATCCAATTAGGATTATTCCTTTTTAGCGCCATAAAATTTGATTCTATTTTAGCACAAATTTACAAAAATTTCCTGAGTTATCCACAAACAAAAACACCCGGGAATCTCGGGTGCTTATTTTGTCTTCATTACTGGACAACTTGAACAGTTATATGGTCTAACATTGAAGTAACCCGCTTGTTCCAAGGTGGAAAAATTATGACAGAGACATCACTGGCCAGACCGGCTGAAACCAAATAACTTTTAATTTCGGCCGAGGTTTTTTTAGCAAAGCTGTCGGGCTGTAAAAAGGAATGCGAAGCAGAGACAAGCGAATCCTTTTTAGCGGTAATCCGAATTGCCGCTGTGGCGGTTGTTGAATTTAAACCAGTTAAGACAAAAGTTCCTTCCGGTTTAATATACCCGGCAGCATCGATAACTTCTTTTTCATCGGAAAAGGTAAAACCGTCTTCAAGATTTTCGTATAATTTGTTAGATAACAAATCATTGGTGTCTTTGGCATTAAAAAAAGCAGCGTCAACGGTTACGGCCATTGTGACGGAAATGGCGTCTTTCACATCACCCACCTTGTCGGTGGTTTCTTTTTTATCAATAACAATTGCGTAAGCTTCGCCGGTATAACCAACACCGGTCATGTTTTTTAATTGTTCTTTAGCTGAAGCGGCTAATTCATCATAAGCTACGGTAAAGGCGTTATTCAAATCATCTTGTGAAATTATACCAACCATTTTTTTGCCACCGGTCATAGCTGTAGTACTTTCGGCATAAATCTGACTTTGCAGCGCGGTCGCTAAACCGGGAATAGTAAATTTATCTGGACCAATATCACCGGTCGGGCCTTCTTGATCAGCGTGAACAACAGCAGTAACTCTTCCACCGGCCGGCACAGTAACACCGTCATCAAGTCTAAAAAGCACTCCACTCGAACTTAATAATCTGGTAGTGGCGACCAAAGGTTGATTGCGTGTTGATTCGTTAATAATTGTAACTTCCCCACCAGACTTATCCAATACCTCTTTTTGGGTACTGCTAATGGGCACGGAAACAGTTTTTTCAAATGACTGCGTGGCCACTGCTCCAATAACCTGACCGGCCGTCGGATTTTCTTTTACCACATCAGCCAAAAAGGAAACTTCGACCGAACGCGGTTGTGGGGTAATGCGGATAACTGCCTTGGTGGTGGAAAGAGTAAGAACAACTAAAATTAAAATCACCACAACACCGATAAAACCCCCGGCAATACGCCGATACAGCCGAAGCGATGGATTGGGCGGAATAAGCGGTTTGCTCGGCTTAACTTCAATCGGTTTCATAATGCGAAGAGCCGGACTTCGCGGTACCGGTTGATTAACTTTTTTCTTTTTAGTTTTTGGGGTCATAGTCCTCCTAATTTATTTCTTTTATTATAGCACATTCGCTACAATTTCACATTGTTACTACCAACCAAGGCTTTAATTTCCGACAAAAGTTCGTTGGTGGGATCAACATAATAATCAGTATCCATAACCCGTTGAGCCGGACCAGCACTGACAATAAAACGAACACGCCTTGAACCGCGCGAAGCTGTTAAAAGTTCACGCAGTTGCGCCACGATTTCCGGATTTGGTTTGCCAAGAAAAGTGATTTCTAAAAAATTACGGGGCAAAAGGGGTTTAAGGGGTGCAGGGGGTAAAAGGGATGGATTATCCTTGGAAGCCGTGACCTCGCCCGGGACCCACAAATTATCTTGCAACATGGCCGCGACATCACCGGCGTGCGCTGTGTCGACAAAAATAAAGCTGTTGGCCAATAACTTCGCCTCTTCCCCTTCGCGTCGTGAAACCTTTGCCGAAACTAAAACCAATTTATCTTCGGCCAACATTTTTCCGAACTGATTATAGGCCGAAGGAAAAACAATCACTTCGGCTTTTCCGTTTTTATCGTCAAGGCCGACAAAAGCCATGTTGTCGCCTTTTTTAGTGACAATGGTTTTAACCGAGGTTACCAAACCACCAACTTTCACAAAAGAATTTTCCGGCTGGCTTTGGAGTTGGTTTAACGGCAGCAAATACTGTCCGACTTTCTTTTCGATGTCATCGAAAGGATGGGCACTAATATAAAGACCGAGCAATTCTTTTTCCCAAGCCAAAAGTTCATTTTTCTCCGCTGGCGGGGTTGGTCGAAATTTTAATTTCTCCGTGGCCAGGGCCGGTGACAAATCAAATAAAGAACTTTGATTTTGTGCCTGTTTTTCTTTGGCCTCTTTATTGAAATGAAGAATTTGCTCGATGTTTTCCAACAAACATTTGCGTTCGCCAAAGCTATCAAGGGCGCCGGCTTTGATTAAGGCCTCCAACGCCTTTTTATTAAAAGCGCGATGATGTACACGGGTGGCAAAATCCGCCAAGTCTTTGAATGGTCCATTTGCTTCGCGTTCGTTGAAAATTGCGTCAACGGCTTCTGCCCCAAGGTTTTTAATCACCACCAAACCAAAACGAATGGTGTTGTCGTCAATGTAGGTAAAGGTCGGGCGTGATTCGTTAAGATCCGGCGGCAAAACGGCAATGCCCATACGCTGGCATTCCTTAACCGCGGCGGAAATGGTTTCCAAATCAGCCGATTCCGCGGTCATTAAGGCCGACATATATTCGGCCGGATAATTAGCTTTAAGATACGAAGTTTGATAAGCAACCGTACCGTAACTGGCCGCATGGGCTTTGTTAAAACCGTAAGCCGCGAATGGCTCGATCAATTTCCACAATTCGTCGGACTTTGATTTAGACAAACCGTGTTTTTGAAAACCGTCCAATAATTTTTCTTTTTGTTTGGCCATTTCCTCGGGAATTTTTTTACCCATGGCTTTGCGCAATTTGTCGGCTTCGAGCCATGAATAGCCACCAAGTTTAATGGAAATCAACATGACGTCGTCCTGATAAACGATAACGCCGTACGAAGCATCCAAAATTTCTTCCAAACGCGGATCAAGATATTTTATTAGTGAAGCGTCGTACTTGCGGCGAATGTATTCGGGGATTGATTCAATCGGGCCCGGGCGATACAAGGCCACCATAACCATGATGTCTTCGATACGCGTCGGTTTCAGTTCCATTAAATATTTGGTCATGCCATCGCCGTTCAACTGAAAGGTACCCATGGTATTGCCATTGGCCAAAAGTTCAAAGGTTTTAGGATCATCAACGGGAATTTTGTCGATATTAATATCAACTCCTTTAACTTTACGAATAATTCTAACAGCGTCTCCAAGAATCGACAGGTTCCGAATGCCTAGGAAGTCCATTTTCAAAAGACCGGCCGCTTCAACGGCATGCATTTCGTATTGTGTAATGGTTTTACCTTCGCGGGTATCAATTTGCAGTGGTGTAAAATCAGTCAGCGGGGTTGGCGAAAAAACCACCCCGGCGGCGTGAATGGAAACGTGGCGAGCACAACCTTCGATTTGCTGGGCCAAGTTGATAAGGCGGCGCACGTCTGGTTCGGTATCGTAGCGTTTTTTTAAATCAACATCCTCATCCAAAGCGCGTTTTAAGGTCATGGGAAAACCTTGGCTGCCCATGGGAACCATTTTGGAAACACTGTCGACAAAAGAATACTCGTGACCTAAAGCTCGACCAACATCACGAATACTGCCGCGGGCCAACATAGTTCCAAAAGTACAAATCTGGGCCACTTTATCCGCCCCGTATTTGTTGGTAACGTAGGCAATCATTTCGTCGCGACGGTTGTCGGCAAAGTCGCCGTCAACATCAGGTGCCGAAGGACGTTCAGGATTTAAAAAACGCTCGAACGGTAATTTATATTTAATGGGATTCACTGTGGAAATGCCAATGGAAAAACTAACCAGCGAACCAGCCGCTGAACCGCGAGTAGCCGTCATAATACCGTGCGCTCTGGCCCACTCAATGTAGTCGGAAACAATCAAAAAGTACGGGGCGAAACCTTTCATTTCAATAACCGAAAGTTCATACTCAATACGCTTTTTCATTTCCTCCGTCACCTCATCAACCTTGTTAGGCAGTTCGTTGAAGGCGCGCTGGCGCAGATATTCCAAGTGGGTTAAACCATCGGGCACTTCAAAGTGAGCAAAATTCCATTTACCTAAATCGAATTGCACATCACAACGATCGGCGATTTTTCGAGTATTCTCAATCGCTTCAGGCAAATCTTTAAAACGATTAATCATGTACTCGGCTTCAACGAGCGAAGCATCGTAATCGTAGGTTTGGGTGCGATCAAATTCCTCTAAAGTTCGACCGTCTTTAACACACTGTAAAATTTTCCAAGCTTCGTTGTCCTGGGGCTTTAGGTAAAAAACATTTTTAGTGGCAACAATCGGTACGCCCATTTCTTTTCCAAGTTCAGCTAAAACTGTATTAGTCATTTCTTGCTCGGGAATTTCCGGACGATCAACCAGCTCTAAGAAAAAATTATTCTGGCCAAAAATTTGGACGTATTCCTCAATCAATTTTTTGGCAGTCTCACGGTTGTCGTTAACAATAGCTTGATCAATATCACTAAACCGCCCGCCGGATAAAACAATCAAGCCATGGTCCTTACCCTGGCAAATTTCTTTTATTAATTCTTTATCAAGCCGCGGCTTGTAATAAAAACCTTCAAGAAAGCCGCGGGTGGAAAGTTGAATAAGATTCTTGTAGCCGGCCATGTTCTCGCACAAAAAAACCAAACGATTGGGCTTAGCATCCATTTTGCCACGCTTTTGTAAACGGCCGTTGGGCGCTAAGTAAGCGTCCATGCCGATGATCAGTTTAATCTCCTCATCCTTACACTTTTGGTAAAAATCAATTATTCCGTACATGACCCCATTGTCGGTTAAAGCAAAGGTGTCCATTTTACGCTCTTTCATAGCCTTAATCAGAGCCTTGGTTTTGGGCAAGGCCTCAAGAAGCGAATAATGGCTGTGGGTATGAAGATGAACGAAAGGGGATTTGTCAGGCATAATCTTGTAGGGGCAAAAGATCTTTTGCCCCTACAAGATTAACAAAAACCCCCTCCTCCCGCCAGAGGCGGATAAGGAAGGAGCTCTCGAAACACTTTTTGTTCAATCTACTATCCACGACCAGGACTCAAAAAATAACGTCTTCTACCTTCAGGGCCGCCCTTATTCAAGGTGACAGAAGTCCGCCTTCCGTTCTTCATAACTGAAAAATTTTCTAAAGCCCTCCATTCCTGGGCGTGGGCTGAATTGATTTTTTCCCCTTGATTCAAAGTATCAAGTGCTCTCTGAATTTCCTCAACTTCCTGTCCAGCAGCTGCACGTGTCCTAACCAAATTTTTGGCGAAATCATCACGTTCCTGTTCTCTACTCTTTTTTTCGGACGAGGCCGCGGCTGCTGCTTCGTGTTGGGCACGAACAAGTTCCGATTGAGGCACGCCCGGTTGTTTCAATTTACCTTTTTCTAAAGTATAAAAAATTGTTCCGTCCTTCTCCAAGAATACTCCGTTTATCTTCCAACCCGGTTCAACTTTACCACTTGATCTAATGACAAAAACTTCCTGTCTAAGAGTAAAAAGCTGTGACTCTTCTTGTTCTCTTTCTCGCGTGGCATCGGGTGGAACATAACCTCCTATTTCGGATGCTCGAGACATATTTTTATATTTTATTAATCATCAAAATCGGCAATTTTTTTACTTTTCTTTTCCTGTTTTTTATCAATGGCGTATTCCACCACCTTACGAATACTATCAACTAGAAACGATAAGCCCATGGTGGCTTTTTCGAACTTGCCGCGGATGCCAGTAATTGCTTCTTCAATTTTGGCCATTTTTTCGCGAGCTTCGGCCATGGTGTCATTTACATTTTTCAAAATCATGGCAATTTGCCAAATGAGCCAGCACATAAAGGCCGTGACCCACAAAGCACAGAAAGCCAAGACAATGAAAAGGATGTCTTGAGATTGAAACATAGAGAGGGGACGAAATTACGAATTCGTACGAATATACGAATTTTTTACTTTTTAATATTTACGATTCTTTTTTGTTTTACTCCTTCACTGGTAAAATTGAGAAGAATTCCTAGTTGCAAATCACCTGAAACTAAATAGTCTAAAACTTGTTTTATATGTGCCCCGGAAAAATATTTTTCACATTTTAGTTCGACAATAATTTTGTCCTCAACAAGAAAGTCGAAAAAGTTCTGCCCAACAATCTTTCCGTTATACTTTACTGGAATGTAAAATTGTTCTTTAAATTTTTTCCCTCGCTTTTTCAACTCCTCAGCTAAAGCACGTTGGTAAGTTCTTTCCCGATGTCCAGAACCCAATTGGTTGAATACTTCGAAAGCGGCTCCTACGATTTCAAAACTTTCATCCCTGTACAAAAGATCAACCCTGGTCACCACCATACAAAATTCGTATATTCGTAAATATTCGCTCTTTCGCCCCCTCCCTAATCTTTACCTAATTGTACCAGAAAAGTCGTCCTTAATCACTGTGACTAACTTTTCCATGTCTTTTTCAACTTCATCGGAGGACAAAGTACGGTCGGCCGCCCGGAAGGTTAGGTGAACAGCCACTGATTTTTTGTCCGGATCAATCCCCTTCCCCTGATAAACATCAAACAACTCAACGGTGTGTAAAAGTTTTGAGGTTTTGATAAAAATCTTTTCCAAGGTTGAATAAGCGGTGGTCGTAGAAACAACAAAAGCTAAATCTCTTTTTACATCAGGAAATTCTGGAATCTTTTCGTACTTATTTTGTTTAGGCACCAAGGTGGATAAAAGCGAAAGATTAATCTCGGCCACAACCGCTCGCCAATCCAAACCAATAGCCCGACCAATCGCCGGTTCGGCTTCGGTCAAGCAGCCGATAAATTCGCCACGGGTGTAAAGCTCGGCACGACGCGACGGGTGTGTCCAAACCGGCCCCTTGGTCATAGGTCGCACCTCAACAGCAAAACCAAACTCTTCCAAAAGCCCGACAATCATACGCCGACCTTCGACAAAAGGTTTGCCGTCACCCTTCGAAGAAAAAGCCAAACCCAACCAATGATCTTGGCGCGGCAAGGCTTTACTGCTGCCATCATCCTCGCCAGGTAATTCGGCCACATAGTGACGACCAATTTCGAACAAACAAACCGGATCAGTAAACTTTTGATTTGTTTTAATGTTTTCTAAAAGATTCGTGGCCAAAGTCCTGGCCAAATACGGTCGTTCTTTAGAAATAGGGTTGGCTAGCTCAAGATAATCAGATAATTTCTCGCCCATCTTTTCCAAAATCTGCGGGGCCACAAAGCTGTAGTTGTAAGTTTCCGTGGCCGCAAAACGATCGGCTAAAATATGACGGACTCTTCGTTCTAACTCACGCCCCGAGTCTTTGGTTGGCGGGGTGATTTCAACACACGGCAAAGTTAATGGGATTTTTTCATAACCATAAACCCGGGCGATTTCCTCTAACAGATCTTCGGCAATGGAAATATCTTTGGTGGCCCGCCAGGTTGGAATAGTTACATTCAAATTTTCGCCCTTCTTCTTTACCTCAAAACCAAGCCGTTCAAGAATTCCAATCATCTCATCCGTGGGAATATTTAAACCAAGTTTAGCCGAAACCATGGCTAATGGCAGAACAATCGGCCCTTGATTCAAAGAAAAATTCTTAACGTCAACCACTTTGGAAACAACACGCGCCCCGGGAATTAATTCCAAAAGAAGTCCAACAGTGCGACGAATGGCAATTTCTGACAAATTAGGATCCAAACTTTTTTCGTAACGCAACGAAGCTTCGGAACGCAAACCCAACCGCTGTGAAGTTTTGCGAATACCTGCGGAATTAAAATTGGCTGATTCAAGAAAAACTGTCGTGGTATTATCATCAATCTCGCTATTTTGCCCACCCATAATGCCGGCCAAAGTTACTGCTTTCCGACCATCACAAATTAAAAGATCCGAGGAAACCAATTTTCTTTTTTCATCATCTAGAGTTAAAAACTCCTCACCAGCTTCGGCCGTCTTAACAACAATTTCAACCGTCTTTTCTTTACCTGAAGCATTTTCCAATTTGTTCGCGTCAAAAGCATGCAGCGATTGTCCGACTTCGAGCATGACATAGTTGGTAGCATCAACAACATTGTTGATTGGCCGCATACCAACAGCCGAAAGCCGCTTTTGCAACCAATCGGGAGACGGGGCAATTTTTATTCCATCAATGACCACGCCAATATAGCGAGAACACAACTCCGGCTCGGCCACCTTAATCGACAAATCAAAACCCTTCCCTTCTTTAATTGCCGGCGGATTAATTGGTTTAAATTTTGTATTCAATAGCGCGGCGACCTCATGAGCAAAACCGTGATGACTAAACAAATCGGGTCGATTGGTTAACGACTTATTATCAACTTCAATAATTGCGTCATCAAGACCAAGAGCTTCGGACAAAGCCGTGCCAGGTTCAACCTCAAGATAACTTAAATCAACAATTTCGCGCTCGCTTTCGCGGCCAGTAGCCAAACCGATTTCATTGGCCGAACAAATCATACCAAAAGAATCAACCCCGCGCAGTTTGGTTGGTTGAATTTCCACTGGTTCACCTTCACCATGCCATTTAACTTTGGCTCCAACCATTGCTACCGCAACTTTCTGGCCATCGGATAAATTGCTGCCGCCACAAACGATCTGTACGGGCACAAAATTTTGTGCCCCTACGTCAACCTCACACACCCGCAATTTATCGGCGTTAGGATGAGGGTTAACACTCAAAATCTTTCCGACAACAATTCTTTCAAGCGGCCCGGCCTGCCCCTCAATTCCTTCGACTTCGACCGTGCAATCACTAATACGCTCGGCTAAATCCTTGTCGTTGACATCGCCCAAATCAACAAAATCTTTTAACCATTTTTTTGACAATAACATATTAGAATTGTTTTAAAAATCTAACATCGCCGCTCTGCATAAGTCGAGAATCATCGATGTTGTATTTCAACATTGCTAAACGCGACAAACCGAAACCAAAGGCAAAACCCTGAAACTTATTTGGATCAACTCCACCTTCATGCAAAACATTAGGGTGAACCAAACCGGCTCCAAGTACCTCAAGCCAACCAGATTTTTTACAAACTTTGCAACCTTGGCCGTGACAGAGAAAACACGTGACTTCACCACGCACCCCCGGTTCGACAAAGGGATAAAACTTAGGCCGCAAACGCATTTTAACTTCATCGCCAAATAAATGCTTGGCGACTTTTTCCAACACCGCTTTCATGTGACTAAAATTTATATCCTTATCAACCATTAAACCTTCCAACTGATAAAAAGTGTGTTCATGTCGAGCGTCGGTAGCTTCGTTTCTAAAACATCGGCCGGGTACAACCACCCGGAGCGGCGCACCGTATTTGCGCATGGCTCGAACTTGCACTGGCGAAGTTTGCGTGCGCATAACCTGATCGTCGTGACCTTTGATATACAAACTATCCTGCATGTCACGAGCCGGATGTGTGGATGGGACATTGAGGGCAGTAAAATTAAAATAATCGCTCTCAAGCTCTGGACCATCAAGTACCATGAAACCCATGGAATAAAACAGATCTTCAAGCTCTTCCTGAATTTGCGTCACAGGATGAAGATGACCTTGTTCCTTAACAGGAAAGGCCGGCTCAGTTACATCAATTTGTTCACCCTCCACAACGCTAGAAACCTGGCGAGCTTGTTCGGCCGCGGCCAAACCCGCCTCAATCGCTTTTTTTGTTTCATTGGCGATTTGACCAATTTCTTTTCGCTCTTCACCGGCCAGCTCGGCCAACTCTTTCATCAAAAGCGCCAAGTGACCTTTGCGACCAAGAAATTTGGTTTTAACTTCCTCCAAATCCACACCGTCCTTAACATCACCAAGTGCGGCGTTGAAAGTTTTTTTAAGTTGTTCAAACTTATCTTTCATATTTTTATTTAACCAACAAATTTAAAGATATCACGGAAGGTGACTACGGCCACCAGAAGCAATAACAAGGCAAAACCAAGATTGTGAGCTAAAGCTTCAAACCTTTCATCAAGCGCTCGCCCGCGAATTTTTTCAATAATCAAGAAGAATATTCGCCCGCCATCAAGAGCCGGAAAAGGCAAAATGTTTACCACAGCCAAGTTAATGGAAAGAATAGCCGCGAATTGCAACAAATAAAGAATGCCCATGGCTGCGGCTTGGCCGGTCATAACAGCAATACCGACTGGTCCAGCCAAATCAACAGCCACGCTTTGATGAACAACTAAATTCCAAAGCAAATTTCCAAAAGCTTTCAAAACTTCCCAGGTGAAAACAAAAGTTGCTTCAACCCCCTTAATGGCGGCTAAATACCAGGGATACGACACTAGCGCTGTCTTGACTAAACCAACTCCCACACCTTTTTCCCCATAAGTCGGTAAATCTTCGGCCGTAACGGAAAAAGTTAACGCCTCATCACCACGCTTTAATAAAAATTTTACTTCTTCGCCCTCGCGAGTTTTAATATAAGTCCGGGCGGCTTCGGATGAAGTAAAAATTTGATCATCAATGGAAAGAATTTCGTCGCTAGTTTCCATACCAGCTCGTTCAGCCGGACTCCCCGCAATAACACTCATTATTTGAATTTTTTCATTAGCTAATTTAACCGAGGTCGGCACTGATTCGTCGACAATGCTCGGCAAACCAACAGCAAAACCGATTGAAAGAAGAACCGCGGCAAACGCGAAGTTCATGGCCACGCCGGCTATTAAAACAATAAAGCGTTGCCAAATCGGCCGGCTGGAAAAACTACGCGGATCGTTCTTAAGTTCACCGGATTCGCCGTGGATTTTTACGAAACCGCCTAAAGGAATCCAATTGATAGAATAAATTGTTTGATCTTCGTGTTGATCAGAACCACCCCAAATAAATTTCCAACGATTGATCGGACGAACTTCAACTGTATCGCGGATAACATCGGTAACTTTCGTTTGAACCAACTCAATCCCTCCAGTCCCCACAGTCTCTTCAGTCCCCACAACAACCTCCTCAGTTTCTTCAACCAAACGACGCTCTTCCCCGCGAACTCGCATAATTCCAAAAGCCCGCGGCGGAAAACCAAAACCAAATTCATCAATTTTCATGCCGATTTTTTTGGCCGTAACAAAATGGCCCAATTCATGAAAAAAGACCAAAAGCGATAGAACGGCTAAAAACAAAATTACAGTTAGTAACATAAGCCCAATTATTGTACGATAAATAAAGATTTATGAAAAGTCGGACAAAAAGTCAAAAAATTGGCCTAATCGTCGGAAAATTCGCGCCACTGCATAAAGGCCACCAGTTTTTGATTGAAAAAGCTCTAGAAAAGGTTGATCGGCTTATAATTATTGTCTATCGT
This sequence comes from Patescibacteria group bacterium, assembly GCA_041661745.1. GTDB lineage: Bacteria > Patescibacteriota > Patescibacteriia > UBA9934 > GWF2-40-263 > UBA12403. The sequence goes on from JBAZTR010000004.1 coordinate 117,350, forward strand.
TGCCCGGAAACAAAGATTCCCCTAAAAATTCGCGTCGGCTGGCTTAAACGATTGTATCCGAAGGTTACCGTCATTTCAGGAAGCAAAGCCCCCTTGGAACACGGTAATGATCCGAAAATCACTCAACAAAACATTGAATACGTTAAAAGTCTTCTTTCTGAGAAAATAACCCATGTTTTTTCCAGCGAATGGTACGGCCAGAGGCTAAGCGAGGCGCTGGGCGCGAAAAATGTCGTGGTTGATAAAAAACGCATGCACTTCCCTGTCTCCGGAACAATGATCAGGAATGACTTGGAAAAATACAAAAAATTTCTGTCACCGCTAGTTTATAAGGAATTAAAAAAACCGCCGAAATGATCGGCGGCTTTTTTTTATTCGTTAATTACTTTTTTTAATTCCTCAACTTTTTCTTGCATCAATTCTTCGCTCTTGGCCTCCACGGTCAGTCGCAAAATCGGTTCAGTATTGGAAAGCCGGGCAATAAACCACCAGTCGCGATTAAACTCACAACGAATACCGTCCATTCGTTCAACAGTGGTGGCTTGGGACACATACTTGTCTTCCAGTTTCTTAATGACAATATCGCGATCTTCAATTTCCAAATTCACTTCCCCACTGTTGTGATAGCGGCGCAGTGGACGAACCAGGTCAGCAAAAGTCTGCCCGGATTTTTTCCAAACATCTAAAACCTTAATAATGGTGTAATCAACCGATTCCAAATCGGAAAATTCTTTCCAGAAAAAATGTCCAGACACCTCACCGCCCAAATCGGCGGCCTCTTTTTTCATAGTCGCCAAAATGTTGGTGCGACCAATCGGACAAGAAATAATTTGTCCGCCGTTTTCGGCAACCGAGTCAAAAGTAGCCCAGCTCTGGTTGGGCGAAACAACAATCTTAGCGCCCGCACGGTGCCCCAAAAGTTCTCTAGAAAGTAAGGCTAAAAGTAAATCACCACCTAAGCTTTTTCCCTCGTTATCGACAAAGGCCGTGCGATCAACATCGCCATCAAGAGCAATACCCAGAACAGCGTTTTCTTTGACAACCGCGGCTTTTAGATCGTTCATGGTTTCTTCCTTGGCCGGATTGGCTTCGTGGTTTGGAAAATTAGCATCTGGTTCCGGGTACAACTCCAAGGTTGTCACACCAAGTTTTTCAAGAAGCGCCCGCACGGTTATAACCCCAACACCGTTGCCGTAATCGACCACGACTTTCACCCCCGAAAAATTTGGTTGACCTGATAGAGAAAGACACTGTGTTAAATAATCGTTTAATAAATCTTTTTTAGTAACTGTACCCGAAGTTGTGGCCAGAATAATTTCTTCTTCCACCCAATCCTTCATGATTTTTCCAGAGACCGGCAAATTACCACAGTCGTAAAACTTTAAGCCGTTGTACTTAGCCGGATTGTGCGAAGCAGTTATCATCATGCCGGCGGTCTCTTCACCAAAGGAAGAAAAACAATAATTAAACAAGCTGGTGGTGGTCATACCAATGTCGATGGCTTCGACCCCAACCGAGGTAACTCCACGTATGGCTGCGGTCATTAACTCCGGGCTGGTGGCACGCATGTCGCGGCCAACAACAACTTTTTTGGCTCCGGTTTTTTTGGCAAAAATTGCCCCGGCCTTTTCGGCTAATTCTGGGGTAACTTCATCTAAAAGTCCGCGAATGTCGTAGGAACGGAAGATGTGGGAAGGAAATGACATAAAATATTGTGTTTTGGGCTAAAAAAATGTAAAATAATGTAAAGATATCTTACTAAAAATTAAACTAACTGTCACTTTTATATGGAGCTTTTCTTTATTATACCAGCCGGCCTGGTTTTAGTGGTCGTTTGGTTCATCTTTGTTTACAACAGCTTAATTACCTCGCGAAATCGCGTGGAGGAGGCTTGGTCGGACATCGAGGTACAAATGAAACGTCGCTATGACCTTATCCCAAATTTAGTGGAAACCGTCAAAGCTTACGCTCGACATGAAGACAGTGTTTTTACCAAAGTCACCGAAGCCCGCGCCGCAGCCATGGGCGCTACAACCATGCAAGAACACGCTCAAGCGGAAAATGCCCTGTCACAAACTCTTAAATCTCTCTTCGCGGTTTCCGAAAACTATCCACAATTGCGCGCTTCGGACAACTTTCTTGATTTGCAACGCAACCTAACCGACGCTGAAGATAAAATTCAAGCCTCGCGTCGTTTTTACAACGGCCAGGTTCGCGACTTCAATACCAAGCTTCAAGTCTTCCCCACCAACATGATTGCCGGAATGTTTGGTTTTACCAAACGCGATTTCTACGACGCCCCAGAAGTGGTAAATGAACCACCTAAAGTAAGTTTCTAACATGTACTCGGAAATTGATTCCAATAAAAGAAAGACGGTTGTCTTAATTTTGTTGTTCACGATAATTATCGTGGCTATTGGTTGGACGATTGGTGAAATGTACGGCGCCCCAGACGCGGGAATTATTTTGGCTGTCCTTGTCGCTGTGGTTATGAACTTGTTTGGTTATTTTCAAGGCGACGCTGTGGCTTTGGCCTCTTCCGGTGCCAAGCCAATTGAGAAAGCACAAAATCCCGAGCTTTATAATCTGATTGAAAACCTGTCGATTACCGCTGGTCTGCCAACGCCAAAAATTTACATTATCGAAGATCCTTCACCTAATGCTTTCGCCTGCGGCCGTGATCCCAACCATTCTTCCATAGCGGTCACGACTGGTTTATTGAAAATGTTAAATCGTCCGGAACTTGAAGGTGTCTTAGCCCACGAAATGTCACACATTGGAAATTACGACATCCGAATTATGACGCTTGTTGTAATTTTAGTTGGGACAATCATGTTGTTATCCGACATTATGTTGCGTTCCATGAGGTTTAAAGGAAATCGTGACAGTCAGCAGATTCAACTGATTTTGGTTTTACTTGGTTTGCTCTTGGCAATTCTCTCCCCGCTCCTCGCCCAACTCATTAAACTGGCCGTTAGCCGCAGTCGCGAATATTTAGCCGACGCTTCCGGTGCGCTTCTTACCCGTTACCCTGAAGGTTTGGCCAGTGCTTTGGAAAAAATTGCCGCCTACGATCGACCAATGGCCAAAGCTAATCATGCCACAGCCCATTTATTTTTAGCCAACCCTTTTGACCCTAAGATTGAAAGAAAATTCGAACTTTGGTTCAGCTCACATCCACCGATTGAGGAAAGAATAAAAAAACTCCGAAACATGATACAATAATATCTAGCTTGATATGCCCGACGGAGGATTAGCCGTGGAAAATGAAAGAAAAAGCCGACTGGCCAAAAGCACAACGCAAGCCAGGCGGCAATCTTCAAATACAAGTGATCAATTTAAAAAGATCGAGAGTCAGGATCCTGAGGTAAAATACCAAACCTCACAATTAAGAAATCAGGAACTTAATGACAAGCTCGCGGCAAACAGAAGGTTGTTAGCTGAAAATCGAGCAAGGTTCGGTGGTCCTTCGTCTCCACCGGCTTTTAGTCGCGATCCGTCGGCATTTGCCCGACTTGCGGCCACGGCTGGAAAAGAAGGACAACCGAGTGGCGAACAAACAATCCCTCCCGAACAGCAACCGGCCGCGGCCCAACAGTTACAACAAAATCAACAACAAGGTCGGATAGCACAAATGAAACAAGAGATGCTCAAAGAAGGCGGTGAAATGGGCGACGCAAAAAAGAAAGCTCAGAAAGAAATTCGCAAACAAATGAACGTCGCCGTTCGCCGCGGAATCGAAGAAGCGGCACAAGGCATTGGCAATGCTTGCGATTTAGGCTCGGTCGGGACTTCCACAATTATCACAATCTTTGTCTATGCTTTCACTCTGGTCGATCTAAACTTACAGATGGCAAGTTATTATATAAAAAACGAAACTTTCGATTTTTTCTTTCCATCGTTGACATGGTCACCGATTCCCATGCCGGCAATAGTTTCCGTTAAGTTTTTACACATCGGCTTAGGGGTTCTGGATCTTCTGATTTTTTTCCTTCTCATTATCGGTCTTATGATGATCATCATCGTCGTCATGCTGCCCTATATGATATCTATTGGCTTGGCGGCCACTGTCTGGGCGGCCGTTTCTGATCAAGCTCTACGTTCACAAATTTATATCTTTTTCACAAGTTTATTCAAATAGAAATTTATGCTTTCTGAACGAACTAAAAAAATATTAATCGTCGCGGGATTTGTTGCCTCGGTTATCGGCATTGGCACAGCGCTGTACTTTATGTTCTTGGCGCCAAGTACCACAACAACTCCGACAACCGAGACAAACGAAACTCCGAGCAACATTGGTGGTCTGCCAACAACTGGTTTAGGACAACCAACCGTTGGAACGACTGAAGGTGAAACGATTTTACCGGAAGCCAGTGAAGTAGCCCACGGTGGTTTAACCGAAACCACCATGTTAACAGCGGCCGCCGTGACTGATGTTGCCTTATCCAGTGATGGGAAAAGCATGAATTATTACGACCAAAGTGACAATCGTTTTTACACCATTGCCAGCAACGGCACGGTTACCAAGTTATCCAACAAACAATTTCCTGATGTTGAGGATACGGCATGGAACAACGATGGCTCCAAGGCGGTAATTGAATTCCCCGATGGCTCTAATATTGTTTACAATTTCACCGACGAAACACAAGTTACTTTACCACAACACTGGGAAGACTTTGAATTCTCCCCTAACCAAGACCAAATCATCGCTAAAAGTATAACAGTTGATTCAGACAGCAGTATGCTGGTTGTATCTAACGAAGACGGCTCACAAACTCAAGCAGTCCAGGCTCTTGGCAATAACGCCGATAAAGTTCAAATCAATCCTTCACCAACCGATCAGATTATCGCTTTTTCCGACACGGCCGGCGATCAGGGCGGTTTTGGTCAAAAAATGATTTATCCAATCGGAAAAAATCAGGAAAATTTTAAAGGCCTAACTGTTGAAGGTTTGGGATTTGAATCGCTTTGGAGTCCGCGCGGCGACATTCTTTTATATTCAACTTACAGCTCATACAGCGATTACAAACCTTTGCTTTGGGTGGTTGACGGATCAGTAAATTCCATAGGCGACAATCGTCGCTCGGCCGGCCTAAACACCTGGGTAGATAAATGTGTCTTTGCTGGAAACGATGTAATTTATTGCGGCATCCCTCAGTCGTTGGAAACCAACGCCGGCATGCAACGAACGCTTTACAAAAAAAATCCCGACGACCTCTACAAAATTGACTTGTCTACCGGACGATCCTCGCTTATTGCTCGACCGGCCGAAGATGCGGCTATGGAAAATCTACAAGTAACCGACGATGGTTCCCTTCTCTACTTCACCAATGCTATCGACGGACGCTTAGGATATATCAAACTAAAATAAATCACGACTTATGAACCATCGCTGGCTTACCATTATTGTCACCACTTTTCTTGCGGTAATTGTCTTTTTATTTTTTTGGATGCGCCTGCAGCCGGTCTGGGAGCCAGAAAGCGATAGCGAAGAAACTACCGCTTTAAATCAACAAACGACAGCTACGCCGACGGTTACTTTTGTTAATCCCAAAAAAGGGGCGGCTGAACCCAAAGTGACAGTCGTCCTTTTTAGCGATTTCCAATGTCAGCCTTGCAAAGACATGGCTGATAATCTTGATGTTTTATTACGCACTGTACCGGAAGTTCAAGTGGTTTGGAAGGATATGCCAAACGAATCGGCTCATGAATTATCCGTTCCCGCCGCCATAGCCGCTCGGTGTGCTGATGACCAAGGAAAATTTTGGGAATATCATGACATGCTTTTTGATCGACAGGTTCTTTTAGACGAATCTATGCTGGTAACCATAGCTTCGGAAGTCGGTTTAGACACAACAAAATTCCAGACGTGTCTTGATAATCAAGACCCCCTACCGTTAGTCCGAAAGGATTACGAAGAAGCCGTGGCTTTAGCCGTAACAGCCACGCCAACTATTTTTATTGGTAAAGATCGCACCACCGGCCTTTTATCGGCCGACGAAATCATTGCCGCAGTTAATAAACAACTTTCGACTGAGGAATAATATGAAAATGAAATTTTTAATAATTTTATTTCTTTTCTTCCTACCCGTCACCTCGCTAAAAGCGCAAGTTTGCACTTGTTATAATGCGGCCGGTGTTTGTCAGACAGATAAAACAACAACCGGCGCAGGAATAGATGACCCCCCTGACTCTGTTAGTTGTGACGATTATTGTACCAGTCAACTTCGTGATGACTTTAGTTATTATAAGTTTTCCGACTATGGCGGAGAAGATATACCGAATGAAGTAAGTACTCAAATAAGTTGTGAAACTAACGCCGAAGCAGCCGCGGCCGGAGCTGCCCCTTCCACACAGACTGCCCCGACCGTAAAAAGAGAATATGTGGCCCCGGTTCTAAGCGTTAATATCCCAACCGTTTCTTTTTCGAAAATCTTCGAAGATAATGGATACATTGAGGTCAACTGGCTAAGCGAGTATATCACTGGTCTCTATAAATATCTTTTAACCATCTCGGGAATTTTTGCCGTATTTCTCCTTATGGTTGGCGGCTTGCAGTATGTTGTTTCCCCCGGCGGTTCAGGCCAGGCCAGTGCAAAAAAAAGAATGACCAATGCCCTGACTGGCATGGTTTTACTTTTTTGCGTGTACATGATTCTTTATATTGTCAATCCAAAACTAACGGTTTTTGAAGGGCTATCAATACAAACGATTGATCCAGTACTATACATTCAAAATTCCGGTGACTCGAACGAAGCCTTGGCTGGTTCAATCACCCCACCAAGTGGCGTGCAATGCACCGGTTCTGGTGATGTGGCCGCGGTAGCCAAGTCGTTTATCGGCAAGGTAAATTACCGCTATGGTGGAAAAGGTGGGTTGCCCCCTTATGATGCCGATACCAAAACATGTGACGGAAAACCATGTAAAGATTTTTGTCCTGAAGGAACAATTTGTCTTGATTGTTCTGGTTTTGTCTCCTATGCTTCAAAATGTGCTGGTCTTCCAGCCGTAAGCGGCGGGACATCAACTATTTTTGCCACTGCGCCAAAAATTTCTTCTTGTACTGATACGACTGCGGTAACATCAAACGGAACAGTTACTTTATCTCCGGGAGATTTAGTGGGTTTTAAATCCGGTGATTACGCGGAATCGCCCTCCTTTGGACATATTTTTATGTATATAGGAAACGGAGAAGTAATTGATAGCTCTGGCAGCGGACGAACCGGCAATCGTGCGGTCTCCACACATAAATTAACCTGGGCTTGTAGTAAATATCCCTTAAGATTAGTTGATAGATAATATGTTCATCTGCACCAAGTGTGACGCACAATTCCCCAAATGGGCCGGCCGCTGTAGCGAATGCCAGGGTTGGGGGACATTAAAAGAAGGGGAGGTTGGTTCGATTGGTCATCAAACCGCAAAAACAAAACCGGCTGGCTTAGCCGGCGTTTTGTTGGTTGGGGAAACCGTGACCGCACATTCCCGTATCTTAAGCGGCGAAGGTGAGGTTGATCGTGTCCTTGGTGGCGGCATTGTTCCTGGATCACTGGTTTTAATTTCCGGCGAACCGGGCGTTGGTAAATCAACACTGGTGGCGCAAATCGCGGCCGGAGCAATTAACGCTCTTTATATTTCCGGCGAAGAATCCGCCTCACAACTGGCTGGTCGTTTTAAACGTCTTGAAAAAAAATTTGATCAGGTAAAATATTTGGAAGTTCAACCGGTGGAAACAATTATTTCAACGATTGAAAAAGAAAAACCGGCCTTGGCCATTATCGATTCGATTCAAACGGTTGATTCGCTTGATCTGGAGGGCGCGGCGGGAAACCCGAACGTTGTTCGCTACGCCACCAATCTCCTTCTTCAATGTGCCAAACGAACGAATGTTCCGATCATGATTATCGGACAGGTAACTAAAGACGGCTCGGTGGCTGGACCAAAAACACTTGAACATTTGGTCGATGTTGTTCTTTCACTCGAAGGCGACCCGGTGCATGCTTTTAGAATTCTGCGCGCCACAAAAAACCGCTTCGGTTCAACGGACGAAGTCGGGGTGTTCGAGATGGCGAAAAATGGTTTAATTGCCGTACCTAACCCGTCGGAAAGATTTTTGGCTGAACGTCAGAATACGCCCGGCTCGGTTATTACCGCGATTCTTGAAGGCTCGCGAGTTTTCCTAGTTGAAGTACAGGCCCTGGTCGAAAAAAGTTTTTACCCTTCCCCGGTTAGGCGCGCTTCGGGTTTTGACGTGAACCGTTTACAAATGTTGTCGGCTATTCTTTCTTCACGGGCTGGGATGAATCTTGGCGACAAAGATGTTTATGTAAATGTGATTGGTGGTATGGAATTAAACGAACCGGCCGCTGACCTGGCCGTTTGCGCGGCCATTGTTTCGGCCGTGACAAATAAAGTTAATCCCGAGCCAACCGTTTTCTTTGGTGAGGTTGGTTTGGGCGGCGAAATACGTTCGGTCCTTGGCACAGAAAGACGAATGAAAGAGGCAGAACGGGTCGGCTTGAAACGAGCTGTCACCCCGGTCGCAATAAAATCAGTAAGAGAGCTTTTGTAGTTTTATTCCAGATGAACAACCTCGAAACCTTGTAGAACTCTTTCTTTAACCAGAGGGTGAGAAATTAAATCAGGATCTTTTTCTAAAAGATGATGGGCCCAGTCACGGGCCTTTTTCATTAAGTCAGTATCGCCGAGTGTCGCAAATTTTAAATCAGGCAGGCCAGACTGGGCTGTGCCAAAAGCATTCCCTGCCCCACGAATTTTTAAGTCCTCCTCGGCCAAATAAAAACCGTCTTGTGATTTAACTACCGCTTGCAAACGACGTGAGGTTTCGGCTTCGACTTTTTCGGTATGAAGAAAGCAAAACGAGGGAAAACTGGAACGACCAATGCGGCCGCGAAGTTGGTGAAGTTGAGCCAAGCCAAATCTTTCGGCGCCAAAAATAATCATCGCCGTGGCGTTCGGAACATCGACACCGACTTCAATGACTGTGGTGGAAACAAGAACCTCGATCTTTCCGGCGACAAATTCGGCCATAATTTTTTCTTTATCATCAGACCTCATTTGACCGTGCAAAAGCCCAAGTTTAAATTCTTTTAATTGTCCTTTCGACAATTTCTCCACAGTCTCTTTGGCCGAAGCAACGCCCAGCGAATCAGACGGATCGATTAAGGGGCAAACAACAAAAACTTGATGACCGGATTTAATTTCAACTTTTATTTTTTCGTACATTTCTTTTTCTTTTGGTTTTGTAATCAAGGTAGTCGTGATCGGCAAACGACCGACCGGCCGCTCGTTCAAAATAGAAACCTCAAGATCACCGTAAACCGCTAAGGCTAACGAACGCGGAATAGGCGTGGCCGTCATGGATAAAAGATGCGGAGCTCGACCATTATTTTCCTGGGTCAAAGCATGCCGTTGTTCCACTCCAAAACGATGCTGTTCGTCGATAATAACAAAATCAACGCTCGGCATTTTGGCGGTCTCTTCGAACAAAGCGTGCGTGCCAATAGCACAAGCGACTTCGCCGGCTTGCAGGGCGGCTAACAAATCTTTTTTCTTTACCTCGTCGCTTCCCCACATGGCTTTTTTACTGGTTAAGAGAGCCGGCTTAAACTCCGACAAAATTTTCTGAAAAGTTTTGTATTGCTGTTCAGCGAGGATTTCTGTTGGGGCTAGATAAACCACCCGCCCGCCAGCCTTAAGAGCCGCAAGGGCGCCAATAGCCGCCACCACGGTCTTTCCTGACCCAACATCGCCCTGGAGCAGGCGATGCATTGGCTCAGGCTTGGCCAAATCCAAAACAATTTCCCAAGCGGCCTTGCGTTGAGCGTTAGTTAACTTGAAAGGCAGTTTTTCGACGAAACTTTTTATTTCTTCAATCGGACAAACTAGCTGGCGCGCCCCGATGATGGCCCGCTCACGTTTTAAATGAGCAAACATTAATTGACGCAAAAACAATTCATCGAACTTCAAACGATTCATGCCATGGTCTAGATGATCGGCCGAGGGGGGAAAATGAACGTAATTCAACGCTTCGTAAATCATTGGGAATGATTCGGTTTCCCTAACTTCATCAGGCAGCCAATCGACAATTCCTGTCGCGGCCGGTAAAACTTTTTTTACTAAAGCACGAACACGACGGGTGGTTAGTGAACCGGTCAAACCGTACACTGGCACAATACTGCCGGTGTGAAGATGAGCCGCCGCCGGTTCGTGAACCGGATTCATTAAAACTGTTTCGCCAAATTTACGATTTATTCGCCCGGCTAGTGATACGACCGTACCCGGCCGCAAAACTTTTTCCAAATAAGGTTGATTAAACCACAGAACTTTTAAAGCCCCACTGTCGTTTTCAAAAATCGCTTCAGTCATGTGAATACTACTTTTCATGCTGCGCCGACTGCGAATGGTTTTAATGGTGCCAATCAAAGTGACGACATCGTCGTGGTAAAGAGATGGGATTGGTTTGGACGAAGAAAAATCATCATAACGAAACGGCACATACCACAAAAGATCGCGAATATTGTTTATTCCCAAACGCGCAAAATCTTTGGCCAAAATCGGCCCGACCCCGAACAGGTCGCCAATCGGCGTGGCTAGTCGCAAAGACATAGGTTGATATAACGATAGCAGAAAACAAAAAAACGGGCTAAACCCGATTTTTCTTCCTGGTACGTCGAGCTCAGCTCGACTCGCACCATCGAGCTTTTCAGACAGTCGTTGCCTGGCAAAAGCTTAGCTTTTGCCTTTTGTAACAAAAAATCGAGCTAAGCTCGATGGTGCGCCCAGGACGACTCGAACGTCCGACCTTCAGGTCCGCAACCTGACGCTCTATCCAGCTGAGCTATGGGCGCATATTATTTTGTTGCGCCTAGCGAAGCTGGCAATTTTTCCAGCTGCCCCGCCGGCGGTGGCCTTTGGCGGGGTCCCGCCAAAACGAAGTGACGGCGGGAAGCTATGGGCGCATATTATTTTGCCCTCTTCTGTAAGCTCATACTGTTGAGCTACGAAGTCCACCGAAGCTCCGAAGCCTATAGATGAAGGCGAGGAGCGAAGGTGGGTGGGCGCATTTTTCCTTTTGAGACCTACAGTTTATACAGCCTTTTGACGTAATCCGTCAAGGTCTCTTCACTGCGCTCCAAGTTTTCCAAACAAAACGGCAGTAAACATTCACGAACGTAATTAGGATCGTTATCCTCTAAAGGAATGGAGACCAACGGCACCCATGGGCTGGTAAAATCGAAATACAAAAGTTTAACGGCCGGTGGCTCATATGCAATGGAAAAATCTCTTATTTCTTTAAAAGAATGATAATGATCGCCAATTATTACACCAGTCGAAGTAATGGCAACATCGAGTTTTTCCGGCGGTTGAAAAGTGGAAAGCAAAGTAACCAAGCCGGCTAAAAGAATAATTACAGCGAAAAGAAAATTGGCGGTAAAAATCGCGTAAATAATCAAAGTTACAGCCACGATCGCACCAATGATATACCAGGTTCGTGTACGGTCGTGGTTGGGAAATTCATCAACCTCCCAGGCGACTAAAATTTTCCCATATTCGGAAACGGAATTTTCTAAATTTTCCCCCATATTTTTGTTTTTAATCCAAGTGTCTATTAATAAAGGCTCTACCTGACCCAGACTTAAAATATTTTTCCAGTTTATACGCTTTATATTTTTCTGATACTGCAAAATAAAATTCCAAACTAATTGGCAAACGTCCTTTTGTCGCTTCAACCAAGCCTTTTTGATGACGAATCATCCTGTTGTCCAGGTCGTCCGTACAGCCTATATAAAATCCATCTTTACATTTTAAACTATAAACAAAGTACATATCTTTTTTGCTCGACTTCGCTTGCGGCGAGCTTCGGTGTGATAATGGCGGACAGTGTCACGCCATAGCCGAGCCGATTTCTGTTGTCCCTTGGCGATGCCCGCCTTCGCCACTTTCAAGAGGGGCTTCGGCGAGGCGATGGCGGAGAGGGTGAGATTCGAACTCACGGTGGCTTGCGCCACACCGGTTTTCAAGACCGGCTCATTAGACCGCTCTGACACCTCTCCCTTGTGCGCCTAGTCTATCCGAAATGTTGATTTCCTTCAAGGGTTTATTCCTTTTTAATCGTTGGCGCGTAAAAGGGTCAGGCCCCAGACAAGGCCGGCCCCGGCTTCTTTTAAAGCCTTGGCCGCCGCGTCCATGGTAGAGCCGCTGGTTAAAACATCATCACAAATTAAAACGCAGGGTGGCACTAAACCGGTGGTTTCAAAAATCTCATCCAAGTCGCCGACCTGTCGGGTTTCGGCGGCCCGCTTGGCTTGCGGATTTGTCCATTCCGATCGATGTAATAATTCGAAATAGTCAGTGTTAATTTCCTTAGCCACGGCACACCCCAAAATTTCTGCTTGATTGAAACCTCTTTCTCGTCGCCGTTTTTCGTGAAGCGGCACGGCCGTAACATACCAATCAACCGGCGGCAACATTTGTTCCAAAGGAAAATTCTCCAACCATTCGAGCAAGGCGCGACCAGAAGCTTGATCGCCGTTAAACTTCCAGTTCTGTAAAAAGCCGCGCAAAACTTTATCATGATAAAGACCTAAGGCAAGATTACCATCAAGGTAAGTTTTTTTCGCACAATTTTCGCAAGTCTTCCCTTCCGAATTGGCGACATGACAAAACGGGCAAACCGCTTCGGCCAAGGCTGCAGTATAAGTTCCACTACAAGTCGGACAAAATTTCCAACCCTCGACCTGACAATTAAAACAACGAATCGGAAACAAACCGTCTTTTAACCATTGCCAACTGTTTACTGCCAAAGTGCCGAAGCTACTTTCCATACGCCGTTTTCTTTGAGACAGGTTAAAAGAAGCTTCTGGTATTTTATCTCGCTATTCTGTGGACCGCCGTTAGATTCTTCGCGTTGTGTGGCCGCTTCAAGCGAGGCCGAAGTGGCATCGCTGGAAATTATTTTAACCGACAAAACTCTGGTGGTAACCCCGTAATAATCTGGAGAGGTCTGGGCCGTGGCAATAAAATTTTCCGTTTGAGTCCGAAGTGTCGCGGTCATTAAATCCATAACATCGTAAAGATTGGCAAAAGAACTTTGAGTGGAATAGCTGCCATAACGTTCGGCAAAAGTGATCGCCAAACTCTGCAGAGCCGTATTAACTTGTTCGGTTTCAACTTCGGCTTCCGTCACCTCGGTTTCAACCCGCGGTGTAACAACCGGCTTTTCTATTTCAGGCACCACGACAACCGAAGCGGCTGGTGTTTTTTGATTTAAAAACCAAATCAAAAGCAAAAGTAAAAGTAGAAACAAGATCCCGGCGGCGGCAAGTAAAATTTTCTTTTTTCTGGACATAATGATTAGTTAAAGACTGGACATGTTCTGGCGAATTCTTTCCGCTTCGGCTTCACCAGAAGGCGAACCGTCAAGAATTGGGGCGGCAGGCACCGGCTCTTCGAGCGGCGAGGTTTCTTTCTCCACCGGAGCCGCCTCAATAGCCATTTTGGCTTCAAAATCTTTTCGAGCTTTTTCAATTTCTAATAATTGTTGCGGGTTGGTTGTAACTAATTGATCTTCAGTGTAAGAAGCAACAACTTTCATGGCCACATGTTTTTGACCGGCAAAAAAGAGTCCTTCACCAACACCGGATTCAAGCAAAAGATATTTTTCACCATCGGTTAAATTAAAAGTCTTTTGAATTAGGTCGGCCGAAGCTGCCGATTGCTTTAACAAAAATTGCATGGATGAGTTGGTAACAATAGCTTGGCCGTAAGGTGAAAGCAAAAAGTCGTTAACGTCCTGGGTAATGGTGGTAATACCCAAATAATACTTACGACAGCGCTTAACCAACGCATGAACAAACTTGGCCGAATCTTCATGGGTCATTAACCACCAGGCCTCGTCAATAATTAAAATACGTTTCTTGCGTTCTGAACGAACGGTGTTCCAAATATAATTAATGATGGTGTAAATGGCCATTGGTCTAAGTTCATCTTCCAAATCACGCACAGAAAAAATTACCAATTGGTTGTTCATTTCAACCGTGGTCGGCGAATTCAACAAACCGGAAAAAGTTCCGTCGGTATATTTGGTAAGGCGAGCCACTAAGTTATCGGCCCCGGACATCCCCGAAAGAACATCAATAAAGTCCGACAACACCGGCGGCTCAACCACTGATAAATCAATCGTATCGGCAGTAATATCTTTTTTAGCGTAGGCTTCAAGCAAAGCGCGGTCTAAAATAGAATCCTCTTCTGGAGTAAAGCCGATGACACCAGCCCCGCCCTGCGGTTGACCAACCATGATCCGCAACAAACCCTTAATGGTAATAATGGCACTGCGAATAATATCTTCCACTTTGGTTTCTTCACCTTTTGGCCTGGGCAAATCAAAGGGGTTTATTTTGGCTTGGCTGGCCAAAGAAACGTTAACATACGTACCGCCAACCGCTTCACACAAATGCTTATACTCCATTTCCGGATCAATGATGATTATATCAACCCCCATCATGAGCGAACGCAAAACCTCCAATTTAACCATGTAAGACTTACCAGCTCCGGAAGTCGCAAAAACCACAGCATTGGCGTTTTGCAAACTAAAACGATCAAAAAGAATCAGACTATTGTTGTGACGATTAATGCCGTAAAGAATACCGTTATCCGAAGTCAGATCAGAAGAGATGAAAGGAAACGAAGCGGCAATTGGCGAAGTGTTCATGTTGTAGGTAATCATGAGCTCGTCATTGGCCAAAGGTAAAGTGGAGTTAAAACCTTGTTCGGCTTGGTAAAAACCCTTTTTACTAAAAATTAATTTGCTGCCGAATTCTGATTCAATATCCACGGATAATTTATTAAGTTCGTCTAAAGACTTGGCGTAAATTGTAAGGTAAAAAGCAAACTGAAAAAAATGTTCAGTTCCTTGAGTTAAAGCGTCACGCAAGGCCTCGATGTCGCGCAAAGCGGTTTCACGAAGTGGATCGCGCGGTTTACCCTTCTCCGCGTCCATGCCCAAACCAGCTTCCAGATAACCGACACGTTTTTGCAGCTGTTTTAAAATAACCCCGGCTTTGACCGGATAAAAATACATGGCTAAATCAAAAGTCTTATTAAGATTAATAATTGAGGCTGACCAACCAAGACCGATATAGCGCGGATAAGTAATAACAAAAATGGTCCGAATATAAACTCCGGACAAAACAAGATAATTCGGAGTTACCTGAAACGAAGCCGGCGCAATTATGTCATTTACCGTTACCACGCCCCGCCGATAAAGCCGTTCCTCTTCAAGAGTGGCTTTTTCTTCAAGGATTTTTTGCTGTTCCGGCGGCAATGGTTTGGGAGCTTTCAAATGCCCGTCGGGAGCGATTATTTTTTCTTTTGCCAATTCAATAGCCATAAAATTAAACAGTTGGAGTTTCTTCGTGACGAACTTTGGAAATATCGCCTAGTTTTTCTTCGGCAAAAACATCGGGGTTATAACATTCATAAAACAATTCAATTAAACCCTGGGTGTCGAGTAAAACACCGCCAACACCCAAACTGGTCAATTGACCGTTGATCGATTCGGCTTTTTTTAACAATTCTTCTTTTCGTTCCAAAAATTGTTTTTCTTTTAACTTTATGCCCAAGGCCGGCGAAACCGCTTCGGAAAACCTGGTCCAAAAATTTTTGCGTTTGCTGCGCGCCGGATCAAACACCACGACCACATAAAAACGTTTTTGCATAATCTCCCCCATTTCCACCAGCTCTTGAACAAACCCGCGGTAGTCGGCAATTTGTGTTTTTAAAAGTTCGTTGGAAATGTCGCGCTCGCGTTTAGCCAACGACAAAAGATAAGGATCGATATTCATTTTTCGCGACTGGATGACAATTTGCAGTGGCGTTTCCAAGCCGTTTAAAAAAGACATATATGCCTGAACAATCGCCTCTTGTTCATCGACTGATTTAAGGGCGAAGTTGATACTGGAAACCATTAAGACAGCGCGAAGCGTGCCGTCTTTCATAATAACGGTATCATCGCGAATTTCCGCGATATCAAGGTAACGCTTAGTGGCTTGTCCTGGTTTGGCTGGCGCGGTAGGCATAATTATTCTTCCGGCTTATAAGCTCCGCCGGTATTAACTAATAAAGTAAGTTCCTGCAAACGCGAACCGCCCGGCGCGGCTTTACGTGCCGCGGGCGGCGGTGGCATAGCTGGTGGGGCCACCATGTATTGACGCAGTTCAGCATCGTTTAGTTTTTTATCCCAAACGCGTAGTTTGGGTTTGCGGATTGATTGAATTAAATTTAGCAGAAAAAAATGGAAAGGCATGCCGTTAACTTTAGCAAAAGCGAAAATTACAACGATCGTAAAAATCGGAATGCCGGTGATAAGAAAAAAAATAAAACTTAAAATTTTCCACAAAGCCACGTCAACCAAAACTCCAATTAACAAAGTTAAAAATTGTCGCACTGAAAGCGGCCCGAGAATTTTGTCCTCGACTTCAATAAATTGTGGCACGGTATACTGACTTTCAGCTGGCATAATTTAGAATCGCAACATTCCATTTAAAGAATTAATTGCGTGGACTTCTTCAATGGTCAAAGACGGCTGTTTGGCAACAAGACGCTCCTTGGCAATTACTTCAACCGGCTGACCGGCGATTAAAGCGGCCTGACTCATGGCCAAGTACAACTGATTTGTCGGCGAAGAGCGCCAGGCTTTGACCGCGGAAATTTTTTGACCAACTCCCTGCTCTTCCAAAAGATTAATCTTGTCGTGAATTTTTATAACCGCTTCATCTGGGTCCGAAGACAAGCGACGAAACTCATCAAGCGAAAGATTTTTTAATTCATCAAGCGGACCGGACAATCGCCGCGACGGCGCGACAATATCAACCATTTGCGGTCGACCGTTATTTGATTGCGGCGGCCTTGAAGCCGATGAAACCACCGGCGTCACTGGTTTTGGCGGGGCGACTTTTGGCTTGGCCGCTTTAGCTTTTTCAGCGGCAATTTTTTCAGCTTCAACTTTGGCCGCGACTTTGGCTTCGTTTGCCACTACTTTTCCTTTTTCTATTCTTAGCTTATCAACAATTTGTTGTTCACCGACTATTTTTTCTAATTCTTCCATTACCCGAACCAATGCCGCGCCACTAATTGCTAAGCCACCTTGATCAATCGGCCGCTCTAAAAGATCACGTGTTTCAAAAGCATCACGAACATCTTTTAAACGAGCCTCCACGGCCCCGACAAACTTTTTTTGTACAACCTCATCAAATTTCAAACCGACTTTTTCTTCAAGCTGTTTTACTATTTGTTCAGAGGAAAGCGGTGTACTGACCACCGGGGTTGGTTTTTCAGTTTTAAGTTCTTCCATTACAAACGGGGCCGCGATTTTCTTTACCTCTCCTTGGCTTTGTACCCCTCTCCCCGACCCTCCCCCTGCTAAGAAAGCAGATGGGGGAGGGAGTGGTGCCGGACGAACCGGCGGCGCGACTGGAGTAACCGCCGGCACCGGCCGGACGGCTGGCGGTTTGATATCAACCATTTGTCTCGGCGATACGGGTTTGGCTGGCACGACCACCGGACGGGTTTTAATTAAACCACCGGCTTTGGTTAAAAATCTATCCAATAAATTTTTAGCATCAACCTCGGTCATGTTTAATCCGCCCACCTTTTCCGAACGAACGAAGGCAGCAAGAGTTTCCTCTTTTGTTCGCGTGCCGTCCATTAATGAATTCAGAATAAAAACCAAACGGCTTTGTTCCAATTTATCAGACAAAGCCACACCTAATTCCGCCAAAACTTTTTCCACTGGTTCGGCCGAATCTTTTTCAACAGGATTTGAAGCAGAAAGACGTGGCACGTTTTTGAAAGCCGCGGGATCGCCACCCCATTCTTTTATTCTTTCTTCAACACTGTTTCCAAAAAAATAAGAAATTGGCAACAAACGGTTTCCAGCTAAATCAACGGCAATTTTATTCGCAACTTCCCAATCAACGTCGAGTTCAGACAAAATCATCGTCGGGAGAATTTCCAATAAGTCTTCTTCTAAAGCCACCTGCTCTACCAATCTTAACAAAGTCATTGTTTTTTCTTTAGGCAAACCAAACTTGGCCCCGGTTTTTTCTGCCCACTCTGGCCCGGTGGCGTCAACAAGAAAATCCTGGATATTTTCGGGAAGTTCAGAAAAACTTTTCATCACAAAATTAAATTATAATATTCCCGGCCCTCTTTTTGCTCTATCAAGTTCTTTTTTCGCATCTCTAAATTTCTTGGCCAAAATTTTTAATTCCTCAGCCGCATCTCCCAAAGTTCTACCGTCTGGAACATTTCGTGTGGCAATTTGTCTCTGCACTTTTGTAATTTCTTCTTTAAGACGATTCACTTCATCCTGGGCAATATAATGAACACCTGGGGCTGTCTTTCTTTTCTTCGCAGCTTCAATATCATAGGTTAAATTCTGAAAACTTCCACGTAAATTTTTGATAGCCTCAACCGCTCTAATTAATGAACTTGAATCTTCTCCACCATGGGCTTCTCCACCGAAGGTTGCTTCAACATTAATAGCACGGGTGGTCAAGGTGTCTTTAGGATCTTTCTTGTCTTCAACCAGAGCAAAAACGTAATTCAAATCAGCTAGAGCTTTCTTTTGTTCTTCCCCGGTTGTTGTTTTAGCTTTCTTTAATAATTTTTTAACAACATCGGGTGATAATTCCCTAACCAGTGCCAATGGCGGCTCTCCGCCTTTTTCTGTTGATTCCCTAATGGCTTGAAGTAAAACCTGCGGGTCAGCAACGACTGCGGCAGAAAAGTCTTTTTTTGCCTCGTCGTTTTCGAATCTTCCGTCTTCCCTAAAATCAAAAGCTTTTGTTGTTGAAGCTAAACCGCTACTGGCCAATTTTTGGCGAAAGGATGCTCGCTCTTTGGAACCCTTACCGGCTAATCCGGCCGCCAAAACGGCGTTTGGATCTTTAACTCGGTCTCGCCATGCATCAATATCTTTTCTACTGCCACTAGCAACAGCTTTGGCAACCTGCTCTGGTTCGGAACCTATAGTAGCCGCCGCAGACGTTAACAATGCCTTTTGTCCATCTTCCCAAGCTTTTTTCTTGTCACGACCAAATTGTCCATTCTTTAAAGCGTCGATCGCAGAAATCATGTCGGGCTCACCAGTATCGGTTCCGTCAGGATTCTTTTTAGTAACAAACTTGCCATTGGCATCTTTTTTTTGAACATCAATTTGTCCCAAGCGAGCAACAACATCTTTATTAGATAATTGTGAGCCAGACAGATTATTTACAGCATCCCAATCTCCATCTTGCAAGGCTTCCGTAATTTGATCTTTGCCAAACAAGCTTGGAGTACTCTTCTTCAAATCCTTCATTTGCTTTTGGAAACCAGCATCACCCTTAAAAGTACTTTCAACCAAAGACATGACACTGTTTCCGGTCAAAGAATCCTTGGAACCAAGGAAACCTTGGAGTTGGGCAAATTTAGCCGGATCATTCATGACACTTGGATCGCCTAATAATTGCTTCATGCGCGCCATTGTTTCGAGGCGCTCATCAGCTCCAAGACCAAGAGAGGCTCCGCTGTACCTGGTCAAAACTTGATCCGCGGTCATGGTTGACTTGGCTTTTTGTTCGGCACGAGCGGCCCGACCAGCCAAACCCTGAGCTTCCAATTTTGAAGCCGCGCCACGCAATGAAGCTGGCATTCCTTGAGATTTTGCTACCTTACCAGCCGTATCAGTGGCGAGATCTTTAACAGCGCTCACTCCCCGGCCAACACTCTGTCTGTACCCCCACTTTCCTAAACCCTTAGCCCCCTGCAAACCATAACGCGCGCTAGCCGCACCAACCACACCAGCTGCAGCAATTGGTGCTGAGGCAACGGCGCGGCCAGTTGATTTGGCAGTTCCTAAAATTTTGCCCATGGTGCTATCGGCCGATTGACAAACATCATTAGCTGTATCAAGACCAATAACCAGAAGAGCAATACCGACAATAAAAGTAATTAAACGACCGGGATCCAAAGCTGCCGAAAAAATTTCTATTTCTGGGGAGCCGTTGGTATCAAATCCAGCAATTTCAGAACCGCTACCGGCCACAGCTAAGGCTAACCATAAAAAGAAAGCGAGAATCGGACCCATTATTAATGAACAGGTAAATTTACTCCACCATTGTTTGTAACCATCAAACCCTTTTGAAAAAATTCCATCAAGAGATTTTGTGAACCAAGCCAATGGAGCAATAGTTACTAATCCCCAAAGAAGAACGATGCGATAAAGAAAGGCAATAATCATGAAAGTGATTGTTACCAAAACTATCAACATCATGATTAAAGCAACCATGGCCGACAAAAGAATTTCGCTGTTAGTAAGAGCTGTGTTTGCTGTTGATGTGCCGCTCATGATGTCGTTCAAACCGAACATTTGGATAAAATTTCCGCCGGCAATATCCTTAACAGCATTAATGAAAGTCAGCATGAAAACCTGGCTAAAATCAATCAGAATACCGCAGATCATGCGACTAAAGTTGATGAAAATTGCCATCAAAAGCAGGCGTGGCACTTGCTGGCGCCATTTGAATCTTTCAATTCCCAAAATAGTACCAAAGGCAATTAAAATAAAAATTATGACAAAAAACATGTTGACCGAGTCACGGACTACGGCCCAACCGGCGCCAATAACCGGAGAATTAACGAAATCATTATATTGGGCGATTGGCATTAAAACGCCGCCAATAAATAAAACCACCACTTTGCCGGTCAATTGAGCAAACACGGTAATAGCACTCGCCAACCAGCCCATAAGAGTATCGATTGGACCAGAGCTGGCCGCCTGGACTTGTCTGGCAAAAAGTAAACCTAAAAAAACAACGGAAAAAACCGCCTTGCCACGACGCCAAAATTTTGCCGAAGGCAACGCAAGTATGGCTCCGAGTTTCCGGAGCATTATCCTCTTCATAGTTGAGAACAGTATAACATATTTTATCTTGATTAAGCAGTGGAAAACTTGGCCCTATCGGATTACCTCTCCCCCCTACCCCTCTCCTTCGTAAGGAGAGGGGCTTTTGGATCTATTTAATAAAAACGTTTTGATCGTTTCTAAAACTACTTCTATGTGATAATTAATATCGAAATTACTAAATCTTAAAACCACTAGACCAAGAGATTCCAAAAAGCTCTGACGATTAATATCGTTTTCTTTAATTTTCGGATCTTGATGAATTTTACCGTCAATTTCTATAACCAGACGCAGTTTTGGACAATAAAAATCGACAAAATACTGCCCAATGTTTACCTGACGACGAAATTTCTGATCGGCAATTTGTTTCTTTTTTAGAAACATCCAGAGACGATCTTCATAAACAGTCGCCTCCCGACGTAATTTGCGACGAGTTTCTTTAGTTTCCGGCCGATTGAATAGCTTAGTTATAAAACTGGACCTCCCCTCTCCTTTACGAAGGAGAGGGGTTAGGGGGTAAGGTTAGATAAAAATCCCGACGCGGAAAGAACCGCCTCGGGAATGAATTTAGTCGCAATCGGCCACGACCATGGCCTCGCAGCCATCGGCCGTGCCGGCCGTCTTGTGGTACACCGCGGGCTCGAGGTCGCAGGTCGTCCCATCGGGCGAGGTGAACTCGACTGTGTGCGTGCCTTGGAGTTCATCGTCGACCTCGTTGTAGGAGGTCGACTCACAGCTCCAGTCGTAGGAGCCGTACGAATTGGCTTCGACGCTGTAACGAACAGTCTGGCCCTCGGGCACCACGAACGAGAAGGTGATCTCGTCGTTCCCAGTGGCCGTGAAGGTCGTGCCAGCCCAGCTTTCGAAGTCGTCTTCGCTCGCGGCGTACTCGTAGGTGGCCGTGAGGCTCTGCGAGTTGTAGCCGAAGTCGGTTTCCCAGGTCACGGTCATGATACCGTAGCCGGTATCGGCGTCGGTGTCCGTGTCAGTATCCGAATCTGTGTCCGTGTCGGAGTCCGTGTCCGAATCGGAATCGACATCAGTATCCGTATCAGCGTCACCGGTGTCGTCTTCCAGATCCGGGAGATCGGTGTTGTTGCCGCCGTGGTTGCCGGATTCGGACAGGTCGAACCCGCCGCCACAAGCGGTCAGGTTCTCGGGAGTGAGGCACCACAGGCCAGCCGAACAGTCGCCCACTTCTTCCTGTACCTCGGCCACGGCGCCGTCGGGCACGGGGATGATCTCGCGCTGGTAGTAACCGGCCAGGAGGTAGGTGTTCCAGTCGAGAACTGGAGCGGCCACTCCACCCGTGATCACGTACACGTCCGAGTGCGAGTCTTCTTTGAGAATCGCCCCGTCGCGGAAGCGGGCGTGGCCGGACCGCTCGGGCCAGGCCGTGTAGATGTTGGTGTCTGGCGGCGGATTGGTTTCGGAGTAGCTGAGACCCCACGAGGTCATGACCCCTTCCGAGGCCATGTCTTCGACCATCTGGCGGTAGCGGTTCGGGTCATCGGAAGCCCCGACCACCAGCCAGTGGAAACCGAACTCGTCGGTGTAGGCGTCGACAAGCCCTTCGTCCACGACCTCCTCCCCCTCTCCATAACACTTCAACTCCTCGTTGGAGATAAGGGTGAGATCGGCGAAGTTGTAGCCGTAGCTCCAGAAGATGTCTTCGTTCCGAAGCCAGCGCCGCGCGCCGTCTTCGATGAGGTAGACGTCCGGGCTCGAGGGCACCTTGACGAGCGTGCCATCCGGATGCCAGAGCGGCACCGAGAGGTCCGAAGCGTACCAGTGACCGCTTGCTTCGTCGCAGACAAAGCCGTCGGTCGAGTCGTTTTCGTATTCCTCCTCGATCGTGGTGTCGGCCGCACGCATGTAGGTGTCGATGGAGGTGCCGTACTGTGCCTGGAGCGAAGCATCGCCCTCGTGACGGCCGTAGTGCAGATGGTCGCCGGTGCAGAGACCGGTGCAACCCTCGTAACCGAGAAGTGTTCCGGGGGCCACTTCGTCACCGTCGGCAACGAAGATCCGGTCGAAGTGCGCCAACACCAGGTAGGTGCCGTCGCCGAGGTCAAGATTCACGTGGTAGCCGAAGTTGGTCGTGGCACTTTCCATGTGCACGCGGACCACGCCGGCTTCGGGGGCGTAGATCTCCTCGGCCTCGTAGTTGCTGGTGTCGAAGTCGAGGTCGTGGCGAGTGGAATTGCCGGTGTGGCTGTAGCTGCCACCAGCCCCTTGCACACACAGGTGCGTTTCGCTCCGGGCGAAAGGCAGCTGCACCGAAGTGCCGCCACCCTGCTCGCCCGACTGGTCGGCCGTGTCCATGAAAGTGGTGTTGAACGGCTGAAGACCGCAGGCCACCAGGAAAAAGAACACAAGAGCCAGGATAATGGTTCGCATGGCGTCCTCTTTTTTTGAGTGAAGAGGCGCCACGATATTCGCAGCCGCCTCGACCAGCGCGCTAGTACTTTCGCGCCGATCGAGCGCGGCCGTTCGGCCGTATGCGCAGGTTCGATGACCGAACCAGCGGCGCTCCCCTTTGCCTTGAACTTTCAAAGTTCAGGTTTTTCCGATCGTTCGTTTAACCAACCGGCGTTTTGCTCGACCTTTCCAGGAAGAATTATTAACTCCATTCAGCCGTACAGTTTGGATTTCAACAAAATTTCAGTCTCCGCACCGCACGGTAAGAGCAGTGGTTTAAATTTTTCCCAAAAAGGACTTTGAAATCGTCGTTAGGGTAGCAAACCCGTGGGGACGTTTCGTTTTGATGGATAGTTCCTCCATCTGTCTCTAGCAAAACGCAAAAAATGTTTTCTGTCAACGGTTTTACGGCTTAATTTAGCAAAAATAATTGTCAGGAGCTTCTGACATTTTACAAAAACTTATAAAAATTATGGCCAAAAAATTAAAAAATAAATGTCAGAGTCTCTTCTTTGACAAAGGTGAACAATTTTGAATAAAAAAACCAAAAATGTATCCACATTTTTTTGTTCCCATTCGTTAAAAAACACCGTATAATAAAAGAAATAAAATTATTATGCTGATTAAAACAGGTCGACAAACGAGACATTGGACCTTGGTCCTTGTTTTTTGTTTACTTTTTCAAAATCTCTTACCCGTTTTCCCTGCTTCGGCAGCGACAACGGTTACCTACTCATCGCAGGCCGAGTTTGCAAGTGCAATTTCCCAAACCGGATCCAGTACAACGGCAACCCCGGGAGCTTTGGAAATTAACACGCTTTCCACGACCGCTGATCCATCTCAAGAAACCAGAGATATTGCCGTTCTTGAAAATGATGATGTCGCCCTCAACGCTGATATCGATTTCTACCTAAACGCCTACTTTCCAAATTTTGATTATTCCGGTGACGAGGCTGTTGACGATGTTTTAGAATTTGCCGATGTGGACGAATTATCCGATCTGACTGGATACGAATTGCTTTTGGTCGCGGGCACAACAACTACGGAGGCTAACGCTGCTCCAGCTTCGGTAATTGATGCTTTTGCCGATGCTGGAGGAATAGTTGTAACCGACACCATGGTTTATTCGGTTATGCGGCAAGACGATACGTACACGGACGAAGTGAGTCGAGATTATGTTGTTAGCGCCATCCGCGATATGGCCTACGACGGATCATATTTTTGGACACTCGACGATACCTCACCTGAACGGGTTCTTAAAATCGATCCGGCCAACGGAAGCGTTGTGGCCGAATACTGCGCGCCAAACACCACGCCGCGCAGCGTTGAATATGTCAGCGGTACTCTTTATATTTCCGATTCTTTCGCTGATAAAATTTATGCCATTACCCCAGCCGGTTTGTCGGCTTATGATGGCGTCTGTGCCACTCGAAATAAGGGGACGACTTACAACTTAAGCGATTTAACACCGGCTCCGGGGAGTCCATGGGGTCTAACTTACGATGGCAGTACTTATTATTATTTGGTTGATTCGGTAAACGATACTCTTTATCAATTCTCAATTTCCGGAGCAACTCTTGTCCAAAACAACGCTTGGGCCCTTACCCTCACTCCACGCCCAGTTGATGTTCCTCGCGGTCTTGCTTATCACGACGGCTCGCTTTATTTTGCTGACGAAGGCGCAAGCTTGATTTACCAACTTTCAACAACCGACGGTTCGGTCGAGGCCGCCTATGATGGGTGGGACGGCTGGGCGAGTGACCTCGATCTCACCGGCGTGGCCTTTGTTGGTGATGATTTATGGGTGACAGACAACGCCGCGGGCGTACAAAAACTTTATAATCTTACAAGTTATTATCTTGACAAAGATTCTTTTGAGTACATGAACAAAGGCAATACCTCTTTTGAAACCCCAAGTGTTGACCCGAAAGGTTTGGTTTATGACGGAACTTATTTTTGGGTGGCCGACGATTACACCAATCGTCTATATAAATTAAATGCCACGACCGGCGCTGTTGTTTCGTCTTGTATGGCGCCGTGGTCTAGACCAAGTGGCCTGGCCTACTACAGTGGAAATTTATATGTCTCTGACTGGAACTCTGACACGATTTATGTTGTAAACGCGACAACTTGCGCAACATCTTCGTCGTACGCTTCACCCAGTACTTCACCACATGGTCTTGTGCACGACGGCACAAATCTTTGGCATGCCGATTCTACCTCAAGTCTTATTTATAAATTAAATCCGGCAACCGGTGCGGTTGTTTCTTCCTTTGCCTCACCGGCCGCCTCTGAACGAGGGTTGGCCTGGGACGGAACTTATCTTTGGATCGCCGATGAAACAAATGACTTGTATTATCAAATTAATCCGTCAGACGGGAGCACAGTAAATACCCGCACTGTCATTGAACTGAGCGCCGAAGGAATAACTTTTAAAGACAGTCATCTTTGGTCGGTCGATGATCTTCAAGATCGTATCTATGACGTTGACTCAGCCAAACTCGCTATTGGACAATTTGCGACACCCGGAACAAGTCCGCGCGGCTTTGCCTATGACGGCACATATATTTGGTCAGTCGATGATGGTACGGACAAACTTTATAAATTAAACGCCACCACCGGGGCCATTGATACAAGCTACGACACCCCGGGCGATGATCCAAAAGATATCACTTATGATGGATCATATTTATGGATCACGACCGATGCTGACAACAATATTTACAAAATTGATCCGGCCGACGGAACAACTGAAGCGACGTACGCTGCCCCTGATACTGATCCATATGGCATTGTTTATTTTCAAAGTTATTTGTACGTAACCGATACAGTCGGTAACCAGATTTATAAAATCGATCCAGCCGATGGAACAACCGAGGAAAGTTATGATGCCCCGGGCAGTGCTTCCGGACCTTTAGCCGAAGATGGCACAAATGTATGGAACTTCGATACAGATGAACGATTAATTTACAAACTAAAATTCGACAGCGATGACGAGGAAGGAATTGTTGAGGGAACGCAGGATGTTTATACCACCAGTATTCAAGGTATTGATTTTATTGGAACTGATTTATGGACAGCCGATGCTTATTTCGACATGTTTTTTGACGCCGATGCGGTTTCTGTTGCCCCGGAAATAGAAATCGATGTTGCCAATGATTACACTTCCCCGTTTTCTGTCGACGACACCATGTATTGGGCCTCGCGAGATGTTGACGAAGCGTTTTATTATCATCGCCGACTTCTTAATGTAACAGAAACCGGTTCACGCACAATTCTTGCCACGTCAAGCAGAGGCGGCGCGGCTGTTGTCTACGAATCACATTCCAATGGTGGACGATTGATTGCCCTTGATACTGTTCTTCTCGGAGACAACTTTGAAATCTCACAACAAACCGTTCCGGCAGTTACGTTATTTTTAAACGCTCTTGGTATTGAAATTCACGAAAACGGTGTCCACGAAGAAACCAGGCCAACTTATGCCAGCTTATCGACTGATTTAGGTAACCTCATGACAAGTTGCGCGGCCGCCTTTACTCGCACCTCAATTGGTACCGCTAGCAACAGCGAACCGATTTATTCCTATCAATACGGTACAACCGGCAAACCCATGGCGGTTTATGTTTCCGGCATGCACGGAAACGAAGAGCACGGTTATATTCCGGAAGTTCGCTTCATGCAACAACTTTGCACAGATTATTTAGCCGGAACTGATCGGGCTCTTAATATTCAAAAGAATTTTGATATTCGTTTTATTCCGCTCATGAACCCATACGGAATTATGAACGCCACGCGTTACAACGCCAACGGAGTGGATCTTAACCGCAACTTTGATTATCAGTGGGCGGCCTTTGCTTCTTCCACAAAAGGATCATCGGCTTTTTCTGAAGTAGAAACGCAAGCCGTCCGAGATTTTATTGTAGCCAATACCAGTAATATTGTTTTTGTAAACGACGCCCACGCGGCCATGGCCATTTCCCCTGGCATGACCTGGGGCTATGATTTGGGGGCGACGCCACCGGATTTGATTGCTGATATTTATGGAATTTTTACCGCTGAAAACCAATATCGCTGGTACGAAGAAAAAGCCGGGCTTGGCCGATGGTTAACTTATGATCGCTACACTACACACGACGGTACCGTGCCTTATTTTGGCAACTGGATAAGTTCGTTAGGACTTGTTAGTAGCACCAACGAAGTCATGGGCAAAAAAGACGTTTCAACTCAACGCATGATCCATACCAATGCTTGGTACATAAGTCATTTTAATGCCACCTTCGATGCCCTTTCTTATAAATACGGTCGATCGGTTTATCGTGTTAATACTGGCGCGGATTCAATTTTTAATGCAGCTATTACTTCAAACGCGACTACTCCGGCCGGCACTAGTGTTTCTTTCCGTTATGGTTCAAGTGCAACAACTTCGGAACCAACAATTTGGTACAACACTTATTCCGAAGTGCCGGAGGGACAATATCTTTTTACCGAGGTGACTTTGGAACGAGATTCTTACAGTGACACCACCCCTTCCCTTTCTGATTTCACAATTTCGTATGCCGCTTCCAACACTGCCCCCACCACCACCGTCCCCACTGCCTCCGAGGCCACTAATGGTACGGGCAAGGTGACAGTCTCGGCAGTGATTGATGACACTGATGACGATAATACTCTCCAGTTCTTGGTGGAATATTCGGTTAATGGCGGGTCGAGTTATGCTAAGGCGACTATTTCTGAGACCCCGGCTGATACTACAGCCACTTATGGCACGCCGGATGTTGAGAATGATAATACTTATCAGGTGGGCAATGCCGGAGGATATGTAACTAGTTCGTCTGGAGCCAATACTGTGACTGTGGTTTGGAACTCGGCCACCGATGCCCCCACGGCCAATGTCACCAACGCCCGAGTCCGTATTACCCCTTATGATGGCACGGATGCCGGGACCCCGGTGGAATCGGCCAACTTTACTTTAGATAATGTTGACCCGGCCAGTCTGGCTTCCCTAGCCTACAGCATGTCCACCTATAATACCCTCTCCGTTACCTGGACCGCCGCTACCGACACTCGTTTCGACCACTACGAACTTTGGTACGGGACAAATCAAAGTGATGTTGATGGTCGTACCGGCACGGCCACGGAATGGGATAATAGTGATGTCGCGGCCTTGGCCACGGCCACCACCGCCACCACGACAATCACCAGTCTCTCCCGATCTACAACCTATTACGTTAAAATCTTCGCTGTCGACACCTACGGGAATGAATCGACTTTGAGTTCAATCAGTGCCCGGACGAC
>JBAZTR010000005.1:0-1818 GCA_041661745.1 Patescibacteria group bacterium
ACCCGCCCCATGTGAACCTCCGCCACCGCCGCCACCATTTCCAGCTGTACCATCACCACCACCACCACCACCACCATATGCGCGTGCATAGACCGTGTTTGCACACGATGCGGACGAAGCAAAACAGCTAGCACCCCCTGTACCACCCTCTGTACCAACAGCGCTTGAGCCAGCTGTTCCCGCCGTACCACCAGCTCCGACATCGGCATATACTGTCGCACCTAAAGAGGCCGCAGCAATTTGTGATGTTACAAACCCGCCGCCACCACCACCGCCACCACCAGATCGCGAAGCGGCTGTTGTACCTCCGGTTCCGCCGCCGCCACCACCACCGCCACCCCAAACTTCAACAATAACCAAAATAGCATCCGTTGGTTTGGACCAGCTTCCATCTGCGGCAAATACATCGTATTTAATATCTTTTGAAGAACATTCCCAAACCGCTCCTGCCTCGTCCCAACTAAGAACCTGCCCCTCGGCACAACCCTGCAACAATCCAATTCCACCGGTGCCTGCTTCCATACCAGAGCCACTTGAAGTTACACCTGCACCATCAGCTGCTGTCAAATCATTACTATCAATAAGCATGGTGGTTTTCCCATCAAGTAGACCAAGTTCTGTTATGGAAATTTCATCGTCAACCGTCTTAAACGCATAATCCCATCCATCGGAAAAATTTATTGCGTACGACGTGATTGTAGCTCCGGGATCATTCATTTCTCCGAAATCAATACCGTTAATTATATCGGTTCCTGCTGCATTTGTAGGCGAGAAAGCCGCCATTCCTATCACATTATATGTATTGGTTGCCGCGCCGCCGGTATAACTTGGAACAAGAGTAAGCGCGTTTCCAGAGGCATTGGAAGTTCCAAATGTAACCGAAAGTCCATCGACCCCGGCGGTAGTGGAAGCTTGGCCTGAGTTAGAAATAGACATTATATCAACACCGGGAGCAGCCGAAGCTGTAACCTGAACATTAGTATCAGCATCTGTTGATAAAACAACGTCGCCGGTACCATTTGGTGTTAATGTGATCAAACCATTCGCTCCAGAGGTTATATTAACCGCTCCAGCTCCGGTATAGGCTTGAGAAGCGGCGATTGAAACCCCGCCTACGTCGGCCACGAAATTATTTGCGGTAATTCCAATATCAGCAGAGGTTCCAAAATCAAGACTTGTAACGCCTGTTGATGTGCTTGCAACAATCGTATTTGCCGTATCATCAAAATTCAATGTGAGATCTTCATCTGCTCCTGCCCCGGCACCAAGGAACGTAATAGTTCCATCTGTTGGTTCCGTTGGGCCAGCGATTACGACGCCTGCGGCGCCTACTTGAATTGATGTTGTAAAAGTTGGAGCCGTCCCAAAAACCAGAGCGCCACTTCCCGTTTCATCACCCACAATAGTCAGGAGTTCAGAGGAAGTGTCGATTTCGGTGGCTAGAATAATATTGTCAGATGTTTCTAAGTCAGCCACGCTGATTTGGCCTGCTCCGGAACCCCAATCAATGTCAGCATCGCCGATAACATCGGCCGGGAAAGTGAATTCACCATTGCCGGTACCGTCAGAGGCAAAGGTGATGGAATCAGTCGTGGCGTCACCGATAGAGAGAGCAACATTGCCAGTTAATATAGAAGGCGTTGTTATGCTGGTCGTGAAGGTTGGAGCAGTCCCAAAAACTAAAACCCCGGTTCCCGTCTCATCACCCACAATAGTGAGGAGTTCAGAGGAGGTATCGATTTCGGTGGCTCCGATAACATTCTCGTCAGCAATGAGGGTGTCGAGTTCAGCCATGGTGTTCAGATCGGTGTTATTCAA
>JBAZTR010000005.1:1918-70171 GCA_041661745.1 Patescibacteria group bacterium
TACCGGCAATGTCGGCTTCGGAGAAAATGTAATCAGCGTTGGAAAGACGGATGGCTCCGGTATCAGCCGGATCAGCGTTCAAGGAAATGGAAGTGGTGAAGTTAGGAGAAGTGGCAAAGGTGAGGAGTCCGCTTCCGGTTTCATCACCCACAATAGTCAGGAGTTCAGAGGAGGTATCGATTTCATCGTTGTTCAGAACATTGACGCCGGATTCTTGGAGAGCAATGGAGGAGAAGTTGGCCACGATCACACCTGAGGCTGAAGTAAAAGTAACTTCGTTGGAGGTGTCGTCCAGGTTCATGGTTAAAGATTCATCATTACCGGCGCTTGTTCCGAGAAAAGTTATCGCGCCATCGCCGTCAGTGTCGATATTAACACCAGTCGTACCAGAATCTATTTGCAGAGAAGCAAACTCTACAGCCGAGGAAGACAAAACATTCTGATCCATGTCGTAAAGTTCGTTTGGCCCTTGCCCTGTATCAAGAGTTATACCAGCGACAGCTCCGGTGTTTGTGACGTCAAAACTTGAAAAATCGATAACACCGGCCGCGCCAACAATTGTGTTGTCACCAATATTCAAAGCGTTTGTAATATTGTTTGCAGAAACATCTAAAGCATCAACAACGCCGCCATTAACTCCGCTTGAAGTGATTATGATTGCATCGGTCAAAGTACTAGCTGTAGTTTCGGCGTTATCAATTTTGATCGCCGAATCCATAATGGTGTTAGCTGTACCGTTTTCCCAATTAATAACTAAACCATCAAAAGTATCACCAGCATCATTGGATTCGGAAGTGAGATCCAAACGAAGAACATCAAGATCATCGGTGGCCGCGCTGTCATCAACTTGGTTCACATCCCAAGCAAAAACATTTTGGTCGCCGGTGGTTTGTGAGTAAACAAAAGTATTGGTTTCATTATCTTCAAAAGAAATTGAAGTTGCACCTGTTGGATCGGCAATGTCATTCCAGGCTGTGGAGCTGCCGGAATTATTGTCATTTTCACAGGTCCACGTGTCCGTGGAATCATTAAATTTTATTACTTGACCGTCGGTGCAGGTATCTGTGGTCAAAATTCCAGGTATGGCTACGGAATTAGTGCCATCAAAACCAACAAATCCGCCTAAGGTTCCCCAAATATTGGTATCAAAAGCAATTTCACCGGCGGCATCAACGGTAGGGGCGGCGGCGTTAGGAACTTCTAACGAGGTTGCTCCGCCGGCATCGATGGCTCCAGTCACAGTTGATAAAGCCACGGAAGCCGAGTCGAAGTCGGCTCCAATCGAACCCCAGTCGAAAACCGTAACACCAGATGACGAAGAAACCCCGACGGAATTTGGAACATCGTCCAGATTTAAAGTAAAAGATTCGTCATTACCAGCCGAAGTGCCAAGGAAAGTTATTGCGCCGTCACCATCAGTATCGATACTGACACCAGTTGTGTTGGAATCTAACTGCAACGAAGCGAATTCAACTGCCGAAGAGGTCAGGACATTTTGATCCATGTCAAAAAGCTCATTGGCGCCTTGGCCCGTATCCAAAGTGAGTGAAGTTATCCCGGCGGCCAAAGTAAGGGCCCCGGCCGAGGTCAAACTGTTGGACGAAGAAAAAAATTGAATATCACCAGAACCACCGCTTTGCAAAACAAGATTATTTGCCCCGGTAACATTAATTTGCGGATTAGTTCCACCCAAAACTAAATTTCCCGAGGTAAGAACCGGAATTTGATTACCCGAAGCGCTTTGAGCCGGAGTAAAGCCGCCAACCGTATTTGAGTTAAGAGCGTAAGGGCTAGCAAAGACACGATGGCGCGGACTTAGTGTTTCAAAACTTACCGCCGCACAAGAAGAAGAAACTTGCGAGGCAACTTCAATGTTTAAATAAACTGTGTCACTGTCACTAAAATTATAGTTGAGGGTATCGCCACCGGCGCTGGTGTCGCCAATACCAACACTGAAGACACCGTTAGTAACGTCAACGGTCATGGTCGAAGGTGTACCGCTTGGCCAGACTTTTGAACCAGCCGATTGCGCGTCATAAAACGAGAAGCGAAAACAATAATTTCCATCAAGCAAATCTCCGGTGCTATCGAGTAACCGACCCTGGTGTCCGATTATTTCTGGAACCCCGGCTGCGGCAAAAACCGTGCTTGGGAAAAGAGAGGTAAAGACAAAGCAAAAACTGGTAAGAATATAACATAACTTACCAAATGTATTTTGGTTTTTCTGCGTTCTACTTCGCATGGCATAATTATATCATATTCAAGCGAAAATTTTGGGGTTTATCCACAGTTTTTTTTGGTTTTTTTGCAAACAAAAAAAACCGGAAAACCAGTTTAAAAACTCTTTTTACTCTTAATTCCGTTTTTTTCTAAGTTTGATTAGAAAAAATATACCTCCCACCACCATTATGGCTCCAAAATATTGACCCGGTGTCAAGGACAAAAAACGAATTTCATCCACACGTAAAAAATCTAAAACGATTCTGGCCGCGCCGTATAAAATCAAGAAAGCAGCAAGCAAATTTCCCGTGGAGAATTTTCTTAAAAAAATAAACGCGATAAAAATCACGAGACCTAACAACGAATGGTATAAACCAAGATCGTGACGAATGATTCCATCCGGATATTGAACCCCAAGGAAAAAATTTGTTGGCAGCCCCGGATGATCATGAATCAAAAAACATCCAATACGACCAATAAAATATCCGAGCGGTAATCCAAAAATCAAAACATCGGTATATTCAAGAAGATCTAATTTTTTATATTTTAGATATCCTAATCCGGCTATGGCCGCACCAACCAATCCTCCAATCATCGACATACCCCCATGCCACACAATAAAAATTTCTAAAGGGTTGGCCAAGTAAAACGCCGGCTCGTAAAAAACAATGTGAAAAATTCGCGCGCCAATCATGGCCCCAATAATTATAAAACCAAGCGTGTCCCAAATTATCACTGACTTTAAACCACGTTTTTTGGCTAACCAAGCGCTTGTCACTGCCCCGAAGATAAATCCAAGGGCAACAAAAAGTCCCCAAGTTTTAATAGCAATCGGAAAAATTTGAATTTCGGTGGAATTAAGATAAGGAATCACATTTTTGGCTGTTTTTTGTGCCAATCTGTCACACTTTGGTAAAACTTCCCTGCCCTAAACAAACAAGTTTCATCAAAAGGCTTGGCCATTAACTGCAAACCAATTGGTAAGCCTTCGTCAAAGCCACAAGGCAAGGAAAGAGCCGGAATTCCCGCTAAATTAGCGGAAACTGTGTATATATCCGAAAGATACATGGCTAAAGGATCGTTAAACTTATCCCCAATGTCCCAAGCCACGGTCGGCGAGGTTGGTGTGATGATAACATCAACGTGTTTAAAAGCTTCCTCAAAATCACGGCGAATCAATTCACGCACACGTAAGGCTTTTTTGTAGTAAGCATCAGAGTAACCTTTTGAGAGAGCAAAACTTCCTAACATAATGCGGCGCTTGGTTTCCGCACCAAAACCTTCGCCCCGGGCTTTTAGATAAGTTGTTAAAAGATTTTCTCCGTCAACGGCGTGACCAAAACGAATCCCGTCCATACGTGCCAAGTTTGAACTGACTTCACATGGCATAACGATGTAATAAGCAGCAATGGCGTACTCGGTGTGCGGCAAAGAAATTTCTTTAACCTCGGCCCCGTTATTTCGTAAAACTTCGATTGCTTCGAGAACCGCTTTTTTAACTTCAACATCCATGCCTTTAACAAAATATTCTTTTGGAACACCGACTCGCAGACCCTTGATGTCGTTCGGAATTAATTCGGGAATAACGACGTCTGTTTCAACGGCCGTGGCGTCCTTATCATCATTGCCGGCAATCACGGAAAAAACTTCGGCCACGTCTTCAACAGTGTGAGCACAGACACCAATTTGATCTAGCGAAGAGCCCAAAGCTATGGCCCCGTAACGACTAACGCGGCCGTAGGTGGGCTTTAAGCCCACCACGCCGCATAATGCGGCGGGCTGCCGGACCGAGCCGCCCGTATCGGTTCCCAGGGCGGCCGGCACAAAGCCGGCAGCCACGGCCGCGATTGATCCGCCAGACGAGCCGCCAGGCGTTTTTTTAATATTCCAAGGATTTTTGGTGGGAAAAAATGCTGAATTTTCAGTCGATGAACCCATGGCAAATTCGTCCATGTTGGTTTCGCCGATAATTATGGCGCCAGCCTCACGTAATCTTTTAATAACCGTGGCGTCATAAACCGCTTCATATTCTTGGAGCATTTTAGAACCGGCCGTGGCTTTACGACCAGCTACAAGAATATTATTTTTAACAGCAATGGGAATGCCGGCCAAGCGTCCTTTTTTATTTTTTATATCATGAGCTTCGGCTAACGCCTCGTCATTAGCCACATGCAAAAAAGCATTGATCTCGTGATCGTGTTTTTTTATTCGTTCAAGTGAATTTTCTATAACCGCTTCGGCTGAAACTTTTTTATCAGCCAAAAGTTTTTTTATTTCACTAATCGTTAAAAAAGATGTGTCCATATTTTCTATTCTGTTCGGCTCTCAAAAACCGCGGGCACTTCAAGCAACGCACCAGACTTTCGCGGAAAAGAATTAATGGCCGCGTCGCGTTCGTCCGGGTCAACCGCCTGCGCTTCATCGACACGCCAAACGTTATTAGAAATCGCTCCAGTCGCCATTTCTGGAACATTGGTTGTATCGACTTCGGCCAGTTTATCAACATAACCGATAATTGACTCAAAATAACCGCGATAGGCTTCAACCTCGTCATTAGCGATCTCCAAACGCGAAAGTTTGGCTATATGTTTAATGTCATCTGTGGAAAACTCCATATTATAGCTTTATTAACTTAATAAATTCGGCTTCGGAAAGGATCTTTACTCCCAATTTCTTGGCTTTATCATACTTGGAACCGGGCTCTTCGCCAACTATCACGCCAGTTGTCTTTTTACTAACCGACTCAATCGGATCAGCTCCCAAAGCACGAAGTTTTTCTTTAGCTTCATCACGACTCATGGAAGAGAGTGAACCGGTTAAAACGTAGGTCTGGCCGGAGAGCGGCAAATTATTTTTTGGCGCGGTCTCGGGCATTATCGTTACTCCGTTCTCTAAATATTCTTCGATCATTTTTTTATTATGATCTTCACTCAAAAACGAAACAATACTTTCGGCCACTACTTCGCCAATCTGTGGCACAGTTAATAATTTTTCTTTCGAGGCTTCAATAAACTTTTCTAGTGTTCCAAAATGTGTTGCTAAATCACGCGCCGTTTCCTCGCCAACATTTTTTATACCAAGAGCAATAATAAAACGCGAGAGCGGAATTTTTTTCTTGGCCTGAATTTCTTCCACTAACTTGTTTGAAGAAACTTCGGCGAATCTCTCCAACCCCAAAAGATCTTCAATCGAAAAAGTAAACAAGTCTGGTGGCGAAGCCACGATATTATTATCCATGAGTAGTGAAACAGTTTGCGGCCCAAAGCCATCAATACCAAAAGCTCGAGCGGCGTACAAAACACGCTCACGATCTTGGGCATAACAACGGCGATTGGAGCAAATCACGGCCACCTCACCTTCGCTGCGTTTAACTGGCGAACCACATACTGGACACTTGTCCGGTAATTGAATATTTTTAGCATTTTTGGGGCGCATTTCCTTTAAAACTCCCTTAATCTTAGGAATAATGTCACCGGCCTTATAAATAATAATCGTATCACCAATTTTTACGCCTAATCGTTCGATTTCATCAAAATTATGAAGCGAAGCGTGTTTAACAGTTGTACCACCCAACCAAGTTGGTTTAACCACAGCCACTGGCGTTAAAGCACCAGTACGGCCCACAAACCACTCTACATCTTCAACTACAGTCGTGACTTCTTCGGCTGGAAATTTCCAAGCAATCAATCCGCGTGGTGTTTTCCCTACCACCCCGAGACGTTCGAAGGCAGTATTGTCATTAACCCGTACAACCATTCCGTCAATCCAATAATCAAGCTTGCCACGTCGTTTTTGCATTTTATTCCAAAATTCGTTTACCTCTGGCACTGAACTAACCAAACCGCCTTCGGGATTGGTTTTAAAACCAAGGGCACTTAAAATCTCCCATTCTTTGTCGTGCGTTTTTTGGCCAATATCGGTTACCAAATCCCAGGCAAAAAACGACAAACCTCGCCCGGCGGTAATGCGCGGGTCAAGCTGACGAATACTGCCAGCCGCGGCGTTGCGTGGGTTGGCAAAAGCCGTTTTCCCTTCCTTTTCCGTTTGTTTATTGAACTTTTCGAACTCTTTTACTGGAAAAA
The DNA here is from genome assembly GCA_041661745.1 of Patescibacteria group bacterium. Classification (GTDB taxonomy): domain Bacteria; phylum Patescibacteriota; class Patescibacteriia; order UBA9934; family GWF2-40-263; genus UBA12403. The sequence continues at coordinate 8,221 of JBAZTR010000005.1, forward strand.
AGACTTCACCACGCACTTCCAACTCCCCTTTGGAAGGATTCCTGACATCAAATTTGCTCCCAATATCTTGCAGACGCAGTGGCACCGCCTCAATTGTCTTGATATTAGAAGTTATGTCTTCACCAATCTCCCCATCCCCGCGCGTAGCCGCGGTTTTTAACACCCCGTCTTCATAACGAAGCGAAATGGCCAAACCATCAAGCTTAACCATGCAAAAAACTTCCATTTTGAGTTTACCGATTTTTTCCGCGGTTTTGTGATACCAGTCAACAAATTCATCGGGTGTAAAAACATCCTCAATCGAAAGCATGCGCGTCTTGTGTTTTATTTTCTCATACTTCTCCAAAGCCTTACCGCCAACGCGTTGAGTCGGCGAATCAGTTGTAATCAACTCGGGAAATTCTTGTTCCAGTTTATAAAGCTCGTGTTTTAAGGAATCCAAAGCCGCATCGGAAATTTCTTGCCGATCTAAAACATGATATTGATAGCGATGATGATTGATGGAATCGCGCAATTTCTCGATTCTGACCTTGGCTTCCGCCTTATTCATACGGACTTTATTATAACAAAAAAGCCCGCTTTTCCATAGGCGGACTTTTGTTGATATTTTACTCAACCGAACAGGCTCCGGCTACCATACCCTCCGGCGTTGCACAATTCAAACCGCGCTGTAATTTGGCTGAAGTTATAGCATGTTCAAGCTCAAACTGGATGACATATGACTCACCGTCCTTTATTGCCAAAAAACAGAAGGCATTGGCTACCCCACCACAAGATGACAACCCATTTAATCCATTATCAGGCGCGACTGGTACGGTCTTCATTAAAACCCCCTCAGTCGTGGCATCACAAACGGATTGGAAACCTTCGGTGGTTAAACAACCGGCCGAACCAACCCCAAGCGAAACAACATTTTCCGTTATCGGGTAGGCGTTACGAGCCACGAAAAAATTTTCTAAAGCGGCTTGTGTTTGGCGAACATTAGACAAACGGACGGCATCACGGGCATTGGCCCGCGCGGAAGAAACCGCCACGGCCGAAAGAGTTCCGATTAATCCGATAACCGCGACGACAATCAAGATCTCGATTAAGGTTAAGCGTTTTTGATCGGTCATATTTCATTGATTTAGTGGGCGAGTAATAAATTTATTTGCTCGGCCAGTTGATGTGGGGTAATTTGGCTTTTAAGAAAATATTTGCTAGCGCCGTTTTCCAAAGCTTCGGTAATTTGTTTTCGGTCGCTTAAGCCGGTTAAAACAATAATCGGAATATTAACCAAACTTTCGACTGAACGCAGACCTTTAATCCAACGTAAGCCGGACTGTTCTTCCAAAGCGATATCAACAATTATTATATCAGGAACGGCCAGTTTAATCTTTTTATCAGCTTCGGAAAAATTTTTAACCGCCTTGGTTTGAAATTTATGAACGGTAAAATGCCGGGCGCAAATATCAGCAAAAAAGGCATCGTCTTCAATCATTAAAACAACTGGTTTCCGACGCATACTTAATCGATTTCGCGCATGGCTAAACCAATAGCCACGGCCAGCTTAGGCCCAATTTCTTCAAGAGCCGGGCGAAGTTCATCAGGCGCGACTACCCGAGCCCAAGGATCACCAACATAAACATTTACATTCATAGCCTTGGTCAACTCCTCAATTAACGATGGCAAATGAGCTGAACCGCCGGTCAAAATTATTTTTTCAATTTTTTTGCCATCAGTCAATTCCATTTTGGAGTAAGATTCAGCGGCAAATTTTATTTCGTTTAGCATGGGCTGGAGAATTGAACCAAGAACGTTAGACAACCCGTTCGGCGGCGCGGCCCCGGCTTCTGAGACATTACCTAAATCTTGTTTAAAGCGCTCAGCCTCGGCTTCGGAAACATGAAGTAACTCCATGATTTTTTTTGTAACCGTACCACCACCGACATTAATACTGCGCGTTAAAAATGGTACGCCTTTTTCGACAACCATTAAATTAGTGCGAACATACCCCATGTCAACAATCATGACTGTGCTTTTATCCTTACCAACCAAAGCGCGAATCAAAGCAAACGCTTCGGTGTCTAAAGCAACCAATTCAATTTTCGACAACTTAAAAATTTCAATATATTTTTGCACCAACGATTTGGCCGCGCCAGTCACCAACACCCGAACATATTCTTGTTTTTTTGGTTGATTTGGTAAAACCGGAGCAACGGGAGCAATCGGCTTTTCAATTTTAATTGGATCAATAAAAGTGGAGTAAGTAATCATGTCCTCGAGCGGCATGGGGGTAAGCTTTTTTACCTGCTCATTAACTGCGGCTTTAATTTCTTTTTCATCCTTGCCGCGCGGCACAGCCACGATTGCTGAAAACACACTCGAAAGTGGCAATGCCCCGATAGCCCGTACCGAGGTCATACCCGACTGTTTGAAAATAGAAGTGATCATTTCGCTTGTCCCTTTAGGATCTTCAAGCGGATGCAAAACATCAGCCGAGCTGCGCTCGGAATATCCATAGGTAATAAGCCGCCCACGGCCCTTTTCGTTCATGAGTTCGACAATTTTAATTCCCCCGGCCCCGATGTCGATGCCCAAATAATTTTTGGTTTGTTTTTTTCCAAAGCCGAACATAGCTTGCTACGCCGAAGCTTAATTGCGAAGGCGAGTGCGTTAATTATAACACAAGTCAAGAGAGAGGTTAAGGTGTTTAAAAAGAATAAAAAAGGCCGCTTGGAAGCGGCAGGAGGTGACGAAGTCGAGGTAGCCGACTATTCGGGCAGGTCGACCAGGGCGAAGCCGCCGTAGTCGTGGTAGTAAACCGTGTGGGGAGATTTGTTCTCCCAAACGTTGACGAGATCGTGGCCACGAAAATCCGTGAAGGTTTTCTCGAGGTCCCACAGATCGTCGTAGGCGTTCGTGTAGCTCATGCCGTCGCCCTCCCTAAAAAATCCCGGCCCACGACCACCGCGGAATTCCGTTGCTGCCGCCAGGGCGCGACGCAAGAAGTTGAGCACACCGGGCACATTCGACCGCCACCATCCCTGGTACCACATGAGCCAGATCGGCTTTCCGCGGTAGAAGATGACGGTGATGCCGAAGGAGTACCGGATCGAGTACTTGTTGGGCTTTCCGTAGGAGAGCCATGTGTCGATGTACCGGAAGTCGCCCTCACCGAAGGTCATCATCTTGGCCTTGGGAAAGAACGGAAGCCTCTTCGACTCCTTGCCAGAAGCGTAGGTTTCGTTCTTGGCCATCATGAAGAAGGCCATGGTCTCGGCAACAGTCGGCAGAGCAGACATTTTCCTATCCTCCTGAAAGGAACGGGTTACGGCGAGACCTTAACACGAAACAAAAAAGGCGGCAAACCAAAACCCGCGCCTTTTTTTTGACGCGGGATTGGCTGGTGTCGGCTTTTTTATGGTGGACTCGACGGGACTTGAACCCGTAACTCTAGGTACCAACCCTAAGCGAGGTTATCATTACCTCCACGAGCCCATAAACCGACGTTTTGATAAAACAAAACAGCTCCCAAAAAGACACGTTTAAATGTCTAAAGGGGAGCTGTTTAGTTGGTACCTAGAGTTAAGGTTCTTAATTTAGAACCTCGCTTAGATGTTTTTATTTCATCACAAAATTAATTTTTTGTCAACCCTTCGACCAAGCTCAGGGTTGACCCCGAGCCTGTCGAGAGGGTCAATGATGTTTTGTGGATTATTTTTCATCTAAATCAAATTCCTCAATCATCTGTTTTTGTTTCTTAGACAGATTCTTTGGAGTTGCTACTTTTACCAAAACTAATTGATCACCACGGCCGCGACGATTAGGCACACCTCTCCCCCGCAGGCGAAATTCGGTATGTGACTGTGTACCAGCGGGAATTTTAAGTTCAACTTTACCTTCAACTGTTTCCACCTCAACCGTACCGCCCAAAGTAGCTGTGACAAAATTAATTGTCGTCTCAGAATGAATGTCGTATCCATCACGAATAAAGCGATCGTCGTCGCGCACCCGCAAACGAATAAACAAATCGCCCGACTGGCCGCCTTTAATTGCTTCACCTTGACCAGACAAACGTAAAGTATTGCCGTCCTCCACACCAGCCGGAATATCAACGGTTAAAGTTTTTTTATTTTTTTGTAAACCGGAACCACGACATTCACTACAGGTTTTTTCCGGCGTCTCCCCCGCCCCATCGCAAGCTGAACAATTTACTTTACTCTGAATTGCCCCGAGAATAGTGCGTTGGACACGAACCTGATAACCAGCCCCGTTGCATTCGCCGCATTTTTTCATTTTGCTGCCCGGTTCAGCGCCAATTCCGCCACAACGAGGGCAAGCTTCGGTTTTATTAAAACTAACATCTTTGGAAGCACCAAAAACACTTTCTTCAAAAGTTAAAGTTAAATCAACTTGTAAATCACGTCCGCGGTTACTTCGTTTGCGCCCGCCACCACCAAAACCAAAAGCACTGCCAAACAAATCGCCCAAGTCGCCAATGTCGCCAAAATCAAAATTAACGCCACCTTGATTGAAACCGCCAAAACCGCCACCACCAGGAAAACCTTGCGCACCGTCAAAACCGGCCGCGCCAAACTGGTCGTAGCGCTGGCGCTTTTCCGGATCACCAAGAACTTGGTAGGCTTCGTTGATTTCCTTAAACTTGGCTTCATCACCACCGACTTTATCCGGGTGATGTTGGTGAGCCAAGGTCCGAAAAGCTTTTTTAATTTCTTCGGCTGAAGCATTTTTCTCCACCCCGAGAACTTTGTAATAATCTTTGGACATGAAATTTTATTTGATCATTTTTTCCAATCGCTCTACCGATAAGTCAAGGTAAGATTCTGTTACATCATCAACGCCAGGTAATTCATCGTTATAACGTTTATCAATAATTCCGAGCACCGGTAACCCGGCCGCTTTGGCACTGGCCGCGCCATTTGGCGAATCCTCCACAGCCACACAACCATCTTTGTCACAACCAAGTTTTTCAACAGCTTTCAAATAAACATCCGGGGCCGGTTTGCCGTTAGGCACTTCCTCGGTCGAAACAATCGTATCGAACATTGAGGTCCAACCGAGTCGATCGAATAAACGTTCGACGTAAGCCCGCGAAGCACTGGTAGCCACAGCGATTTTGGCACCAGCCGCTTTAAGCGCTCGCAAAAAATCTTCAACACCGGGTTTCGGACTAACTCCTTCACTCTCTTCGATTTCTTTATATGCCGCAACCACATCCCGACCAAATTCATCAGGCTCTATAGACAAATCATAAGTTTGTGTCAGAAAAGAAAAATTTTCTTTCGCTGGTTTACTCATCAAGTGCTTCTGCAAAGCCGGGTCATATTGTTTCTCGTGCTTTTTCAAAGCCTTGGTCCAAGCCTTAGTCCAAACTGCTTCGCTGTCGACCAAAGTTCCGTCAAGATCGAAAATTACCGCTTTAAGCATATTTTAATAATCGCGTTTTTCTAACACCAAACCAATGAATAAACAAACAATGATAACAGCCAGGCCGGCGGTGACCACGTGCCAATCAGCGGCTGAAGCCAGAGTTTTGTAGTAACCCGGACACAACTCTTTGCCCGGCACTTGTTCCATAGAGCAATCATTAGTGCGAACGGCGGACTGAAAAAACCATGACTCAATAGACTCCGTTTCCGCGGAGCCACTTGTTTTATGCGTCATAATTATTCGTCCTTCTTTTCTTTGAACTCAGCATCAACCGGACCATCTTGCTTTGGCGGTTCCTGATTTGGCGCGCTGTCTGTTTTGTTCGAAGAGTCTGAGCTTGTCGAAGACTGGTACATTTTGGTGGCAACTTTTTGCGCAGCGTTGGTTAACTCATCAGCCGCTTTCTTAATAGCTTCGTGATCATCGCCGTCTTTCACCTTCTTAAGTGCTTCAATTTTTTCTTCGATTTCTTTTTTCTCTTCGGCCGTGGCTTTATCACCGGCATCCTTTAACATTTTTTCAGCCGTGTAAATCATGGTCTCAGCCATGTTCTTGTGTTCGATCTGTTCTTTTTTCTTGGCATCTTCGACAGCATGTGCTTCAGCTTCGCGTTTCATGCGTTCGACTTCGTCTTTATTCAAACCAGTCGAAGCGGTAATGGTAATGCTTTGTTTTTGATTGGTGGCTTTGTCAGTTGCCGAAACACTCAATATACCGTTGGCATCAATATCAAAAGAAACTTCAATCTGCGGAATACCACGCGGGGCCGGCGGCAGACCGGAAAGCATAAACTTTCCAAGAGTCTTGTTGTCAGAAGCCATGGGGCGTTCACCTTGAAGGACATGAATTTCCACGCTCGGCTGATTATCGCCAGCAGTGGAAAAAATTTGTGACTTGGAAGTCGGCACTGTGGTGTTACGAGTAATTAACGGGGTCATGACACCGCCCAAAGTTTCGATACCAAGGGAAAGCGGAGTGACGTCGAGTAACAAAACATCTTTTACTTCGCCAGCCAGAACACCGCCTTGAACAGCCGCGCCAATGGCCACGACTTCATCAGGGTTAACGCTAATGTTTGGTTTCTTACCAAAAAATTCTTCAACTTTTTTTAACACCAGCGGCATGCGGGTCATACCACCAACCATAACGATTTCTTCGATTTCGTTTTTGGAAAGTTTAGCATCACGAAGTGCGGCTTCGACTGGGCCAAAAGTTTTATCAACCAAATCCATTACCAATTCTTCCAACTTGGCGCGCGTCATGCTCAAAGCCAAATGTTTTGGGCCGTTGGCATCGCTGGTAATGAAAGGCTGGTTGATTTCCGTTTGCTGGGTGGTAGAAAGTTCGATCTTGGCTTTTTCTGCGGCATCCTTAATGCGTTGCAAAGCCAACGGATCCTTTGAGAGATCGATTCCTTCTTGCTTTTTGAATTCACCAATAATCCAATCGATTAAAACGCGATCAAAATCATCGCCACCAAGGTGGGTATCGCCATTAGTCGACTTAACTTCAACTGTGTCAGCGGAAACATCAAGCACGGAAACGTCGAAAGTGCCGCCGCCCAGATCGTAAATTAAAATTTGTTGACCGACTTTTTTATCAAAGCCATAAGCCAAAGCCGCGGCTGTTGGTTCGTTGATAATACGCTTAACAGTGAGACCAGCGATTTCGCCAGCCGTTTTGGTGGCCGCGCGTTGTGCATCGTCAAAATAAGCCGGCACAGTAATAACCGCTTCGGTAATTTTTTCACCAAGTTTTTCTTCGGCATCCTCTTTAAGCTTACGCAAAATCATGGCCGAAATTTCTTCAGGAGTCTGTTCCTTGCCACCCATCATTATGGCCACACCATCACCACGACGTTGAATTTTGTAAGGCAAAACCTTCAGGTCGCGTTGCACTTCGGCATCCTCCCAACGGCGGCCGATTAAGCGCTTAATGGAATACAAAGTATTTTCGGGATTAGTAACTGCCTGGCGTTTGGCCGTGGCGCCAACGGTGCGCTCACCGGTTTTGGAAATAGCCACAACCGACGGCGTGGTCCGCGCGCCTTCCTTATTTTCTAAAACTTTTGGTTGTCCGCCCTCGATTACGGACATACAGGAGTTGGTGGTGCCGAGGTCGATTCCTAATATTTTTGACATATTTATTTTTAGCTTGTAGCTGGTAGGAGGTAGCTTGTAGGGTTGCTTGGTTTGAATTATTCCAAACCGGCAAATCCTACAAGCTACAAGCTACTTCCTACAAGCTGGTTACAAACTATTAATAATTACTTTCGCCGGACAAACCACTTTTCCGTCCACCTTCCAGCCGCGGCGGACAACTTCCAACACGATTCCATCTTCACGCTCTTCCTCGCGTCGACTGCCGGCGGATTCGTGAAGTTCGGGATTGAATTTTTCACCGGTGCCATCGAATGATTCAGCTCCCAAATCTTTGAGAGCGACTTCGAGTTGGGCTTTAATTTGCAGCGCCCCGGCAATCCATTTATCTGCGGCTTCGTCGTCAGTGTGTGGACGGTGTTTACCGGCGGCGTCGAAATTATTCATGATTGGCAGAAGCGAGATTAAAAGTTCAACCGTGGTGGCCCGACGCATTTCGCCACGTTCGCGCGATAAATCTTTTTTTAAATTGTCGTAGTCGGCCAGTGCCCGTTTCCAGCCGGCAAGATATTCATCGCGTTGGCTTTCTGTCTGAGAGGCTTGAGAGGCTGGAGATGCCGGAGAGGCATTTTGTTTTTCTTCTTCTTTTTTGTCTGTCATAAAATAAATTAATTTTTTACAAAGCCTTTCCGGCCTTTCAGTCCTTTCCGGCCTCTCCAGCATCAAGATCCAACAATTCTTTTGCCTCCTCAATCAACGCGATATTTTTTTCGTAATCCATGCGGAGCGGCCCAAGCAGGCCGAGGAAACCGGTAACTTTGTTTGGCAACTGATATTTAACAAGAATTGCCGCCATGTCTTCGCCAAAAGGATTTTCTTTACCAATCATGACTTGCGGTTCAGACGAAATGGAGTCGAAAATCTCCCCAGCCACATCGTCGAAGCGATCGACAATGGACGACAAATTGCGCAAGACTTCAAGATCGCGAAATTCCGGTTTTTGGAAAAGGTTAGCCACCCCGGTGTAAAAACTGCGGCGCGGATCGAAAGCGACAATGGCGGTTTCGCCGGAAAGGTCAACCAACTTTCTGGCCAGTGAACGCAAAGCGTCTTCGCCATCAAACGCCCCGACCATGGACTGACGCAACTTGGCACTGCCACGATTAGCATGTTTGGACGGAACAAAGTTGCGCAAATAGAATTCGTAAGCCTTCTCAGTCGGCACGCGGCCAGCTGAAGCGTGCGGCGAGCGCAAGTAACCCTCATCCTCCAACACCATCATTTCGTTGCGAATAGTGGCCGGCGAAACGTCGAAACCGCAATTTTCACAAAGATACTTTGAACCAACCGGCTCAGCCGTTCGGACATATTCTTCAATTATGGCGCGCAAAATGCGCTGGCAACGTTCGTCCATAAATTAAAAACTAGCACTCCCTATTATAGAGTGCTAATTTATAGTGTCAAGGCCTTTTTAAGCCGCAATTTTTTAGATCCTTATTTCCCTGTCCTTTCGGCGAGTTCCTTAGCGCGGGCTTGGGCTTCGGAAATTTTTTCAGGCGAGGCCACCGAATCCCTAAAAAGTATTCTTTTCATCTTACCAAGAAGCCCTTGCGGTCGCGCCGGCGGTCTGACTGGCGCGATTTCTACTTTTTTCTCTCCCGGTACTTCAATAGCAACCGCGGTAATGTCGTCTGATTTGCGGCGCATATTATACGGGTCACGCGAAGCGTCTAATGCGGTGTCTCGCAAATTTTCCAGTTGAGCTTGTAGATTGTCTCCCTTCATGGCCTTACCGATTTTTCTAGTGGGCAAATTATCAGACACGCCATCGGAAACAAGAATAATACGATCGCCTTTTCTAAGATTGGGAACAAAAGCGGTGTGAACAGCAAAGTCTTTTCTAAAAGTCAGATCCTCTTTACTCATTCCAACCATTTGCGTTACCTTGCTTCGAAAATGTCCGTCAAAATACAATTTGAAAGCGCGGACGGTTTGGACTAATCGCAACAGACGCCGATCTTCAAGTGAGTTCTTTTTTGTCTTTTTAAGATCAGGTATGGCTTTTTCAATTTCTTCCCCGTTGTTCACAACAGCTATTCTAAACGCCTCCAAAATCTGATGATCAGTGCCAAAATTTTTCCTCAATAATTCCGCGGCAAAATCAGCGCCCCCGGTTGCTTCGGAAATCAATTCAGCGGCCTCAAGATCGATAATATCTTTCTTAACCCATAAGTCCAGCATGCCGTCATCTTCCATTTTTACCCGCTCGATTGTTCCATCGGCGCGTTGAATAAAAGCCTGCGAATCGCCGACACTTTTAATTATAGCTTGGCAACCGCTCGGAGTTTCCAACATTCTAGCTATCATTAATGTGGCTGAGGCAGTTTTTCCGCCGGGTGAAGTTAATTTTTTGGAAAACTTTTCGCCCTCCTCAATTATTTTACGAAATTCGGCTTCCATGGATCTGTTTAATTCGTCCAAATTTCGGCCAACCATGTGTGGCGCGGCCTCACGTGCCAAACGTACAGCCTCGCGGCTCATCTTTTCACCAGATTCTTGACCACCGGCGCCATCGGACAAAATAATCAAACCGTTTTCCGCGTCAACAAAAGAAGCGTCTTCATTACGTTCAGGATGTTTTTCCGAAGCTCTGGTGGCCTCGGCCGTAACAAAAGGAATATGCTCGCGTTCTCTTTGCTCGGTTTTGATAGGTGGATGATAAGACCTTCTGTCTTCTAAGGATGACATAATATTAGCTAACTTTTTCTAATTCTTTGGTTTCATTACTTCCTTTGGCAAGGCCCAGAGCGCGGGCTTGGGCTTCAGAAATTTCAGCTGGAAGAGCTGCTGCGGATTTCCTTGTCAGTATGCCTCTTAGCCGCCCAAAAAAACTGGACGAGGGGGCCGGAGATTTAGCTGGTGTTGTTTCAACTATTGCCGCTTCCGGCACTTCAATACCAATCGATGTTATATCATCGGCCTTGTGCCGCATATGGTTCTGGTCGCGTGAGCGAGCCAGGGCAGTGTCTCGCAAATTTTCCAACTGATCTTGAAAATCGGTACCAACAGCGGCCGCATCAATTTGTTCGGTATTTAAATTATCAGACACGCCGTCAGAAACAAGAAAAAGCCGATCGCCCGGACGCAAATTGGCAACAATGGCAGTATGAATAACGAACTCCCCACCCTCCATTTGTTTTCTGTCCGCCCCAACCGATTGAGTCACGGCACCACGTTTCTCGTTGGAAAAATATCGTTTAAAAGCGGTTACAATTTGAAACAGCAGCAAATTTTCTTTTCTTAAATCATCTGAGTTCGCGTCTAAATCCCACAAACCCATGCCAAAAAATTTAGTTATTTGTTCCACGGAACCAAAATTACGTGCCAATAATTCAGCAGAAAAACTGTTTACATCAGTTGCTTCGGAAATTAAGTTAGCCACTTCTGGCGAAAATCTTTGCATTTCCACCAGTAAGTTTAAATAGCCGTCTTCAAATAATTCAACTTTTTCAAGTTGCCCGTTAGCCCGTTTAATATAGGCGCGCGAGTCGCCAAGACCCTTAACAACGGCACTATAACGGCCGTTGACTTCAATTAGTTTGGCTAAAATTAAAGTGGCCATGGCCTCTTTACTGCCCTTGGGGGTAAGTTGCCTAGAAATTTTTTCACCTTTTTTAAGTATGAGATTAATTTCTGCATCCATGGCCTGGCTTAGCTCGTCGATTGTATTGCCAGTCATGCGTGGAGCGCTTTCCTTAACAAGTTGAATGGTGGCCCGACTCATTTTATCACCAGAAGCATGACCGCCAGCACCATCAGACAAAGCAACCAAGCCGTTTTCAGCGTCAGAAAAAGTGGAATCTTCGTTTCTATCAGGATGTTTTTCCGAGGCAATGGTGGTTTCAGCTGTAACAAAACGTCGTTGTTCGCGTTTTTCACGAACCATGGTTGGACTGAAAAAAAATTCTGGGCTAGCCATACAAAATAAATTTTACCAAAAAAATTGACCGCTGGAAAGAGCGATCAAAGAAGGTCAACGACACAAGCGGCCGCCGAGGTCGCGAGGACAGCATGCCGGCCATCGTCCAGCTCGGGAAAGTCCTCCTCTTCCGAACCGCTGAGGAGATGCGTCCGAATCCGTACAGCACATCCGTACCGAGCCTGCTTAAACTGGGAAACCTCGTGTCGCTCGATCCAGCCGTCACGCGACACGACGAACTGTAGGCCGGCTATCCAGTCGGCCGACATTTCTACCCCGAAAGCGACGACGAAGAAAGTCAGCGTGCCGTCGTCATTACGGCTCATCGCCACGCTTTCGATGCTGTCGAACAGGTAGAAGTCGAACGCTTCCTGGTTCAGGAAGGTGATGTTGCCAACGGAGATGGTTTCCCTTCTCCGTTGACGACGCAACGAGAAGGGATCCATGGTGTCTCCGGGGGTGGAAGGAACAACGCACCTTAGCCTTATTTTCAGTCCGTGTCAAGGCCAATGTCTTCATCGGCCTCTTTTTTACCGGTTTTCTTTATCTTCTCCCATTGTTTAGCCTTATCTTTATTGCGCCGCAAGAGTTCACTAAAACGCTCGGCTCCCAAAATACTGGGGACAATTACATAGGCCGCCCCGGCCGTATAACATTCTAAAGCTTCTTCGGCTGACCGCGCCGCGACAATGGCCGTGCCTTTAAATTTTTCTTCACGCAAATAAGTTAACAATTCCAAGCTGGTGGTGACATCGGGAATAGTGGAAAGAATTAGTCGTGTTTTTTCAGCACGCAGTTCTTTAAGAAAATCTTCGTCGCCAGCATCGCCGTAAATTGCCGGAATTCTTTTTGCTTTAAGTTCTTCGATTACATTAGGATCATAATCAACCACCAAATATTTGTGACCGATTTTCTTTACCTCATTCAACAAAACCTCGCCGGTACGATGACAACCAAAAAGAATCGTGTTAGGCGAATTTAAAGTTCGCGCGCGCGCCGCGTGTCTAACACGACCGTTTTCCAAAAAGCGAAGAACCGGCCGCAACCATTCATAAATTCGCTCGTTTTCTTTAACCAAGTAAGTCGAACCGGCAATGGTAATTAAACCAACGACCGTGGCCAAGGTAAGAGCCGCGGGAGAAACAAATCCCAGTGAAATGCCGGCCCCCAACATAATAAAAGAAAATTCCGAAACCTGAGCCGCCGTGGTACCGGTCAAAAAGCCGGTTTGGGGGTGGTAACCAAGAGCCCGCAAAACCAACATCATGATAATGGGATTACCAATAAGCACGTAAAGCGAAAAAATTATGATTGGCCAAAGCAAGGTTGAGGCCGTCGACAACTGAAGCTGCGAACCCAGAACGATAAAAAACAAAATTAAAAAGAAATCGCGAAGCGGTTTAATCCGCGCGTTAATTTCCCGCTCGTAGTGCGTTCCGGAAAGAGCGACACCGGCAATAAGCGCGCCAATTTCCACACCAAAACCAAAGTAATAAAGCAGGCCGGCCACGGTAAAACACCAACCCAATGAAAAAACCAACAAAAGTTCTTGTGATGACGCGGCAAACTTAACTAAATGTGGCACCACCTTGGCCGAAAGAAACCAAAAAACCACCACCACTACCAAACCCTTGGCCAACGATAACCATAAAATATCAATTGGTGTCTGGCCTTTCCCAACCGCTCCCAGCACCAACAAAATAATCATGGCCACCAAATCCTGTACGATCAAAAAACCGACAGCAATTTTTCCGTAAAGGGTATCAAGATCTTCCTTGTCCATGAGCATCTTAACAATGATGATGGTACTGGAAAAAGAAAAGGCAATGGAAATAAATAAACTGGTAGTGATGTCAAAGCCCAAGGCGTGAGCAATAAGGAAACCAACAGCTGAAGTAAAAAATACTTGGCCCAAACCACTGGCCACGGCCACGGTGCCGACTTCCCTAATGCGCCGCCAATTAAGACCCAAGCCAACGGTAAACAAAAGAAAAGCCACGCCTAATTTTCCCAAAGAATCTAAAACTTCGGTTTCGTGGGTTAAGGCCAAAAAAGCCGGACCAACTAAAATTCCGGCCACCAAGTAGGCAATTACCAACGGCTGTTTAAAAACCCTAACCAAAAAAGACAACGCCGCGGCAATGACAATTACTCCACCAATCTGAAAAAATAAACTTTCTGGCATATCCTCCTTTTGATTGAATTTATTATAGCACAAAAAAATATTAGATTGAATAAATTATTTGTCGGATAAATCCAGACAAGTTGCGTGTTGCCACTTTTGGCTAAGAATAGTACAGTTTTCTTACAACAAAAAATATTGTAATTATTTTTTTGACTGATATGAAGACGAATATTAATCTAAAACCACAGACCCTTGAACTTTTGGGGTTAAAAGCCAAGGATCTTGATGTCTATCTGGCCGTCTTAAAACTGGGTTCGGCCCCGCTCCGTCGGGTGGCCGAGGCCTCTGGTTACAATCGCGGCACCTCATACGATGCTATCAAGCGTTTAATCGCCGCCGGACTTATAAGCTATGTCGATGCCAAACCGCATCGTTACTTCACGGCCGAAGATCCGCAAAAGCTTCGGGGTCTGGCCACCCGTCGCGAAGTAGCCCTTCAAGAAGCGCGACAACAACTCGATTCCCTTCTCCCGGATTTTCAGGCCTTGGCCGGCTCGGCGACATATCGTCCGACAGTACGTTATTACGAAGGCAAGGATGGCATAAAAGATATTTTAAAAGATGTTTTAAAAACCACCGAACGAACAAAAAACAAAACTTATCGCATTTATTCTTCGTCAAAATTACGAGAACTTATTGCCGCGGCGTGGCCAAGCTTTCTTAAAACTCGCATTGAGCTCGGCGTTCACGTCAAAGCCATTTCCATCGGACCGGGTGGTGAAACCGCCGGACTTGATGAAAGAAAATGGTTAAGCAAAGAAAAAAGTTCATCGGCTTATATTTTCATCTATGGCAAAAAAACCGCTTACGTTTCGGCTGACGAATTCAACAAATTATTCGGAGCGATTATTGATGATGAAAATATTACTTCGTCACAGACTATGATTTTTGACGCTTTGTGGAAATCACTTTAACTCACAAAAAAACAATATGTGTGGAATAATCGGCTACATTGGTCCTAGAAAAAACATTGTAAAAGACATTATCTTACCCGGACTAACTGCCCTCGAAGAACGCGGTTATGATTCGGCCGGTGTTTGTTCATTAAATAATGGCGAATTAAAATTAGTTAAAACTGTTGGCAAGCTCGAAGCTTTGCGCGGCCACGAAGGTTTGGAACAAATGAATGAGGCTGATGTGGCTATTGGCCACACGCGCTGGGCCACTCATGGCGGCGTGACCGTGCCTAACACTCACCCGCATACCGACTGCTCGGGCGAATTGGCAATTGTTCATAATGGCATTATTGAAAATTATCTTGAGCTAAAAAAAGAATTGGAAAATTCCGGCCACACCTTTCGTTCGGAAACCGATTCCGAAGTTGTGGCCCATTTAATTGAGCAGGCTTTAACTGATGGCACACAAACGCTTGAAGTGGCCGTAACTACAGCTGTCGGAAAAATGCGCGGTACCTGGGGACTGGCGGTTTTAAGCAAACGTTTCCCCAAAGAAATTGTCGTGGCTCGTCATGGTAGCCCAATTTTAATCGGCCTGGGACAAGATGAAATTTTCGTCGCCTCGCTCGAAGATGCTTTCACTTCTTTTACCAAAAGATTTTTTGTTTTGCCCGAAGGAAAAGTTTGTACTATACACGCCGATGGTTGTGGGGAAATTGCCGAAACTATTTTAACTGCCGACAGCGACGAACAAGTTACAGCCGCTCCGTTTCCTCATTTCATGTTAAAAGAAATTCACGAACAACCCGAAACTATTCTTAGAGCTTTAAATAATGGCGGACGTTTATTTTTAGAAGACGGCTCGGCCAAACTTGGCGGCTTAGAAGGACGAAAGCAGGAATTGTTATCAACCAAACATCTGCGTTCAGTCGCTTGCGGCACAGCTAAATACGCGTCTGAACTTGGCGGCTGGTGGCTAACCAAATACGGCGGCTTTGACACAGTTGTGACTGAAGCGGCCTCAGAGGCCAGGCCAGCCCATTACCCGGCGGCCACGGCGGTTTTAGCCGTCAGTCAGTCCGGTGAAACTCACGACACCTTACAAAAAATAAAAGAAGCCAAGGAACTTGGCCATAATGTTTTTTCCATTATCAATCGCGTTGGTAAAGCCATTGCCCGGGAAACCGGTTGCGGGGTTTACACTAATGCCGGGCCAGAAAAAGCCGTGGCTTCGACTAAAGTTTTTTTGGCGCAATCAACAATCTTCTTGTTGTTAACTTTGTGGTTTGGCCGAGGCCGCGAAAAAATTAATAAAGATTTTGGCCGGGCTTTGGGACGGGCCCTCCTTGCTTTGTCCGAAGATGTTCGACGAACAATTAATAAAACCGACGAAGCCGCGCGCCGCATTGGCAATGACATATCACAAAAACCCAATGCTTATTTTATTGGGCGCAATGCCGGAGCGATGGTGGCCAAGGAAGGAGCGCTTAAATTAAAAGAAGTCGCCTATATTCACGCCGAAGCATATGAAGCCGGCGAACTTAAACACGGGGCCATTGCTTTGATTGAAGAAAATTTTCCGGTGATTGGAATTATTTTGTCCGAAGACGAAAAAGACGCCATGATTAGCAACCTGACCGAGGTCAAAGCGCGCGGCGCCAAAACCATTGTCATCACTCCGGAAAGTTTAAATGTGCCAGCCACGGCGGCCGATGAAGTAATTCACTTCCCTGACGCGCATTCTATGACAGCACCACTTTTGGCAGTTATCCCCCTGCAACTTCTGGCTTATTACACGGCCGTGGCTCGCGGCTTTAATCCGGATCGACCAAGAAATTTAGCTAAAAGCGTAACCGTTGGTTAAAAAGAAAAAACCGGCTGAGGTCAGCCGGCTTTTTTATTTTCTTTTAGACTAAGGCCCACGGCCAGAATCAGACCCAGAAGACATAAAAGGCCAAAAGCAATTAATTTTTCTTTGCTTTGTAAAAATAAAGTTAAAACACCAAAACAACCGGCCACCACATAAAAAAACAAAACGGTTTTTCGTTCCGACAAACCGGCCAGCAACAAACGATGATGCAAGTGAGTGCGATCACCGTGCACCGCGGCTTTAAGACCGCCTTGCAAAACCCGACGAGAAATAACAAAAACCAAATCAACAAGTGGAATACCAATAACCAACAAAGCCGTGGCCAATTTGCCGCCAGAAATAACGGCCAGAGTGCCGATTAAAAATCCAACAAAGGTACTTCCCCCTTCCCCAAGAAAAATTGAAGCCGGATGAAAATTAAAAACCAAAAAGCCAAGTAAGGCCCCGCATGAAATTACCGAAAGCAAAGCCACGTCGGGTTGAAAATATGCCGCGGTCAGCGACAAAGCCAAAATCATGAGCGTTCCAATGGAAGCGACGCCGGTGGCCAAACCGTCTAAGCCGTCCAAAAATTTCATTGTAAACATTACTACCATAAGCCAAACAAAAACCAAAAGATCCGATTGCCACGCGGCCAAATAAATTACCCCGCCAAAAGGATTGGTTAATTTTTCCACCTCAACCCCAAACAAAATAACGGTAAGAGCCGCCAGAACCGGAGCGATAATGGCAAATTTTGGCGGCAAAGAATATTTGTCATCAAAAAACCCGCCAATCATTAAAATCAAGCCACCTAAAAAGAAACCAAGATAATGTTGCCAACTAATTTCCCCACTGGTTAAAGCGTTAGAAACCAATAAAACAAAAAAGATCACCAAAACCAGTGGTGTAAAAATAGCTAAGCCACCAAAAAGCGGCGTGGGTTTGCTGTGCAGCTTGCGCGGCGCGGCCGGCAAATCAAGTAAACCAAAACGCGGGGCAAATTTTCGAACCAACCAAGTGGCCATTAGTGCCAAAACAAAAGACGCGACAAACCAAGGGGTCAAATAAATCGCGTCTTGAAAAATTATTTTTAGGAGTTCAACGCTCATACCGCTTTTTCTACTTCAACCTGTCCACCAGTTTTTAAAACAATGGTATCGCGCGGCTTAACCTCGCCGGACAGCAAAACATTGGCCGCGGCGTTTTCCACATTCTCTTGAATTACACGGCGAAGCGGTCGAGCCCCAAACAACGGATCAAAACCTTTTTTGGCCAACTCTTCGACCACGGCGTCTTCGGCCCGCAATTTTATTCCCTTCATTTCTAAACGTTCGGCCACCTGTTTAATCATAAGGTAGGCAATCTGCCGAACGTCATCAAGCGTCAACGGTTTAAAAACAATGACCGCGTCAAAACGATTCAAAAACTCCGGACGATAAATTCCTTTTAATTCTTGTTCTAACAATTCGGTTTTGATTTCCTCCAGCGGCCGGTTGGCTTTAACCGCGTCCTGAATAAAAGAGGTCCCGGCATTGGACGTGGCAATTAAAATAGTGCTGGTAAAATCAATCGTCCGCCCGGCGGCATCAGTTAAACGACCGTCGTCCATGACTTGCAGAAAAAGATTTAAAATTTCCGGACTGGCTTTTTCAAGCTCGTCAAGCAAAATAATTGAAAAAGGTTCTTGCCGCACAGCCTCCGTTAACAAGCCGCCTTCTTTTGAATCAGGGTTACCGATTAAGCGATGGATACTGGCGGTGTCCTGATATTCGGACATATCAAAACGTTGCATGGCCCCTTCGCTACCAAAATAAGCTTCGGCCACGGCTTTAGCCAATTCGGTTTTACCAACGCCGGTCGGCCCCAGAAAAAGAAAATTAGCAATTGGCCGTTTACCACTGCGAAGTTCGGCTCGCGACCGGCGCAGGGCCGAGGAAACGGCTTTAACCGCTTCCTCTTGGCCAATCACCCGACCGTGCAAACGATCTTCGAAATGTAAAAGTTTTTCTTTTTCGTCTTCGGTTACTTTATTTAAAGGAATACCGGTTTTTTCTGACATGACTTTGGAAACATCTTCGCCGGTCACCAAAGTGTTTGAGCCCTTCTTTTGTCTGGCTTCCAAAGCCACTTCTTTAGCTAATTCAATGGCCTTTTCCGGTAAATAACTTTCGTGCAAATACCGGTCGGAAAAAATAACCGATTTTTCCAAAGCTTCAAAAGAAAAAATAATGTTATTTTGACCTTCGATCTCGGCCATTTTTGATTCCAAAATATTAATTGCCTCGGAGGTCGTTGGTTCGGGGATATTTATTTTCTGTAAAATTCGACCAAGGGCCGAAGGTTCAACGGCTTCAGAAAAAGCTTCAGGGGTGGTTGTGGCAATAAGCCAAGTAACCCCGCGCGCCAAAGCATCGGCCAAAACCGAAGCTAAATCCATGGTGTGCTCACTACCAGAAGTGATACCGGTTATTTTTTCAATATCGTTAACCACTAAAATAATATTGCGAGAACGAGCCACTTCGGACAAAATCGACATTAATCTTTCTTCAGCCTCGGATGGGTTAGCTCCAGACAAAAGCGTTGAAATGGAAAGCGAAACCAAGCGCTTGTCTTTTAAAACCTCGGGCACGTCTTCCTCAACCATTTTTTGGGCAATACCAGCAATAATCGTTTTCTTACCAATCCCGGGCGGCCCAACTAAAATCACGCTCTGCCCGCCACCTTCAATCGCTCGAAAAATTTCACGAATTTCTTTTTCGCGATCAATCAGCATGGGCAAACGGCCATAAACCGCTTCAACGGTCAAATCGTCGGCCACACGGTCCAAAAGCGGCGTGGCCACGCTGGTCATGGCCCGGTTCATATCACCAACCGGCTTATGCAAAGCCGCCCGACGAAATTTTTCGTAACGAAGGCGAAGTTCTTCGTTAATGCGAACCCATTCCACGGCGTGATCAAATTGTTCTTTAGTAATTTCTTTAGAGGTTAACCAATCAGCCAAAAGCGGCTCGGCGTGAAAGGCTTTTTGAAAAAGTTCGAGAATAGAAACTGTTCTTTGACCTCGTTCGTAAGCCGAAATAAATGACTGAAAAATCACGTCTTGGCCGACGGCTGATAAAGCCGTGCTTTCACCAACCGTTAAAGCGGCCAAACTTTTTTCAATCGCTGGTTTTAAATCGTCAAAGCGTATGCCTAACCGAGCCAAAACAACCCGCGGTTTTTCCGCTGACAAACAACCGGAAAATAAATGAATCGCGGCCACCTCGGCATGATGAAAGCGTTCGGAAAATTCAAAAGCCTCTTCCACGGCCCGACGCGCGGCGTTTTCAAAAGTTTCGGCAATATTTTCGGTTCGACCAATGGCCGGGCCGATGGTTGGTGGTTCGTTGTTATAAAGTCGCTTTGGTAAATAGTGAGAGCGTCGAGACGATTCGCTTAAACGATAAATAACAAATTCACCACAAAGCAAAACAAAGAAAAGCAAACCGGCCGTTAAATTCGGTTCAAACCAAAAAGGCGAGGTTAACATTTCGTGACCTTGACCGCGGATAAACAAATCGAAAAAAGCTTTACCTAAAGCCGCAAGACCCAAAAGCATTACCCCAACGGTCAAAGCCTGATCAGTCCGTTCGCGAACAAGCGAAACCGCCCGCGAAACACGATCCAGCTTTTCCGACCAAAGATATGATTTTCCGTTAATGATGACGGAATTTTGTGGAGACATAAAAAAATAAAAACCAAGCTAGCTTCAAAAAAATAAATGATACGCAAAACCAAAGACGGAAAAAGGCAAGAAAAGAAGATAGGCCAACAAAAATAACAAAACTAAAACCAACCAAAGCAGCAGGGCTATCCCCCGGACAATAACCACAACCAAACGAACAAAAAAACTAATAATCCGACCGGTTATATCTGTCGTGCCATACATTGGCACAAAGAGATTTGTTAACCAAACCCCAAGTCCCAAATTGGTGTATTTATTTTTTATTGATTGACCACTACCCTCTAAAACAGAAACTAACCCGCGGGTGTACCACCAAACCGGAAAAAACAAAATCCAACCGATCGCCTCGCCGATCAGTTTGGCCCCGTCCAAAGGAATTGTACTGGTCATAACGTTTAAAATTACCGCTCTGGTGGTATCTCGTAATATTTTAGCAAGAAATCGGCGATTTCGCCAAAAAGCGGTGCAGCCGAAGATTCGGCCCATTCCACATCACGCGGATGGTCCAAACGAACCAACATGGCAAACCGCGGATTAGAGACCGGGGCAAAACCGGCAAATGAGCCGATATTATTATCAGTTTGATAGCCACCATCAGCACTAGCCACCTGTGCCGTGCCGGTTTTACCAGCCACATAATAACCGGGCACACCGGCTTTTTTGCCGTGGCCGTTTTCCACCACCGAGACCAACATGGCTCCGATGAGACTGGCACTCTTTTCGCTAATTACCCGACGAACTTCTTTTTTACCTTTTGTTTCGACGGTTCCATCGGAATATTTTATTTGATCAATGATTTGCGGCTCTAACAAAACCCCGTTATTAGCCAAAGCCGCATAAGCCATGACCAGCTGAAGCGGCGTAACGGAAATTCCTTGACCAAAAGACGCTGTGGCCGAATAAACTTCAGCACTTTTGTTTAAGGAAGAAACATCGCCAAAAACTTCGGTGTCCAAATCAATACCGGTTGATTCGCCAAAACCGAAATTTTTGACGTATTCTTTAAATTTTTCCTGGCCGGTTTGTTGCATGGCAAAAACCGTGCCGGTGTTAACTGAATTTTCAAGAATCTGCGTTAAGGTCACGGTGCCATAAACTTTATTTTCCGCATTAGACAGCGGCTTATCCCAACCACCAACCATAATCGAACCGGTATCATTATAAGTTGAGGACGGCTCGAGCACGCCGGAATCTAAAGCCGCGACTAAAGTAAACGGTTTAAAAACCGAACCCGGTTCGTAAGCATCAAAAGTCACCGGATTGTTAAAGTCATTAATACTTGAAACACTGCCATAATTGGCCGGATCAAAATCCGGCGAGCCACACATGGCCAAAATTTTTCCTGTGCTTGGTTCAACAATAACGACCGAACCGCCATCAGCTCCGTGTTTTTGTACGGCCGTCTTTAAACGATCACAGGCAAAAAACTGAATATTGCGATCAATGGTCAAGACAACATCGGCCCCATCAATGGCTGGTTGGAAAGCGCGATCAGCCGCGGCAATCAAGCGGCCGGCAATATCCCCCTCGGAACGTAAAAAACCAGGTGTCCCGGCCAAGAGATCATCAAAATAACCTTCAATACCGTATTTACCAGATAACGAACCGTCGGAGTTGGAACCTAAAAAACCAAAAAGATGTCCGCCCAAACCGGCTTCGGGATAAAATCTAGACGATTCGCGAACATAAGAAATACCGGTTATGTCGGCCGCTTCAAGTTCGACCAAAACATCGTCAGGTACATGACGCTGGATTGGTTCGTATGGATCAGTCTTATTAGAAAGCTTAACGGTAAAATCAGCCTTAGTCGTATCGTCCCAATCAAACAGCGTCGCTAATTTTTCCACGGTTTCGCCGGGGTTATCAATCTGACGTGGATCAGCATAAACATAAGCCAACTTTTGATTAGTAACCACGGCCACTAAATTATTGTCTTTGCCGTCATGAACCAAAATGTCACCACGCTCGGCAAACAATTCTTGAAACAATTCGTGCTGACCACTGGCCACGGCTTCATAAAAAGAATGGTCGAAAATTTGTAAAATAAAAAGTTTGCCGATTATCGCGCCAGCCAGCAAAACCAAAAGAACCGACAAAATTTGTAGCCGAAAATCACGAGGCTGCACTCGTTTTTTGTCGCCCTTCCAACGGTTGGACTGTTCGTCCATATTTTTTTTAGTTTTCCACCACGACCGTTTCTTCCTCAACTAAAACCGTGCCAACAAAAACCTGGCTTTCGCCGGTTGATTCGTTTTCTTGAGCGCGAATCAAACGACCAACATTATTTTCGTAATCAGTAAAATTAAAAACATCACCTTCCTCCACTGCCGTCTCGTCAAAAACTGCGGTAACGGTTCCGCGATCTTCGGTTGAAAGTTCGTAGGGTTCGCCTTCGTAAACTGCTCCCTCTTCATCGGTTTCAAGATCACTTTCCGCCGGCCGATAAAAAATTGTTTCGTCGGTTTTAGGATTTAAATAAATAAACGCTCCCTCGTCGGAAAAAAGCCAATAAACAAGCTCACTCCCTTCAAGAGTTACTTCAGCTCGACCCTTGTATTCAAACGGGTCATTTTTTACGAGTAAAGTAGTGTTAGTTTTAAGAGCGAGAAGTTGATCGGTTGTCATAGAAACTTTTTATTTTTTAATTCTTCGGGAAGATAAGTTTGGTTAGTAGCGTCTTCTTCGGGCGGATACAAATAATCTTTTCCGTAATCCAAGTCTTTCATCAATTTGGTTGGCGCGTTACGCAAATGAATCGGCACCGGCGGATTTGGCCCTTCATGAATTGTCGAAGCTACTTCGCCATAAGCCTTATACAGCTCAATCGACTTTGGGGCGCGAGCGAGATAAACCACTACCTGTGCCAAATTGACATTACACTCAGGTAAACCAATGGAATGAGCTGCTTGGTAAGCTGCCGTGGCTTGCAAAAGGGCCTGTGGATCAGCTAACCCGACATCCTCGGAAGCAAAGCGTATCAGACGCCGGGCAATATACAACGGATCCTCGCCGGCTTCAAGCATGCGGCCAAGCCAGTACAAGGCAGCGTTAGCATCACCACCGCGCATGGACTTATGAAGCGCCGAAATAATATTGTAATGTTCCTCGCCGGCGCGGTCGTAAAGTAAATGTGATTTTTGAAAAGCCTCCCGAATTTCCGTCGCGGATAATTTTAGCACATTTTCGTCTTGCGTTGTTGTGAAAGAATCCACAGCAACCTCAAGGGCATTCAAAGCTGATCGCGCGTCACCATCAGCCAGGCCGGAAAGTAACGATTCCGCCTCCAAAGATAATTCAATTTTCTTTTTTCCCAAACCCCTAACCTCATCTTTAAGCGCGGCCCGCACAATAACCAAAATATTTTCCGGCGTCAACTTTTCCAAAACAAAAACTCTAGAGCGAGAAAGCAAAGCCGAGTTAACTTCAAACGAAGGATTTTCCGTGGTCGCTCCAATAAGAGTAATAGTGCCATCTTCCACGGCTGGCAAAAAAGCGTCTTGCTGACTTTTGTTAAAGCGATGAATTTCATCGATAAAAACGATGGTTCTTTTTTTAAAAAACTTAATTTGCTCGCGAGCCTCCTTAATTGCTTCACGAACCTCGGCCACACTCGACGAGGTGGCCGAAAGAGCAACAAAACGCGACTTGGTTTCGCCGGCAATAATCCGAGCCAAAGTGGTTTTACCCGTGCCTGGCGGACCCCAAAAAATCATGGATGGCAATTTATCCTGCGCAATAAGCCGGCGAAGCAAACCGGTTACCCCTAAAATTTTGTCCTGTCCAACAAATTCAACCAAAGTCCGCGGCCGCATGCGTTCGGCCAAGGGGGCGTTAGCTAAACGGTTTGTGTTTTCTTGAGATGAAAATAAATCCATATTTTTCAGACCCCTCACCCCTTTCCCCCGCTACTTGCAGATGAGCGGGGCTCTTCCCCTCCCCCAAGGCTGGGAGGGGAGAAAATTTCGGTTTTAATTATTTTAATTACAGAATCAATGTCCTTTAAGACTTGTTCGTTTGTAAATCTCAAAATTTTATACCCAAATCCTTCTAAAACATCGCTCCTAAATTTGTCGTGTTCGGAAAAATCTTTCTTTTGATGAATCGGCCCATCAACCTCAATAATCAATTTAAGAGTGCGGCTACAAAAATCCGTTATAAAATTTTCTATTCCGACTTGCCGAGAAAACTTAACACCCAACCTACTGTTTCTTAAACGACGCCAAAGAACTTCTTCAGCCTCCGTACTTTTTTCCCTTAATTCCCTTCGACTCTCTTTAAGTTTAGAAGGGTTCATTTTTGGTACTTCTAACATAAAAATCTTGCCCCCTCTCAGCCCCGGGAGAGGGGGATGGCCTCTCTTGATTTGGAGAGGGGTGAGGGATTCGCTAACTTGATTCTAAACCTATCTAACACCCTTGACAAACGGCAATTTTTTTGCTAATCTAACCCTCCTTGGCCTGAGTGAAATCAGGCCTAAACGTTCCTTGAGACAGGAGCTGGTCATGCGAGGAAACTTTGGCTGGACCCCAGAGCAGAGAGAAGTGGCCAGGCGTAACGATGCCTGGCGGCGAGAACTGCGGCGCCGCGGAACCCAGGAAGGTGGCATCGTCGAAAGCGCCGACGATGTCCGGGCCATGCTCGGCAGCGGCGGCCGCTTCCTCGCCCGCTTCTTCCCAGATCGCCCCTCCGATCGTCTGCCCCCTACTTCACCCGACGATGAGTAGAGGGCTTTTTTAATTTTCAATATTCGCTCTTCGATGATAATATATTAACCGTATGCAAACCTCGACTGATCAAAAAATCTGGGAAGAAGAACAGCTAATTATTGCTGCAGAAAAACAAAAAACCCCCGAACTTTTTGTAACTTCAAAAAAAGAGCCAGGACAACTTTTTACGCGTATCGGTATTCTTGATTATCCAACTTCCTTGCCCAAAGGTTATATAAAATACTCGCCGCTTGATTTTATTGTCGAAGAAATATTACCCGACGACACAGTTGTTGATGTAGACAGTTTTAAAACTGACTCAAAGGCGATTATGTCCGGCCAAGGCACAATTTATGCCGATATTGTTAAAGTTGGCATTTCCACGCTTGATGCGGTTAATCGCATTGCCGAGGCTTTGAACCTTGATCCAAAACAAATCGGCTACGCCGGAATTAAAGATGCTGTTGCCCTAACTTCGCAAACTGTCAGTTTCCGTGGCGGTGTTACGGTTGAAGAAATTAAAAAACTTTCAGTTCAAGGAGTTATTATAAAAAACGTGGTGGAAGGAAAAGGGGCCGTCCAAATCGGCGCGCTTAAGGGAAACCATTTTACTTTATTCGTTAGAACGGAAAAACAGATTGACGAAGTCGCTTTTCAAAAAAATATCTCTCTTATCAACGAAAAAGGCATTCCCAATTACTTTGGCCCGCAACGTTTTGGCAGTCCGCGCTTTTTGTCGCACTTATTCGGCATGCATTTGCTGCGTGGTGAGCCAAAAGAAGTGGTAAAAACTTATTTCTTTAAAACCAGTGAATTTGAATATCCATTCGTCACCAATTTACGAAACGAAGCCGCCAAACACTGGGGCGACTGGCCAGCGGTGGAGAAAATCTTTTCCACACTTCCCTACACCTTTCGTCATGAATTGAAGATATTGGAAACTTTAAAAGAACCGGGCAAACAAGATTCGTTTGTCGAAGCCTTATCAACTATCGATCGCCAAGTTGATTTGTGGGCCCGCGCTTACGCCAGTTTTTTAAACAATCTTATTTTTTCCGAAGCCGAAACTGCCAGTCTTCCCTTGCCCGAGACAACTATTCAACTTTTAACGGAAAATCCCGAAGCACAAAATTTATATGGTAAATGGCTGGCAACACACGGCACCAAAAAATTCGTGGAAAATTTAAAACAATTTCGTTTTACCAATTTTATTCACTTGGGCAATGCGGCTATTCCATCGCGCGTTAGGCCACATGTGCATAACTATAAAATTGTCCCCGAAGGCGTGGCTATTTGTTTTGATTTGCCCAAAGGGGCCTATGCCACCACGGTTTTAATGTTTCTATTCGACACCGTTACCGGCCAGCCTTTTCCTGAATGGATGAGCCGGACTGATTTTGATTCAAAAGAATTATTAAGTCTTGGTTCAATTGCAGAAATTAAAAAAGCCCTCGGGCCTTCTGTTGAACAGTTGATGTCCAAAAAACAGGAAGTTGAGGGGGATTAATTGGTTGGGGACTAAGGGACTGGGATACTGAGGGACTGAGTTTTTGAAAACTTCGTAGATACGCGAACGCCGTGTAGACTGGTTCCACCCAAGAGGGGTGGGTCTACACGGCGTGAGTGCGGCTGCGTCTGCTAGTGTGACTAGCGGGGGACGCACCGCATGTGGGCCTCGGTGTCCAGGACGCGGAGGTCCCGGATCTCCCCGACCTCGTCGTCGTTGAGGGCGTGGGCCGGATTCACCGTCACACTGCCGTCCGGGTTCCGGAAGCAGTGGACGTGCCCGAAGGTCCGCCCGAGGATCTCGGTGAGCTTGGCCTGGAGGGCCGGGGACATGTCCAGGGCGGGCTTTCCTGCCTCGAGGACGACGACCAGGAAGTACATCCGGTCGCCCTCCTTCTGGAACATGGTCAGCCCGGTCACGGACCATCCGAACACCCTGGTCACGTCCGCGAGGACGCAGCGCAGGGAGACGGACTGGCGTCCCTCGGCCTTCCAACCGAACACCGGCGTGCCGGAGTCGGCCTGGCGGTTGCCGACGGCATCGGTGCGATCGCCGCGGAGGCCGTCGCGGCCGGCGGCACTGGCGCGCTCGATGTTGCGCTCGGTCAGCTCGGTCTGGCGCTGGGTGGAGCGCACGGTGCAGACGACTCCGAGTCCCTTGAGCATCGCGGCCGCCCGGTCGTTGATGCGGGGCTTGACGATGAACCTGACGATCTGCGACATTTGAACCTCCTGGCGTTGAGCCAGAGTGGTGGGGGGGGGCTGGGTGGAACGAACACTCAATCGGACCCTTTCGGATCAGAATCAAGCGTATAAATATATCATAAAAACACCCTTATGTCAAGGGTGTTTTGCCTATTTAAGCCAAATTATCGCCTATATAAGTACATTTTAAGTTTACCTTCCACGTCATCAACCTTATCTGCCTCCCAGCCGACAATTGGCCAAACGTACGCAACCACACGCGCCCCAGGCTTTAGTTCCCTTTCCAACTTGGGCTTTATTTTGGCATAAGGCTCGGGCATGAGAAAAAGATAAACAATGTCAGCATCAGACAAATCAACTTTATATAAATTAGCCCATTTAATTTTGACGTCGGTTTTGGCCAACCAGTTTCTAACAATCGCCACAATAATTTGGGGAATTGATAATTCAACACCAATGGCCTTAACCCCAAACCTCTTAGCCGCGGCTACGGACAGTCGAGCGTCACCGCATCCAAGATCGTAAAACTTCTCGCCAGGCTTCATTTCGACAAAATTCAAAAACCTCTCGATATCCTTCTTTTTAGTTGGCACCCACGGCGCACCCTGATTGGCGGCATAAGCCGTGGAGGCAATAAGAATAAGAATGATTAAAAGCACAACATACATAGTCGCTATATTATATTCGAATTAATGATTATTGCCAAAACAAAAACACGCGAATCGTTTTCGTGTGTTTTTGGTCGGGCTGGCGGGACTTGAACCCACGGCCTCTACGTCCCGAACGTAGCGCTCTACCTACTGAGCTACAGCCCGATATTTTTGGTGGCTGTAGCGAAGTATAAACTACTGCCCCGCCTCTGGCGGGGTCCCGCTATAAGCGGGAAGCTACAGCCCGATGCGAAAAAAGTATATATAACTTTACGGTTTTTGGCAAGATTACAAACTTCCATCCTTGCCACTTTTAAATTTTTATGTTTCAATCTCCCCAACATAAGACGACGGAGGCTTGTGTGAAAAACGCTCTTTTGATTGCCGTCGGCATCGGACTGTTCTCCCTTGGCACGGTCATCCACGAATTATCCGTGTTCTTCAATACCTTTATCGGCTTCACAGCTCTCATGTACAAATGGCCACTTGAAGCTTTTGAATGCTTCAGTCTAATCATGATCCTAGCACTAGGCGTTGCTTCTTCGACCAAGGCGCGCACTTATGAAGACGAAAAGGATGACGACCCAGGCTAGTACTCCTCTCCAGCCACCAGCTGGATTTTTTAAATTATCTTATTTTTTCTTGCATAACTTTAAAAAGAAAGCCCGGACTAGAAGTCCAGGCCTTCGCGGGCTTTCACCCCTTTGTAATAATAATGTTTTACCATCTTCATTTCCGTAACCAGGTCAACTTTTTCCAAGACACTCGGCAAGGCGTGACGGCCGGTTAAAACCAATTCCATGTGCGCCGGCTTTTCGTCCAAAAAACTCAGCGCATCTTTTTCTGGCAAAAGCCCCAAGGCGGCCACGGTATTGAATTCATCAAGAACAATTAAATCGTAACCATCGGCAAACATAACTCGCGCTTCGTTTAAACCACGCTGAACCTCGGCCTTGTCTTCATCAGTCACAGAAAAATCAAAGCGCCCAGTGACCGAATCAATACGGTCACGACCGGTCACAACAAAATCAATGAGGTGACTTAACTTTTCCTGCAACGACTGCCGCTCGGAATAATGAACTCCGCCTTTGTCGAAAAAAATTATTCCAACTTTCTTCCCCGCTCCAACGGCGCGCAAAGCAAGCCCTAGCGAGGCTGTGGTTTTGCCTTTGCCATCGCCGGTATAAACTTGAATCATGCCAAAAGTTTGATCTGGTGACATAGTCCTCCGTTATTTTTTTAACTACAACCCGAGGTTGCCCCGCAATTTAAGCATTTGTAACACGAGGCATTACGCACCATAATCGAACCGCAGGTGGGACAGGCTGGGGCATCAGACTGGTTATCAAAAGTTGAGGTCAAGCTCGCTTTTTTTTCGCCGGTAAACAAAGTCGGCTGTGGTTCCTCTTTACTACTGTCGGCCAGAGCAGGAACAGCAATGACAGTTTCTTCGACGCCATTATTTTCCACATTCATGACCCCGACAGCTCGTTGTTCTTCCGGTGTCATAAACTTCATGGCCATCCAGCGGAAAATGTAATCAACTAATGATTTGGCAATACGGATATTTGGGTTGTTGGTATAACCGGAAGGTTCAAAACGCATATGAACAAACCTGTTGACCAGTGACTGTAACGGCACACCATACTGCAAACCAACAGAAACTGAGGTGGCAAAGGCATCGGCCAAGCCACTAATGACCGAACCTTCTTTAGACATGGTTATAAACATTTCACCCGGCGTGCCATCATCATATAAACCGACAGTGAGATAACCTTTGTGCGTACCCACTTGGAATTTATGAGTAATAGCTTTGCGCTCATCTGGCAAGCGACGACGCAACGGTTTGAAGGTTTCGTTGCGGCCATCGCCAACAGCCACCTCGGCTTTTTTGGCAACTTTCTTTGATTGGTCTTTATCAAGCGAAGTGGTTAAAGCCTGCTGACGTTTGGAACCGTCACGATAAACAGCCACGGCTTTAATGCCCATCTTCCAGGCTTCCACATAAACTTTTTCAATATCCTCAACCGTGGCGCTGTTGGGCAAGTTAACGGTTTTGGAAATGGCGCCTGACAAAAACGGCTGAACCGCGGCCATCATGCGCAGGTGCCCCATGTACTGAATTGAACGTGTGCCGTTAGCTGGTTTGAAAGCGCAATCAAAAACCGACAAATGTTCTTCTTTAAAATGCGGCGCGCCTTCAATGGTATCTTTTTCATTGATGTAAGCAAGGATATCTTTCTTTTCATCTTCGGTGTAGCCAAGGCGAGTTAAGGCTTCGGGAACGGTTTTGTTTACAATCTTAATCATGCCGCCGCCAACCAACCACTTGTATTTAACCAAGGCAATGTCCGGTTCAACACCGGTGGTGTCGCAGTCCATTAAGAAAGCAATGGTACCAGTGGGGGCCAAAAGAGAAATTTGCGAGTTCCTAAAACCAAAGCGCGCGCCGCGTTCAACCACTTCACGCCAGGCTTCGCGGGCTTCGGAAAGCATTTGGCCAGAAACACCCTGGGCAGGAAGCTTATCAGTTTCGTCACGATGACGACGCATGACATCAAGCATTGATTCGGCATTTTCTTGATACGAAATAAACGGCCCTTTCTTTTCGGCAATACGCGTTGACTGCGCGTAGCACACGCCGCTTTGGAGCGAAGTAATGGCCGCGGCCAAATTGCGCCCATTGTCGGAATCATAAGCCAAACCAAAACTCATGAGTAGCGCTCCGAGGTTGGCGTACCCAATACCCAAAGGACGGAAAATTAAACTGTTTTCTTCAATGGCCGGCGTTGGATAACTGGAATTGCCGACAATAATTTCCATGGCCGTAATCATGATTTCGTTGGCTTGTTTAAAAGCCGCCAGATCAAATTCAGATAAGCCGTTAACTTCTTTACGGAAGCGCATTAGGTTTAATGAAGACAAATTGCAAGCCGAGTCATCAAGAAACATAAACTCCGAGCAAGGATTGGAAGCATTAATGCGACCGCTCTTTTTACAAGTGTGCCATTTGTTGGATTCGGTGTCGTATTGCAAACCAGGGTCACCGCATTGCCAAGCCGCTTCGCAGATTTTTTTCATGAGATCGGCGGCTTTAAAAGAAGTTGAAGGATTGCCGCTAATAACTTCTTTTGTAACCCAATCACCGCCGTTAATTATGGCGTTCATGAAATCATCGTTAACCCGCACTGAGTTGTTGGCGTTTTGAAAATAAATGGAGGAGTAAGCCGAACCATCAATGGAACCATCATACCCGGCGTCCATTAAAGCCCAGGCTTTCTTTTCTTCCTCGGCTTTGCAGATGATAAATTCTTCAATGTCAGGATGATCGACGTTTAAAACCACCATTTTGGCGGCCCGACGAGTTTTGCCGCCACTCTTGATAACCCCGGCAAACGAGTCCAGTCCTTTCATGAAAGAGACAGGGCCAGAAGCACGACCATTGGAACCACCCAAATATTCTTTAGAGGAACGCAAAGTAGAAAAATTAGTCCCAGTGCCAGAACCACCTTTAAACAGCATACCCTCGGTAACCGCCAAGTTGAGAATGGAACGCATGTCGTCCTGCACGGAATTAATGAAACAAGCCGAACACTGCGGATTGTTTACCACTCCGACATTAAACCACACCGGCGAATTAAACGCGGCCATTTGATTAATCAAAATATGCGTTAATTCGTGTTCAAAAACCGTGCCATCATCAGCGGTTTGAAAATAACCATCCTGTCGGCCCCAGCCGGCAATTGTTTTGGCCACGCGATCAATTAACTGGCGAGCCGATTGTTCGCGATCGGCCTGACCAACCTTACCGCGAAAATATTTTGAAGCCATGATGTTGGTGGCGGTTTGCGACCAAAATTCAGGCACCTCAACACCGGTTTGTTCAAAAACCACTTTACCCTTTTCGTTATTAATTCGAGCATCACGCAATTCCCACTTTATTTTTTCGTAAGGATGAACCCCGGCTTCGGTAAAATATCGTTTAATTTGCAAACCATGACCATAAACCGCTTCGCCGGCCTGGTGTGCACGATGTAGCGAACCAGCCCGGAAAGACATGTATTTTTTGGCAGCATGAATTAAATTATGATCAATCAGAGTCAGGTTAATCATTTCCCGAACATCCATGGTGGTTGGCTGGCCATCGCCCTCAAAAGCCCGCTGTAGACGCGAAACCGCATGGCGAGTAATCTTGTCGATTAACTTCATGTCTTTAACCCCCGCTTCCACCATGGCCGCGCCGACGGAACGTTTAATTTTTTCGGCCTGAAACGGTTCGGTAATACCACTACGCTTTGTAACGATCTTTAACGAAGTAACAAAAGACCAGGCAGCGTCGGAAACGCCGTCTGGCGATGAAACCGCTACGACTTTTGGGCCAAAGGAGGAATCGGACATAAGAAGCATGGGGTTAAGGGCCAGTCCTTTTTTTAGGACAAGAAAAGACAATCCGCTGGGATTATCTTTTCGCAAAGACGCCCGTTATTGACGGTCTTTGCGCCCACTGAAACGAATCCGAAATGGTCCTCCTTTCCATTTCGTGGTGCTTATATTTTATGTCTTCCGAGGGGGTGTGTCAAAGACAAAGTTGTCCACAGAATTTATAAAAAAACGACACTTATTTTTGGCTTTGTTTAGCTTGTAGTCTGCAGAAATTAGCTTGTAGGATTTTGGAACAAAAAAACTTGTAACTTTGAATCCACCTACAAGCTACAAGCTACTTCCTACAACCTAAAAAGGCATTGTAAAATTTATCGCTGTCTTTTCCGTCTTCAAACGAAAGTCAACCGGAATCGCCTTACGCTCCCCGGAACGATCTTCGTAGGCCAAAGCTTTATATTTTAAGCCGTATTCATAAACAGCTTTGGTCACCCGCACGTCGTCGAGACAATATTGTTTTACTTTGTCCTTCTCCCCCTTTTTCCACCACTCAATGGCCTGCAAACCATGGCCGGTCTTCCCCTGCCCGACTGTTGCCATTGCGACATGATCAAGCTTTAAACGAAAACCAAGAGCTTTTTGAATTTCTTCCAAAATATCCAAATTGGGAAAAGCTAAAAAATCTCCGGGATAATAATTATTCATGATCGGCAAATCAAAACCCTTGCTATTGTAACCGATTAAACGGTCGGCTCGTTCCAGGCGCGGCCATAATTCACCAAACTCGTGTTCCTCGAAAGCGCGATACTCGTCGTTTTCGTAAAAATATGCCCCGATCACGGAAATTTTGAATTCCGAGCGATCGCGGCTGTTAATATCATCAAAGGTATTTTTTGTTTCAATATCGAAGACTACTTCTTTGGACATATGTTACGAAACTACGAAAGACTACTAAACTACGAAAGTTTTTGGTCGACGTTAATTATTTTTGGTTTTAAAATTCTTTGGTAAGTCACACCTTTTTCTGAAAAACGGATTAACAAACCTAATTCTGTTTTAGTATTAGCCAAATATTGCTTAATTTGTTCAAAATCTGATGTTTTAAATTGTCCAGAAGATTTTATTTCAACCACGACCGTATCTTCCACTATAAAATCCAAAATATATTTTCCAACCACCACTTCTTGATATTTAAGAGGAATACTTACCTCTCGTTTAAATTTCAAGTCCCTCTTTCCAAAAGCAACCATCAAGGCTTTTTGTAAATATCTTTCTTTGTGTTGACCGCCGATCTCTTTAAAAACATCGAAACATGCGCCAACTATTTCATAGCTTAAATCCGGTTGTATAAGGTCATCTCTTTTAAGCTTCGACACAATTTCGTAGTTTCGTATTTTTTCGTTGTTTCGTAACCCCTAAGGGATTAAATAAAGATACAGTTTTTCTCCCCGGGCTTCATCGGTCTTAATTAATGGCAAGGACGGGTATTTAAAGGTTCGGGAAATGACACGTGTGCCAGAAGGATAATATTTTTTTAGAAGCGGTTCAAGCCTTTGCTGAGTTTCTGGAAAAAGATAAGTGGCAATAACATCAGCCTTGGGCAATTCGGCCTTAAAAAAATTTCCACCACGTAAATCAATCTTGTCGGACAAACCGGCTATTTTGGCACGAAGTAAACCGAGCCAACGGACGCCCGGATGATGTTCGTAACCAATTCCTTTGGCCGCATTAAAATTTTTAACGGCCGTTAAAAGAAGTGAGCCGTCGCCGCAACCAAAATCAACCACGGTTTCGCCCGGCTTCAATTCGGCCATTTCAAACATCTTTTTACCAATTTTTCCGCGGGTTGGCACCCAAGGCACACTGACCAAACCGGAAATAAGCAAGGTAACTAAAAAAGCCAAGGACAAAAGAAGTAAAAATTGTATAAAAAGAATTAATAACACTAAGAATGAATACATAAGATTATTTTTCGTTACCAAAAATTAACTTTCCGGCTGTCCACAAATCAGTACGCCCCAATTCCTTTTCGGCATACCACCACTCAACTCCCCACAAATACGCTTCGGAAAACCCGGCATATTTGGCAAAGGAAATATTGTCAGCCAAATCTTCAGAAGTAAAAGCCTCGGCTCGTTCTTCGCCCGACAATTCGTTAATCGGTTCGGAAAACCACGGTTCAGCCTGAAGTTCGGAAATAATAATTTCTTTTGTAAACAAACCGGCAACCATGGCTCGAAAACGATAAACCAATGGTTTCAATGGATAAGGCATAAGGCCGGTAGCCGGACTATAACTGACGCGATACATTGAAATACCCAAAACGTCAGAAATTTTGGCTGAAGGAATCCAAGGATCCAGTTCCCCGCTAACCGTTAGCATAATTGGCTTGTTATCAAGCGATTTGACCAAGGAAATTTCTTTATCCAATAATTCCGCGCTGGGTGACGGACAAATTCCAAAAGGAAAAAACGGTTCGTTTTCCACTTGCCAACGTTCTACGGCCGGACTGTCTTTATATCTTTCCACAACTGTCTTTTCCATGTTCAATACTGCCGCCTCAGTTTCAGAACCAACCAGCCCTTCGGCCCAATCGGGGGTATAACACTCTGGCCAACGTGGCACCTTATTACCAATAACTAAAATTAATTCAACGCCGCGTTTTTCGGCTTCGTTCACAAAAAAATCATTGAGTGACCAATCGTATTGTCCTTTTTCGGTTTCGATTTGCGACCAATAAATAGGCAGGCGGATTTTTCTCACCCCCAAATCTTCAAGAACAGCAATATAAGCTTCCCGCGGATCAAGACCTAAACCATAGGCGTAGGCCGCACTAAAAGTTACTCCTAGTTCCGGCTGTTTTGGTTCGAAAAAAAACTTTATTGAACAAAAAATCGCCCCGACCAAGCAAAAAAACAAAACCGCCGTGACGATAATTCGTTTCGTCATATTTCTTCTTTCTTTTCTCGTAAAAATGCCAACCAACCTTCAATAAGTTTTATGGCCGCTTTAAACGGCGCTTCAATAATAAAATCTAAAAAGAAAAGAAGAATGTTTACGCGCGGGGCGCGCATACTAATCCAACGACCGGCCCGAACAATCGGCAAAAAGAAAATGTCAAAAATGGCGCTGCCCACCCCACCCGAACCCTCGACCATAACCAGCTCGCGACGACTGCCGCGAATTCGGAAGCCAAAAAAGGTGACCAGAGACAAAAAGAACAAAAAGAAAAAAATGGAAACCGCATTAAAACCAAAGGATTGGAGGAAATATGAGATTACGCCGACGAACAACAAAAACATTAGAGCGTACAAAATACCAAAAATTATGCCCATGCCACCCTTGGCCCACGGTCGCCGCAAAGAAAACTTTAAAGGCTTGGGTGAATCAAAACCAAGCACCGAGCGCAACTCGCCAATTAAAAGTTCAGTGTTCTTTTTTTCCGGAATATTAATGGTCATGCTGATAATAACCAACAACATCGGATGGAATAAAATATTGGTTAAAAGTGGCGTCCACCCGGCATCTTTGGCAACCAAACGATCATACGGCAATTCAACTAGTAAAGCTAAAATTGATTTTGTTAGTAAAATGAAAACAACGGCCCGCAAAATACTGCGACCGATGCGGGTACGAAAATAATCATAACGCTTGGCCGCAGCTTCGGCCACGACCGCGCTAAAACGTGCCTCGTCGGCCAAAACCTCGTCAATTTCATCAATATACTTTTCGGCCACATCGCGGAAAATTTTAAAAGCCACGGAACGTTGGCGAACAAAACGGAATAAACGTTCACTGGCCGGATGTGACAATTGTTTTTCAACCGCTTCAATAACTTGAGGAAGTCGATTGGCCACGCGATTAACCAACTCTGGGGTAGGATTTTTAGACCATTCTGGAAAATACAGCGAAAAAACGCGATACCTTAAGGTGGCTAAATTTGATTTTAAAACAGCTCGGTGAACAGCAATGTACAGCTGTAATTCCTGATCCTCTGATTTAACCACGCCGGTTGACCAAGTCATGCGGCCTTTCAAATTTTGGTAAGCCAAACTAACCAAAGCTTCATCAACCGTAGGCTGACAGAGTTTGTATTCAATTTCCGTGGAAAGAACATCAAGAAGCCACAAGTTAAAACGTTGTGTATCACGACCAGCCTCTTCGGCCTGCGCGAAAAGCGGCTGAAATTTACGAAAGACACTGGCCACTTCGTCCAAAATTTTTGTTGAAACAAAATTATTGGGAAAATAACGGGCCCAAATAAGTTCGTGAATCAAATCCGAAGATAACGCCACCACATCTTCCTCGCCAAAACGTCTTTTTAAAATACGACGAATAGCATTGCGTCTAAGCAAATGCTCTTCATCGTATTCCAAAGCATTTCTAACATTTTCGTAAACACTGGCGGCCGCGGAAACCGTGTCGCTAACCGCAATGACTTCACCCTCGGGTTTAGTCTCTTTGGCGATTTTAGCTTCGCGCACCGTGGCAAAAAAAGCACGTAAATATGTGTCTTCCATAGCGGCTAATATTGTACCTCGTTTCCAAATTTGGTGGAAGTCTTAATTTATTTTATGAAGGCGTAATCACTCCACCACTTCTTGTTGTATTCCAGGGCTTCGGCCGACTGTTCCGACGGTCTGGGTGGCAAAGCTGTGGCAATCCCAGTAAAAGCAGTGTAAAGAACCGGAGGTCTGTCAGGTCTCTTCTTAACAGTAATAATCAAGTTGTCGGTCATCGGCACTTCAACTCCCGAAACAACGTTAACTTTTATTCTATCAACCGCCTGCCCAGCCCCGCGCCACTCTTCAGACACTCTATCAGCAATCTCGGGAGTAATTTTTACAAGCGAAGCTGTGCCTAATTTTTCGGCCACGGGAATACCAAAATTGTCTTTATCTTCTGGAGTTACAACAACTCTAAAATCAACGCTCATGTTCCCGGTAATTGGATCTTTTATCCAAAACGGAATTTGACCGGTGGCTAAGATTGTCTTAATTTTCTCTAAACAAAAAGAAACAATTTTTTCCGGATTATTTATGGTCGGATTGAATTTTGAACCAGCCGTCGCTAATTGACTAGCTAAAAAGTCGTCATCAATCGTTCGATGTTCAGAACCATCTAAAAAATCTTGACCAATCAACCTTGACTGTGCCTCTCGGGAAAGTGAAACCAGATGCCTAGCAATATGAATTAGACTTTCGGTGGTAATTTTAATACTTTCCAAATCAGCCTGCTCAAAAACTCCAACTTTTTCGCCATACTGACGAATACCGTCTTGCTCAAAGTAATCTTCTGGTCTATTTGTTTGTTCCTTTTCCACCATATTTCTAAACAATGAGCGGCAACCTTTCCAATTCGCTCTGACGACGTCCCAAAACAATTTCTTCAATGCGATAAGTACCGTGCGTTGGAGCTTCAATATAACCGCTCCAGGCCATGCGGGCTAAACCACCGGAGTTAATCCAGTCAAACAGCCATTCGTCGGTATAACGCGGGTCGTCTTGAGCCACGCCGCCACCGACATAGCGAAGCCACAAGCGATTGAACTCTTCTTGACTGCCAATTGGCGGCGCCATAACTAAAGCTAAACCTAAACCGGTATAGAAAGAAAGTTCACTTGGTTTAGTCCAAAGAATATCGGTGTTTTTAAGAATTTCGGTAAAGCCGTCAAAATATTTGGCCCGTGAATCAAAGGTTGGAATATAAAGTCCGTCGCCCTGGTGTTGTTTAAGGCCAATTTCCTCGGCTGCCTCACGATAATACTTAGCCACGTCGTGTCTGGTTCCGGCAATCAAGTTTAAACGAATTTCATCT
This sequence comes from Patescibacteria group bacterium, assembly GCA_041661745.1. Classification (GTDB taxonomy): domain Bacteria; phylum Patescibacteriota; class Patescibacteriia; order UBA9934; family GWF2-40-263; genus UBA12403. Next base: position 46,153 of record JBAZTR010000005.1, read on the forward strand.
TTTAAAATATGCTTCTTTAAACTTTTTAAAACTTGCACGCCAAGCGCCTTTTGTGCCCCGGCTCCGCCGACTGAATAAGTTATGGTTAAAGGATGATTAGGACGGCGGCGTAAGCGATTCCAACCAAACTCTTTTAACAAAACATTTTTATAACGTGAACGGAAAATGTTTTTCGGATCAAGGTTAACCAAACGCTCGGCTAATAAATCTTTAAGTGCCCCGGATTTGGAACCGCCAATTAATTCCTTAGGCAAAGGAAAACCAGTGAGAAAAATATTCTCCTCACGCACACCGTAAAGTTTTAAGCGTTCAACCACCCGACCGTTGCTAGCAAAATATTTAATCCGCGACTTTTGGGGATTAAGCGGGGCCCAAGTCCGCGAAATATCAGCGTCGCAAGTAACACAATAAATTTCCCCGGGGTAATCAAAATGTTCAGCCGCGAAAGCCGGCAAAAAGAAAGTGGTAACTAAAGGCAGTGGATTTTTAGCCAAGGTTTCAACAAGATCACGCCCCATTTCGTGTTTTTGGATATACCGATAGAGCTGTTTTAATTGTAGGTTTGGTTCAGATAAGTCTCGTCGCGGATAAAAAGACGGGATTTCCTGTAAATAATCCATGGCCTCAAACAAAAACTTTCCAAACAACGGAATTGGTTTAAGACGAGAAATGGTTTCGTATAATTCGCGACTTTGCCGCCAAAGTTTTTTATCCTCGGTTGGTATGCCCCGATATTCATTGGCGGAAATTACTTCACCGCCCGAAAGATCACGGAGCGGCCAGGCGGCTCGCGAATGACCGTAACCCATGTTTACATCAACAACGTGAGCTTTTTTTGTTTCGGTTTTCATATTTTAAAAAATCGTTCTTTCTTTTGAGTTCTTAATCAAGGCGTAAGCTTCTTCGGCCGTATCAACAACAGTGAAGAGTTTGGTGTCATTGACATCAATGGCGTCAAACTTTTCGCAAACATCTTTTTTGATCCAATTGACCAGCGGATCCCAAAACTCGTGGCCTAAACAAATCATGGGAACCTTTTGCGCTTTTCCGGTTTGAATTAACATGACCATTTCAAAAAATTCATCAAGCGTGCCAAAACCACCGGGGCAAAAAACATAAGCCTGAGCCGAAGCGGCCATCATGACTTTTCGGGTGAAAAAATAATAGAAAGCCCGACCTTCTTTAACATAATCATTCATGCGCTGTTTGGTTGGCAATTGAATATTTAAACCAATTGATTGTCCGCCGGCTTCAAAAGCCCCCTTGTTGGCGGCTTCCATAATTCCCGGACCACCACCGGTAATGACGGCAAATTTATTTTTAGCCAAAAGTCGACCCAGTTTTTCGGTTTCCTTATACCAACGATTATTTTTATCAAGCCGTGCTGAACCAAAAATTGTCACCTCGCGTGAAGTTTCCGACAAAAACTGAAAACCTTCAACAAATTCGGCCATAATGCGAAAAACGCGCCAAGGAATGTCGGCCATGGTCGCCGGCGGCCGGCCGTCGTTCATAGCATCGGGAAAACGACAGGTGTTGTCATTATTTTTTTGTTTCTTTGTCGCCATAATTTCTATTTTTTAAATTTTTAAGAATTGATGAAGAATTTTATCGGCAGCCGCGGCCACTTCGGGAAACGGCGGTGATCCATCTATAATAGCATCGGCCGACGATCGATACGGTGTTATGAACTGCCGCGCGGCCGGCACCACTACCCGCCAATGATATTCCGTGTCGTAACCGGGCTGGCGAAGCAATCGCCGGCGCAAAGCTTCTTCTTCGGAAACTTCGAGCCACAAACGAAGATCAAACAAGTTTCGAATTCGCTCATCGGAAAAAAGCATTATTCCTTCGGCAAAAATTATCGGGAAAGGGGTAAAAATTGTTTTTCCAACGCGTCGACTTTCTTTACGACTGTAAAGTGGCGACCAGATTTCGTTTCCCTTCTTTAATTCCACCAATGCCTCATAAGCCTCATCAAGATGAAAACTTTCAGGAATGTCCCAATGCGGCCGGTTTTCAACTCTTGGACATTCGTCTTCGTCCTTATAAAAATCATCGAAACGAAAACGCTTGACTCCACCCTGGCTTTCTAAATGCTGAGCCAAAGTTGATTTGCCTGCCCCAGAGAAACCGGCTAGTCCGACAAGAAATGGAATCATAAACGTTTACTTCCTCCGATATTTTCCAATAAGTTCGGCTTTCCCCAACATGTTTTGTTCCATAACGGAAACAAAATTTTCCTTAGTGATATTTTCCACGTGTCCAGTCTTCAGGGCATACACAGTAAAAACGTAATGGTGGGTACCTTTCATGGGACAAGGCCCGCCATAGCCGCGACCAGAAAAATCGTTTTTTAAATCATCACCACCGGTTTTTCCACCTTGCGAAATTTCTCGCGTCATCGCTGGAACATTAACGACTAACCAATGCAAAAAGTTTCCCGAAGGCGAATCAGGGTCAAAACAGGATAAAGCAAAACTTTTCGTGCCCTCGGGAACATCGCTCCACTCCAAATGTGGCGAGACATTGGCCCCATCACAAGTATGCAGAGCCGGGATAGCACCATCGGGTTTAATATCAACACTTTCTAAAATCATAGCGACTTTATTGTACCTTGTTGGACAGGGTGTGTTCAATAGCAATCCTCCACCCCAACCCTCCCCCAATAGGGGAGGGAGAACCAGTTTCAGAGGAAGGACTAAACTAAAGATTTTCCTTTATTTTCTTGACTACTGCTTCTGGATTATCCAAAACTTCTTCGTTCTTAAAGTGCAGAATCTTAAAACCCAAACCTTTTAAGTCTTCACTTCGGATTAAATCGTATTCGGCAATATCTTTCTTTAAATGAATCTTTCCATCTAATTCAATGACTAATTTTTTGCTTCGACAACAAAAATCAACAATATATCTGCCAATACCAACTTGCCGATAAAAAATAGCCCCCAGCTCTTTACGACGCAAATACTGCCAAAGAACAACTTCGGCGTCGGTTTGGTTATTTCTTAAAACTCTCCGAGTTTCTTTAAGCTTACTAGAATTAAAAACCTGTTTGTCGGACATAATATTAATCCTCCTCCCCATCCCTCCCCCAATGGGGGAGGGAGAGCTGATTTCAGACGCCGGTCTTCCCCTCCCTTTGGGAGGGGATAAGAGAGGAAGGATTTAAAATTCTTCCTCAATGGCCTGAATTAAGGTTTTCATCCCCAGGCCCTTCTCGGCCGAAACAAAGACCGGGTTATAGGTTTTCCATCTTTTAGCAATAGTACTGAAATCTGTTTTTGAACAAAGGTCGATTTTGTTAAAAACGTAAAGTTTGGGCGTTTTTTCCACACCCAATTCACACAAAACTTTTTCCACCACGGCTATTTTGAAACGCATCATGGGGTCGGAAACATCAATAACATGGAGCAGTAGATCAGATTCGACAGCTTCGGACAAAGTTGATTTGAAAGCATGAAGAAGTTCGGGTGGAAGATTTTTAATAAAACCAATAGTGTCGGAAACCAAGGCCTGTTCGTGGCGCTCGGGTAAATACAATTGACCAACGCGGGTGTCGAGAGTGGCAAAAAGTTTATTAGCCACGTATTCATGGCGGCCGGTAAGGGTATTCAAAAGCGAAGTTTTACCGGCATTGGTATAACCAACAACCGAAATCGTTTTTAAACCGCGACGCCGACGATCTTGACGATGTCCGGCCCGAACGTTTTCGTATTGCTTAATTTTTTCGACAATAGTACGTTCGCGTTCTTTTAAGTGGCGCTTCATGCGTTCGATGTTGGTTTCGCCAATACCGCTGGTACCAATACCGCCACCTTGGCGCGATAATTCTAGCCCCATGCGAAAAATGCGCGGCCCCATGTGGCGAATGCCGGCCAATTCGATTTCCAATCGCGCTTCAGTGGTTTGAGCGTGTTTGGCAAAAATTTTCAAAATCAAATCCAGCCGGTCCCAAACCTCTACCCCGGCTGGTTTTAAAATTTCCTGGAGTTCGTACATTTGCCTGGGCTTTAGACGGTCGTTGACAATCAAAAATTTGGCGCCCAAGGTTCGACCCTCGTCGCTTAATTCGGCAGCCTTGCCCGGACCAATGAAAGTGCGTGGATGCGGGGCAAAACGCCGTTGATATTTTTTAACAATTACCAAACCGCCGAAAGTGTTAACCAACTCTTCCAGCTCACGCAAACGCTCCTCACTCTGCGCCGCCCGCATGCGCGGGTGAATCAGATCGATAAGAATGGCCTTTCCGGCGAAGCCGGATCCGGCTCCGCCGGATTTCTTTTCTGGAGTCATGGCTCCATGATATCACATTGACAATTATAGATAATTATACTAATATTCTCTTCCTTGCCATTCAGGGTCTGGCTGGGATTTGTTCTCTTAACAACGACCCTATACAACACAGGTGAATAAATGCGAGGCAACGCCGCGGCCCTCAAGAAACTCGTTCCCACCGTCTTCGCCGACAGCAAGGTCCGGTTCGACGAGAACACCGGCGAGCCCATCCTGGTCGTCAGGATCGTGAAGAAGGTCACCACCCAGCTCGCGAGGGAGATCAGGGTTCTGGTCATCACGACCGAGCCCGAACTCAACACCAAGGGCATGGCCGAGAAGCTCAACTCCTTCGCCTTCGACGACGAGAAGATCTACGAGCTCCACTTCGACCGGGACGGCCTCAAGACCTGCCTGGTCGATGACGTGGTCGTCGAGGCCACCAAGAACCCGGGGCTCCGGGAATTCCTCTCGCACTACTTCCACAACTGCTGCACCGCGGTCAGCGACCTCGACAAGACGCTGGGACGCCTCCCCTCGGTGGAGCAGCTCACCGGGGACATCGAACGCGAAGTCGAGCCGCGACTCGTGGAAGCCTTCACCAAGGGCAACCCGGTCGCCTTCGTCACCGGCCCGACCAACATCGTGCCGATCTGCCCCTGCAAGGCAACGATGCTCGACCCCTTGTTCCTCGACGTCCTCGGCATGGTCGGCGGCGAGGAGCTCAAGACCCTCAACAAGAAGCGAGCCGAGCTCGAGGCGATGGCCCGGGACAAGGCGACTCTCGTTACCATCGTCCCTGTGGAGTGCCGCAACATCTTCTTCAACCTCGCCGCCACGATCATCGTCGCAGCGATCGAGGCCCTGCTCCCGGACATCGTCCAGGCCGAGCAGGACAAGATCGCGGTCAACGCGGGGGCGGCCATCGCGGCCCTCCACGACGCACGGCGCGCGACCGCCGAGGCCAGCACCGACATGACCGAGGCCTAGCCCAGGCCCACGTTCCCGCTTCTTCAGAAGAAGCCACGGCAACTCTTGCCGCGCGCTCTATGGAGAAGTGGTTTTTTATTTTAGAAAACAACAACGCGGCGTTGACAAGGCCGGGGAAATATTATAATCTTTTCCTCCTGCCATAAGGGGTCTGGCGTGGGTTGTTCCTAAAAATTTGACTGACCCCAACCTTTGTTCGGAGGTTCCCGTGCTAACTTCCCTAGCGTCGCTCGTTGCTCTCGTCCCGGAGGTCTTCACCAACCTCGGGATCACCTTCGATCCCGAGACCAACGCGCCTCTCCTGGTCGTCAAGATCGTGAAGCGGGACGGTGTCCTGACTCTCACGACCGAACCCGAATTCGACACCAAGGGCATGACCGAGAAGCTCGACCCCACATCCTTCGAGGAGGGAGTCGTCTACGAACTCCAGTTCGGCCCGAAAGAAATGGGAATCTACTCAGTCGACGGCGTGGTCACCAACTCCAGTATCAACCCCGGTCTCCAAGAACTGGGCGTGCACCTCTACTACCACGGCTGTTGCGCGGCCGGCGACCTCGACAAAACACTGAGATGTCTCCCGTCGGTTGAGAATCTCACCGAGAGTCTCGGCGTCAGCGTCGAGAGATACCTCATGAAGGCCCTCAACGAGAACGACACGGATGCCTTCGTCACCGGACCGATCGGCAACTGGGCGATCTTCGAGAAGGAGGCAGTGGACGGGGATATGGAGGCTATCACCATCCCCATCCCACTGGAGCGCGAGAACATGTTCTACAGCCTCGCAGTCACGATCCTCGTCGCGGTGTTCGAAGCTTTGTTTCCAGACATCGTCCGAGCGCAGCAGATGGCCATCATAGACAGGACCGAGAGGATCCTCGTGGCCGCGCGGAAGAAGCTCTGCCCGCATCCGCCGGACGACACACCGTACCGCGTCAGATGAGCGGCTCCCGACCGCGTGTTCGGCACCCTCGCCTCCCCCAAACTCGGGAGGCTTTTAAAAAACCAAAAAATAAGGCACAATAGCACCGTTATGAATAAAACTCGCCACGAACAGTTTTCCGAATTATTTCCCAATGAACCAAAATATCGCTGGAAGCAAGTCGAGTTAGCTTTGTTTCAAGAAAAAAATCACGGTTGGAATGACGCCACTTCCCTGCCCGCGGCTATGCGGGCCAGCTTGGCGGAAAAAATTTCTTGGCTATCTTTTGAAAAAGTAACCGAGGTGGCCGAACAAGACGGTTCGGTTAGGAAGGTCTTACTTGAAGCCGAAGATGGCAGCCGGATTGAATCGGTTTTAATGCAAAATAAATCCGGAAAATATTCGGTTTGTGTTTCGACTCAAGTTGGTTGTGCCATGGGCTGTGCTTTTTGTTCAACTGGCAAACTTGGTTTGAAACGAAGTTTAACGGCCGATGAAATTGTTGATCAACTACGCTATTGGCAGTTGTCACAAAATCCAATCACTATTCCCGCCCCGAACGGCGACACTGAAGGAAAAGAAATAATTACCAATATTGTTTTGATGGGTATGGGCGAACCCATGAACAATTACGAAAATGTTCGCGAAGCTTTAAATACAATTCTTGCCAACACTGGCATTGGCCCCACCCACATCACCGTGTCTTCGGCCGGCGTGCTGCCGCGCCTTAAAAAGATTTTGGAAGATAAAGAATGGCCACCGGTGTGTATTGCTATTTCTCTTCACAGTGCTGATCCGATTATCAGAAAAAAAATCATGCCTTCGTCTAGCCCAAACTTTTTACCAGAGCTCTACGAATGGGCCGAGGAATATTTAAGTAAATTCGGCAATCGCAGCCACTATCTGACTTTTGAATACATAATGCTGGACGGCGTAAACGATAGTGTCGAGGATGCTAAAAAACTGGCGGCTTATGCCAAGCCACTCAGTCACGCCAAAATAAATTTGATTCCCTACAACGACGCGGCTGGCGAATTCCAAACCAGTTCACAAGAAAAAATCTTCGCCTTCATGGAAGTTTTACAAGATGCCGGACTTGATGTAACGCGCCGACAGTCACTAGGTGGATCGATTAAAGCGGCTTGCGGACAGTTGGCCGCTGGGGTTGTTCGCTAAGAAATCTGATATAATAAGACAGTCCCCACCGTAGCTCGTCTCGAGCGAAGGGGGACTGTTTTATGAAATTCGCAAAAAAAATGGAGCCTGTATCCTCAAGCGACATCCGTCCGAAGTCGAGCTTAGCTCGACGAAGGCGGATAAAAAATCTTTTTAAAATCATTGGCCCGGGTTTTATTACCGGTGCCTCTGACGATGACCCGTCGGGCATTGCCACTTATTCGCAATCCGGCGCGCGTTTTGGTTACACTCAACTCTGGACAGCTCTCTTTACCACCCCGTTCATGATCGTTATTCAAGAAATGTGCGGACGAATAGGAATGGTTAAGGGTCGTGGCCTGGCTTTAGCCATTAAGGAACGTTATGGCCGAAAGATTCTTTTCCCGATTGTTTTGCTTTTGGTTATTGCCAACACTATCAATATCGGTGCCGACCTTGGAGCTATGGCCGCCTCGGCGCAGTTGATTATTGGCTTACCGTTTATTTTTCTGTTAATTGGCATGACTATTTTGACTTTAGTTTTAGAAATTTTTGTCAGTTACAAAGTCTATGCCAAATATTTAAAATATCTCGCCTTGTCCCTGTTCGCTTACGTTATTGTCGTCTTTATCGTTAAGCAAGATTGGAACGCCATTGCTGTCGCAACTTTTATTCCAAAGATAAGTTTTAATCAAGATTATCTGATGGCTATTGTCGCCATCCTTGGCACCACTATTTCCCCTTATCTTTTCTTTTGGCAATCAAACGAGGAGGTGGAAGAAGAAGTGGCTGACGGAAAACTCAAGTCCATGGATCATGGTACGCCCAAAGTAACCTCAATCGACATTCGCCGCATGCGCTGGGACACGATTATTGGTATGATTTTTTCCAACTTAATCATGTTTTTTATTATCGCTACGGCCGCTTCAACACTTTTTGCCAACGGAATTACCAATGTTGAAACCGCCGAGCAAGCCGCTTTGGCCTTGCGCCCCTTGGCCGGAAACTTTGCTTCCCTGCTCTTTCTTATTGGCATTATGGGCGTCGGCCTCTTAGGCGTGCCAGTTCTGGCCGGTTCAGCTTCATATGCCGTGGCCGAATTATTTGGTTGGAAATCCGGTTTGTATCGAAAATTCAAAGCCGCTCACGGCTTTTATGGCATTATAACTCTGGCTACTTTGGTTGGCCTTTTAGTAAACTTTCTCGGTATTCAATCATTTACCATGCTTTATTATGCGGCCATTATTAATGGAATCGTTGCCCCAATTCTAATGGTGGCAATAGTCATGTTGGCTGGTGATAAAAAAACAATGGGAAAATTTGCCAGTCCCAAAGTTTTATCAATCGCCGGTTGGTTAATTACGGCCTTTATGGCCGCGGCGGCCGGTTTGTTAATTTACAGTTTACTCACATAATCCACCAACCACGGATCACAAATTGTGTTGGTATGAAAATTGATTGGACGAACTAACGGGACAAAAACATTTTTTACTGAAGTTTGGCGCGCTGGCCACAAACCGGCGCGTTGTTTTTTATGGTAAAGACAAGAAACCCATAAAGTTGGATCCCATGGACAATATAAATTGTGAATGAAGGGGGATGAAGGGTTTGAGGGGGACGAAGAGGACGAAGGGAACGGAAAGTCGGTATCATCTGATTGAGAGAAGACGATGGCTTTAACCGACTTCGGCAAAGAAAAATTTTCCAAATAATTATTCAAAAGGAAACAACCCATGGAATGGCAAATAATTTTTTCCGGTTGGATCTGTTCCAAAAAAGTCTTTAGACGTTCGTGCGTTTCTCGAGCTTGAGCCAAAGCTCTTTCTTTTTCGTAATGACCGAGAAGAAAAAGTGGGTTAAGAAGTTTAAGCGGATTAACTTGTTGTTCTATTCCCCAGGGGAAAGAAACCGCTTCACCTTTCTCTACCAATTCCTTAAACGCCTCAAAAGACGCGCTTGGCCCAAAAGGCGGACGAATAAACGGAGCGGTTAAACCCGCGGCAAAACCGTGGATTAAAACTATTTTTGGCATATTGTTTATCAGTGTAGCATAAAAAATGAATAGAAAAATAAAAAGTCTTTTTTCCTCTCCCCCAAACCCCCTCCCCTCCGGGAGGGGGCTTTACGCCCCGTGTCTCCGCTCCTCGGACAGCTAACCGTCTTCAGCGGCCTGGCTCGCTAACTCGCTGGCCAACTGCGCCGAGTAATTGGCGCTCACTCCTCGGCTTGTTGGCTGCACTCGAACAGAGGCTCGCCTTCCGACCTACGGAACCGGCCGCTTCAGCCGGGCTGTCCTCCGGGGCTCGACGCGGGGCGGTTTTATTTTTTAAAAGAAAAACCACCGAAGCAAATCAGTGGTTTTTATTTTAAGATTATCTCAACACCCCACCCCACTCAACAACCGTAAAGCCGTCGCGTTCTGGTGTTGTCGGCAAGGCCGGCGGATTGGCTTTGATTGGAGCATCAAGTGGTTCGTAATCCATGAGAATACGAATTAAGGTATCAGGTGTTTCCGAAATCGATAATGGAGCCAACTGGTTCATAACACTTGTGCCGTAAAAACCGATTTTATAATACGCAGCACTTTGCATACGCGGTTCCCAGAATTCAATAAAGTCAGTTGTCTCTTTTGTGTTCAGACCAAGACGTGCCAAGGTGGAAACCAAAAAGTCATGAACACCGGATTGTTTCACTACCCAATAACGATTAGGTGAAACATAGATGCCACCACGGCCTTCCCAGAACAGATACGGATAATCTTCGCCATCGTCGCGATTGATCAATGTGCCATCAGGCGAAGCGGTAACTCGCCAACCGTTTTTATAAACCGGCTCGGTATAAGTGAAACCACCTTGCGGATAAAGGGCAACATCAAGATCAGTTGTGGTTTCCGGGTACAAATAAATCACCGGTTTACCACATTCAGCCATTGGCAAAATGGAAGAGTTTTTAAATTCAATCCAACGACCAAGTGAATCTTGAACATAAAAGAAAGGATGCGCGGCGGCAAACTGCTCCAAGGTTTCGTGAGTTTCGCCTTCTTGCGGCCAAGCTCTCCAGCCTTCAAAACTGGAAGTGTAGTAATCGCCTTCATAAGACTTTGGCTCGTAAACTTTTTCTCCGTTTGCCGTTAGGCCGGCTTCAACCAAATCAAATTCATCGCTATCAACATCAACCACGTTTAATCCGGCGGTTGTTCCGCAGCCACCCATTTTACCACCAAAATATGAAGCAGAATTTACTGTTCCATCGCTCCAAGTAATTGTTGGTACGCCGGTAACCGAACTGGTCAAATCCCCTTGAATCCCCGTAGTTTCATTGTTATCTGTCCACAAACCCAGGTCTAAATTATACCAAACGGTTCGACCGTCTTGACGGACGTAATAGAAAAGTTCGTTAGCAAAGGGGATGTCAAAATCAGACCCATTATAAAGAGACAAAACATTACCGTTTTCAAGTTCCACCTCAGTTTCAGAATCAGAAAAAGAAATTTCATTGGGATAATCAACGCGTTGCCACACGCCGATAAGACTATAACTTTGTCCATCTTTATCTTTCGCTTTGTCAGTTTCCAGTTCGGCAATCTTTGCTCCAGTATCAAGAATAATTACCTGGGCTCCCGGCGATGGGGCTTCTTGATTGTTTAAACCTAAAGAAGCCAAACCTTCTTCACCCAAAAATGAACTTGCTGTAGCTTGTCGAACCGGAGCTGTAAAGGAACTACTTACCTCGCTTGCATATTTATCCAAAACCACAATCTCACCGGTTGGAGCAACCAATAAATAAAAATTTCGGTAGGTTACGCCTAAGCCGGAAATACCACCAATATAACTTTGCAGTTCGTAACCATCGTAAGTTCCACCTTTAACTGTCCCTAGACCAAAGGCTTTAGGACCAACTCCGTCTTCCGGAAGAAGCTCTTGGCCGCCGAACACAATATTGTTCCAACCAGAATCGGTTTCCCGTTTTTTTTGATCACCAACTTCAGTCCACTCAATTGTTAAAGTATTAGGATCGGTGACAATGGTTGGCTCTGGTTTGGTTGTTTCTTCGACGACCACTTCTTCAGTCGGTGGCACTTCAACCGGTTCGACTTTAAATTTATTCCAGGCCCAACCGACGGCAAAAGCCAAGGCCACGATCACAACGACAATCGACACCCAAACCACTGGCGAATGCTCGGCCCGAGCTGGACGCGGCGGTGGGGCGAGATTTGTTTTAATTGTTTTCCTCATATCTTGGAATGATAATTATTCCGTTTTTAATTTGTTCTTTAAGGTCATTGGATGTCGAGCTTAGCTCGGTTTCGGCCAAAGCCGCCAAAACTTTCTGCGCGGCCGTGTCGCTCATCGGTGTCGGTTGGCTGTTTTTGGTAAAAACCGGCAAAAGATGAATTTCAATCTGACTATCGGAAATTATGACACCAGCTGTGAGTCCTGTCCATGTCTCGGGAATACTTTGATCAAAAACGAAATTGCCAAGCGAGTACCAAACCGGCGTATCGCCGATAACTTCACCGCCCTGTGGCACGTGCGGATGGCCGCCAATAACTAAATCAGCTCCGGCCTCAACAATCAGTTTAGCTAAACGTTTTTCCGAAGAATCAGGCGAAGTCACATACTCCGTACCCCAATGTGGCATGACAATAACAAAATTCCCATCAGCTTTGGCCGCGGCAATTTCAGCAAGCAAAGCCTTTTCGTTTGGCTGAAAAGCATGATATCCAATAAAAGAAATCGGCCAATCGCCAATCGTTGTATCGTAACGCATGGTGGAATTCAAATAGGAACCGAGCCATGGCAAACCAATCTTTTCCAACCAAGTGTGGGTTTCCAACTCTCCGGCTGAACCAACATCCGAAGCATGATTGTTGGCCAAACTCACGGCGTCAAGATATTTTTTCGCTTCCTCGACATAAGTTGGATCGAAAACAAAACGGAACGGCGGATCATAAGTGTAAGTGCTCGGCTGCTCATTGACTGTGCCTTCAAGATTACCAACAACAAAATCAGTTCCGTCTAAAAACCTATCCATTTTAGCCCATGGATAACCAACATCATCGGCCGCATCAATTTGTTTCCTGGTGCCGCGATCGAGCATGATATCACCGACAAAATGAAGGGAAATAAAATCATCATCTGCTGGTTCACCTTTTGTAAAGTAGCCAAGAAGATGACTGGTGTTTTCTTCCCAATTATCTGAACCGGTTAAGGTCAAGGCGTCGGTGTGACCGGTTAAAGAAAAAATTTCTGTGCCACGAGCACGATTAATTTGCATGAGCATGGAAATAACATTATTGGAATCGACTTCAAGATCAACCTGGCAGAGTTCGTCTTGGCAACCGCGGGCGATTGTTCGTTCAGTTATTTCATCATGAAAAATCGCGGCATAATGCGGCAAGTAATGCGACATGTCGGCGCTCCCAATAACGAAAGCGCTTGGTAAATCGTTGGCAATGGCTTCGGTCAAAACTTTTGCCTCTTCGGCCGATAATTTGTCGTGAATGGCCAAAGCGACAATTTTGGCATTGGGAAAATATTCTTTAATGAAAGGTGTTAAGGCCGTGACCCCATGTTCTTTTTCAAAAGTCTTTTCCTCGTTTTTTAAAACAGAGACGTCGGCCAAAAGTTTCTCAACGGCATTTTGATCGGTTTCCAAATCACCATAGGGCGTCGGCCAACTTCCCAAAGAAATCTGGGCCGGCGAATGGCCGGTGGAAAAATGATTCGGCGAAATAACGACCACGGTTTTTACATCAAGGGAACCGACGACCGAAAACAAATCAGTTATCCCATCAATCGCCAACAAATGATGCGGACTAACAGCACTTAAAATCGGAATCTCACCGATTGGTTCAAGCTCAGTCGGACAGCTACCGCACAGTTGGCCAAACAAAAAAGCTATGGCAAGTAGCCAAACAACACTGATTCCAACAATAATCCGAAGGATCACCGAACGCATAATGGTTAATCAACCGCGATTTCTCTTTTTCTATTTAACTATCGTCGGGGCCGGGTACAAAGCCGGATCAATTGTTCGCGAGAAACAAACCCGACCGGCCTCGTGATTCCAGTTCTGGCCATACGGGCCGCTGTCGTAATAAATCGGGTAAGAGGTATTTTGACCTTCGGCCGACACTCTATCAAAAGTCGCGCACAGTTCGAATTCCAAATCTGATTTAAGATTGTACTCGTAAGCCGCCTTAGTGGATGGATCGACCGGCACGGTAAAACCGGAAATGGAATTGGTTAAAACGTTCAATGTGGCCGGCAATTCTCTCTTTAATGAAAAATAATTAATCGCTTCGTTTTGAATGGAAGATAAATCACTGACTCTTTGCGCATCAAGACGAACGGCTCTTTGTTCGGCCGGTGAACCGACAAAAACAAAGCCGAGAACAATTGTTGCCAGGGCCACCACAGCCGTGATAATGGCCACGTTTCTAGCCATCACGGTTTTGTTTGTCACATCACGCCGCAAATCCCAAAGGTAATAAGCAAACACGGCCGCGGCAACAAGCAAAACAACAATCACTTTCAAAATGAACCGTGTGGTTATTTCGCCGTTTAAAAAATAATTAACTAAAGTAATTAGGTCAACGATAATCGTAATGGAAGCGATAAAAAGCGTTAGGTACAACAACCATTTACGAATGGCAATATTGGTTTTGGCCGGTTCGCTTTTCATGTCCTTATAAATCATCCAGGAAATCAGAATAAATACTGGCCAAGCAATAATCAACACTGACATTGAAAGGCGGATAGTGTCCAAAGCCGAGGTGTAATAAAAATTCAGAATATCGGGAAACTTAACATTGATGTATTGAAAATACAGAGCGATGAAACTGGTAACGCCCATGTAAAGCGTCACAATAGCTAGGAGGTGTGAAAACACATCCTTGGCCGTGCTGCGTGATTTTTCCATATTAAAATTTTTAGTTTTTTTACAAAAGAAGCAAAAGTCTGGCAATTGATTCTTTAAGATCGCCGTGACATGGTTCCAAATTAAAAATCAAACTATTAACCCATTGCGAATCGAATTGGTTTTGTTCATAATCACAAGTTAGCCCCTGCCCTTCCAAAACTTTTTTCATTCCGCTGCTTTCGTTACCGGTAATCGCCACAAGTTTTTTGTCGAAACGACAGTACGGCGAGGAATAAAACAACCATTTCATACCAGCGCTATCGGTAGTTTGCCACTTAACGGCCGTACAAACATTAGCTTTGGCCAAAAAACATTCGACGTTGTCGCAGGTTCTTGCTCCAAGGTGAAGACTGTTTACAATGCTGAAAAAAATTATTGCGGCCGTGGCAAAGGCCAAACCGACAAAAAACCAAATTTTTGTTTTTTTCTTTTCAACCGCGGTCATTTTAGGCAAACCCTTACGCACGGCCAGCCAATAAAATCCGGCAATCGGCAAACAAAGCAAAAAGAGCAAACCGGAAAAGAAACTGACCTGACCGATCATGACCGTAAAAAACTGGATGATTCCCGACGGAGCTTTAACTGTAAAAATTTGTGAAAGACCGACCAAAATCAGTAAGCTTCCCCCAGCAATAAAGAAAGCCATCAAAAATTTAAACAAAGCAATTCTGAAGCTTATAAATTTTTCAAATTTATTGCCCATAAGCAGCTTGGTTAATTATGGTGTTGTCAACGTGAAAAATGTCGCTGGAGAAGCCACGGAAAAAACCACGAACCTCCTCGGAATAAGTCTCGGCACGAACATAAGCATCAGTCTGCTTTAACCAATCAACCGATTCGTCTTTCACGTAAGAAAATTGATTACCAATTTCGTTTTGCATGGTAGTTAAAAAAGTGGATTCTTCCGGCTTGGGGTTATAAAACGCTTTAGCAAAACCATTGCGTTCGGCTTCCTCCTTGGCTCTGGCATCTAAAGTTTGCCTCTCCAGCGCGTCTAAATTAACAAAAGCCCGCGATTCCAACTGTCGCGCAACAACCGAGCTGTCTACAGTTCCATCATTAAAAAACTGTTGAGCTAATTCGTGGTTAGCTGTTGAATCTCTAGGATTTACTTCCAGAACATTGACCAAAGCTTCTCGATAGTCAAAATTGGCGTCTTTTATTAAATCTTGCAAAGCACGAATAGTGCCCCGATCAAGTCCGTTATCGATCGCGTCAAGCCAAGCTTGTGTGGCTTGAGCCAGCTGATTATGCATTGTCTGGGCCCTGCCGGTTAAACCTAACTCGTCTTCCTCGTAAGTTGGTCGATAATAAGATTTAACCCAATCTTCATCAATTGGTTGATTAACTATGAAATCGCCTGAGCTTAAATTTAAATAATCAAGCCAGTCTTCCACGGCCTGGGCTTGGGCCGCGGCCTTTTTTTCCTCAGCTGTCGGTTCATCAGTTGGTGTAGTTGTTTGATTGGTTGGTGGAGTATAATCCTGTTTTGTCTCGTAATAATCTTCCACATCGGATCCGGAATAAGATGATTGACCAGAACACTCGGCAATAATTTCGTTACAATTATAGCCGGACAGACCACCGGTGTAAATTCCTTGTGACTCGGCATATGCTCCGAGTTCCCTTGCTTGCAGACAAAGTTGATACGCCTGACCACAATAATCTTCGGCGCGAATGATCCCGACAGAAAGCAAGGCCGAGACAACCACCAGACTACTGATAATTAAAAACTTATTTTTCATATTTTGAAAAATTAGTTAGAAGCGCTGGCAAAAACCACAATCATCACGGCAAAAATTATGATGATGGAGAAAATAATGGCAATAGTACTGGCGGCCTTGTTCTGATTACTGATCGGTTGAACCGGGTCAACATTATTTACGCCGGATAAATTTTCTTGACAGCGTGGACAAGAATTTGTGTTGTTTGGCACCGGGGTGCCGCAATTTGGGCAAAACATATTTTTTAAAACCTATAAAAAGTATAGGGATAATCGTCGCAACAAGAAAAAGCGCGGTCAGGGTTTCAAAGGTGTAAATAAGTGAAAGAGTAAAATCAAATTGCACGCGATCGGGACCGGTCACCAACAAATAAGAAACAACAACAATTAAAGCAAGCAAAATTAAAAAGGCAAGCGTTAAAAACGAATTGCCTTTTTTATTTGGCTTAGTTGATACGGCCGACGTCGGAACAGCTGCCACCCCAGCGACCGAAGTAACGGCCCGACCGCAGTTTGTACAAAAACGCGTCCCCTTTGGAAAACTCGCTCCGCAACTTATGCAGAACATATGTTTAAAATTTTAAATTCCTCCTTTGTCCGGCGAATACAATAAAAGCACCACTGTGGATAATTATAGCAGAAAAAGGATTTGACAGCACTTCTAATAAGCCTTAGCAAAAATAACTCTTCGCTCGGATTTCTTACCGCAAACAATACATTTTCCGGCTTCGTCTTTTTGATTAAGAGGTAAACAGCGAATGGCCGCTTTGGTTTCTTCGTTGATTTTTTCTTCGCATTCTTGATTTCCGCACCAGTGACTATAAACATAACCACCGTCGGCTTTCAAAATTTCTATAAGTTTGTTGTAGTCATCGACTTCAAAAGAATTTTTCTCTCTGAACTCCTTAGCTTTAGCAAATAAAGTTTTTTGAAGATCAAGCAACTCGTCAGTCGCAACTTTCTTTAAATCAGTCATGGAAACAATCTTCTTTTCCCCGGAATCACGGCGAACCAACACCACCTGATCCTTCGCCACATCCTTAGGACCGACCTCGAGTCTTAACGGAACGCCCTTTTTCTCCCATTCATTAAATTTAAATCCGGCGCTAATGTTGTCGCGATAATCAACCTCAATTTCAAGATTAGCACTTAGCAAATCTTTTTGAATCATTTCGACCTTCTCGACAACTGCTTTCTTTTCTTCTTCAGTCTTAAAGATGGGGACAATGACTATTTTTATTGGGGCGATTTCCGGCGGCAAAACCAAACCCTTATCATCACTGTGCGTCATAATCAATCCGCCGATTAATCGAGTACTAACGCCCCAGCTGGTTTGCCAGGCAAATTGTTTGTTTCCTTCTCTGTCGACAAATTCAATATCAAAAGCTTTGGAAAAATTCTGTCCCAAATGATGGGAAGTTCCAGCTTGCAAAGATTTTTTATCCTGCATCATGGCCTCGATACAATAAGTGTGCAAAGCCCCGGGAAACTTGTCGTGCTCCGGTTTGCGACCGACAATTACCGGCATGGCCAAATAATTTTCGGAAAAATCCCGATAAACTTCAAGCATTTTTTGGGCTTCGGCCTCGGCCTCGGCTTCGGTTTCGTGAACCGTATGCCCTTCCTGCCACAAAAACTCCGTGGTGCGTAAAAACAAACGTGTTCGCATTTCCCACCTAACCACATTGGCCCACTGGTTAATTAAAATCGGCAAATCACGCCAAGACTGAACCCAGCGCGAGTAGGCATCGTAAATAATCGTTTCCGAAGTTGGCCTGATAATCAATTCTTCTTCTAATTTAGACTTGGGATCGGCCATGAGCCCTGAACCATCGGGATTATCGACTAAGCGATAATGAGTGACCACGGCGCATTCCTTAGCAAACCCCTTAACATGGCTGGCTTCTTTATTCAAAAAAGATTTCGGTATGAGTAAAGGAAAGTAAGCATTTTTGTGGCCCGTGGCTTTAAACTTTTGATCCAATATTTTTTGGATATTTTCCCAAATGGCATAGCCGTATGGTTTTATAACCATACAACCCTTTACCACCGAATGTTCGGCCAAATCGGCCTTTTCAATGACATCAAGATACCACTCAGAAAAATCCTCGGCTCGAGAAGTAAGGCTTTGCTGTTTTGCTTTTGCGTTTTGCTCGTTCATATATTTATTAAAAAAGTCCTTATAAAGCCTATCTTAAAAAAGACTTTTTGACTAGCCCATAATTAAAAACCATAAATGACAATAAAGATACCCAAGGTCTGCTATAATAAAAGATATGAAACTAATCCTGCCCATTCTTATTGGTATATCGGTTTTCCTCTCCGGTTGCGGTTTAACCTTACCATCAAAAAAAGAAATCGAAGTTCCCTTCACCTCGCAAGCCCCGGCTGGCGACTGGTCTGAACCCTGGCAGAACGCCTGCGAGGAAACCTCGATCTACATGGTCAGCAGTTTTTACGCTGGCGATGAAATAAAACAAACAGAAGCAACAAAACGCATTCGCGAAATTTTTGCCGTTAAGGCCGAAGATCTAAAAATCAGCAAGGACGAGTCTTTGCAAACAATTGCCGACCTTATCGCCGCCCTCGACCTTCCTTGGAAAACGCACATTTTTTACGACCCGACTATGGATGATTTAAAAACTGAGTTAGCTCTTAATAACCCAATCATTGTTCCGGTGTATGCCCCGGCCCTTTCCTCAATCTACTCCATCGCCAGCAGTGCGGACTATCACGTCATTGTCCTGACCGGTTATGATGACAAAGACGGCGTCTTCATTATAAACGATCCCGGCACTTCGGAAGGTGAAGGGGTACGCATTCCCTACAAAACCTTCATGAACGCCATTCATGATTTGAATACTGCCGATTATCAAGCTGGCAAAAAGGCCGTTCTCTTCACCGAGCAACAAAGCTGGTTGGATTTTAATTAAAGTTAGATAGGTATAATAAAAACGGCCAAGCATTACTTGGTCGTTTTTTGTTTGTTATTAATAAAAGCGGCACAATGATTTTATAATTCTTGCTCAAAGCTAGAAACCGTGAACCAAAACTCATCTTGTTGTTTCCCGTTGTACCATTGATCTTCTTTTTGCTCCAAAATTCCTTCAAGAGAATATCCATTTCCCGGAACAAGGCCAGAGGTGCATTCGCTTGTTTCGTAATCAACACTGAAACCGTCGATTTCTTTAATATAAATTTCCTTCGCGTTACAAACATATCCCTTTAACCAAATCACTGTTCCGTCATCCGTGAGAACCGAAAGATTTACGCTTCCACTATTGCAAGTGATACGGTCCTCGACCTTTGCGTTTTCAGCAAATTCACAGGCCATCTCTGTCCCGGCAAATCTTCCTGATCCAATCGTGCCGAAAATAGTTGTTGTATCCAAACCCGGTTCGTTTGGTCCAGACACGTCAGAGATTGATGGAAAATCCGTCCCTGTTGTTTGATCAACAGTCGTGCATCCTGCTCCCAAAAGAAAGAGAATAGAGACGAGGCAGTAAAATGAGTATTTCATATTTTTTAAAAGAATTTTAGAACTAATTTTCACTACACGCCCCATTTATCGACACTGCCCCGTGGTTTTATCGTAAGTCTTTTCCAAAGGACAAATACAGGCTATGCCGGAAATTTCTCCATCACTTTCTTCACAAAGTTTTACGATAATTTGATTCCAATAAGAATATTCTCCCCATGGCAAACCAATCGAAGCATTGAAAGCATCACCAGCCGGACCGCCGACATCTGACTGGCAAAAACCAGTTTCCTTGTCGTACATTTCGTCCTGTGTCTGAAACGAGGCGATTGGACACACACATTCGCCATTAGTGAAGGCTCCGCCGCTCAATTCGCAATTATAACTAATTGGACCAGTAAGCTGAGTTTGTTCTTCCTGCTGAGTAGTCGGCCCGAAAAAGAAAAGAGCTCCGACCCCGATTATTACTCCGATTATGATAAAGATAATATTTTTCATACTTTAAGGTTGTATCATAGCTTCAAAAAAATCGCCAGATAATCTGGTGATTTTTTGGCAGGGGTTCGTTATGGATGTTAGAACACTTATAGTTAATAAAGGTACACATGCTATAACAATCTAAGACTAGACTTTGAGACTATATCGAGAGGTGGTAATATTTTTGTAGTTTCAATATGAAAGATGAAAATAAGCCAAAAAAACAGCATTGGGTTCCCCAGAGCTATTTGCGATACTTCCGAGATCCTGCCACGACTATTGAAAAGCCATTTGTTTGGCTTTTCAAGAAGGACAGGGCTTTTCGTTCCCCAAATTTGGTTCCGACCAGAACCATCTTTTACGAGGAACACTTGTACACCTTGGAAACTCCGAACGGTGACAAACATTATGAAGTTGAGGAGGCCTACGCAAAAAGCATTGACGCGAAGTATCCTCCCGTCATCCAAAAAATTGAAAGTCGAGAGCCGCTAAATGAAGAGGAACATAAGCTTCTTTGTACCTTTGTCGCCGCGCAATTGCTGCGCACCCCGCACGTCCGAGATTCATTTATTCAATTTACGAATCAGGTTGCCGCTATGGGTAGGCAGATGGCCGCCACACACGATACTGAGTCGAAGTTGGCTGATAAAACGCGAAATTGGCACACGATTAGCATTATTAAGCTAATTCCAGAGATCGCAAAAGTGTTATACCAAATGAATGTTGCCTTCGGATGTGCTCCCTTTACTGGGAAACGCTTCATTACCACAGACAACCCAGTATTCATGCGCAACCCAGATCTTCAATGGCAACGATTCTATGGACCCGGTCTTGGCCAGAAACATATTGAGGTATATTTTGCTGCATCGCCTTCAACTCTCGTGACATTCACTTGGCAAAACTACAGAGGGTATGTTCGTCTCAACAATGGTTGGGTTAGCGAAATGAATCGATGGATACAGGGTCACGCCGTAGATTGGTTTGTGTCTGCTTCAAAAAAGCCAGAGCTTTATTGGTTCAGTAAGTATCCAGCAGACCCATTCTTTTTGTTCAAGATCATCAGGTTCCGCCTCGCTTTGTTGCGGAACTGGATTAAACAACGATATGAGAAAAGATAGCCGCAAATTAAAGAAAGCTCACGATGCTTTTAATAAAGGCGGAATAGAAAAGGCTCGAAAGATGCTTCTAGAATTGCGCGAAACAACACACGATGATCGACTGAAAGTAGATGTCGACTTAGCCTTAATTCCATGCTTAAATCAGGTAGATGATCATGGTCTGATCTTAGAGATAACAGCTGAAGGCTTCATACTAGCAGAGAAATTCAATCTGTCAGATGCTCAAGCGTTTTTTTGTAGTAAAAAGGCGGTGACATTATTACAGAAACAGCCAATGGTCATCCATCGCATGAAAAGTATCAAACTTCATACAGAATGGTTTGAATTTGCTACCGAACGAGAAAGAGACGAATACAAGAGACTAGAAGTTGGTTTGGAAACCATCACTAAAGAAGCAGATGTATTACTTGGTAAAGCTCGTCAACTTGCCTCGAGAAATCCCGATGTCCAATATCAAATTATTTTTGAAGAGGCACAGGCCCGTAATCAGATACTGGACGCCTTCTTTCTTGTTCACCAAAAACCAAATAAATTGATGCTTAAATGGCGACGATGGGCAATGAGTCACAGACACCGTTCGGAGATAAAAAAACAATTGAATGAAATAAAGAAACTCTATATATTAGCTGCGCAAAAACTATACGAAGGAGGTGATGAAACAGGATTCGCTTATTGTTATTTTAATCTCGCCCTAGCTTACAGAGGATTCTGGAAATTTCGTTTAGCAAACTATTATCTAAATAAAGCGAGGGATGTAGCAACTCGCTATAAAATCAAAAACATTTTACGTAAGATAATTGAGGTGAGAGAAGATATAAGACTGAAAAAAGTTTCTGGAGAAGACGTTGTGTATAGAGATTTTTTAAACGGGATATAATGGACTAAATAAAACCTCCATTTTCTGGAGGTTTTGTCGAGGATGATTGTCTATTATTCTTCAAGTAGCTTAAGACAATCTGCCAATGTTAAATCTGTTGTCGAATCGTCCACCTCGTCATAGCAATCGTTGCTTGCATTGACTTCTGTATTGTATCTTGTCGTGTCCTGACAAATAGGATTCTCATAGCTGCCAATACAATCTAAACCGTCTGTATATCCATCAGCCACAATCTTATCTTTAACACACTGAGTGTGAGCGGCGGTCCTCGCCTCTATTCTTGCTACACATTCATTGTATCCGGAGCTCTCTAAGTTAGCAGCTTTCTCTTGTTCAAGATCATCAACTCTTGAACTTGGAGAGCTTGTACATCCAGCACCGGATAAGACGAGTGATATCGATAATAGAAAAACAGCTATTAGTTTATTTTGCATAAGTTAATATTTGGCAGGGGTGGTAGGAATCGAACCTACGTCAGAGGTTTTGGAGACCTCCGTCCTACCATTGAACGACACCCCTATGCGAGGAATAATATAACAAAAATCGATTTTTTATTCAAGGGAAAACAAAACCACCCAATCGTTTTCGACTGAGTGGTTTATGTTCCTGCAAACCCTAGCGAACTAGGAAGAGGAGGGTCTTCTTCAGACATATGTTTTGAGCTGATCCATCGACTTTTTATTTTGTCGAACGGTCGCTCTGGTAGCGGAAGTAGGCTGTCGTGAGCATGGTACCAATGGCGCAACCAACGGCGTAGAGGGCAACATAACCGATGTTTTGAATGTCCTCAACGACTGTTTGCAACACATAGTACCAAATAAAGATGTTCACGATAGTTACGATACCGCTTGCCACGACCCTGGTCTCGGAGACCATGTGTGTCCAGATTGACACAATAATCATTTCAGCAATGCCAATGAAAAATAGGATCATATGACAAACGTTTTCGTTAATTAGTTGGAAAGGTCGACCTTTATACAAAAAACGCCTTTTGGACGCTTTTTGTCATATCAGTGTGCCCTTTTTTGGAGAAAATGTCAAGCAAATAATATAAATAAAAAATTCCCCCGGCTTCTTCAGTCGAGGGAAAGGTTCGTGTCAGTGACACGATTCCGGAGTCGTTCCGTCCGTGCCATCCTCGTACAGGCAGATGGTCGAGTCGGAACTGTGCCGATCGGTGTCGCAGTATCCGTAAGGGTCAGTACCCGAGGCACAGTAAGCGTCGATGCCAGCGTACACCCAGTCGCTTGAAGACGTGGTGTTGACGCTCGTGGCGCAGGTCGTGTCGGCCGCGCTCTTGTCGCTGACCAACACGAACTCGTAGATGCGCGGTGTACCTCCGTAGGCCACGTAGAAGTCGAAGCAGTAGAAGCCGACGGCCGTAGCACTCAAAGTCATGTAGCCGGCCGAGGAAAGCCGCCCGGTCCAACCGCCGAACGGTGAATCGCCGTAGAGGTAGGCGTTTCCCGAAGCGTAGCAGCCGTCGAAGACGTTGGCCGTGACACAGAAGGTTTCCCCATCAGTCACGAACCAGATGTCGTCAGCCCCGTTGCAGTCCTGGTCGATCCCATCGCCGTATTCGGCGTAGATCTCGGTGACGCCGGGGTTTGCCAAGGCGTCGGTGTCGTCGCAGTCGGTAGCGTCGAGCGAGTAGCCGGACAGTGCCGAACAGGAGTAGGTGGGCGTGGAAGTTTCCTCGCCGTAGCCATCGCTGTCCGCATCCGGATACCACGGGTCGCCAACCAGGCTGCCGGTGTCGGTCGTGCCGTCACAGTCGTTGTCGACGCTGTCACAGACCTCGATGGCGTCGGGGTTGACCGCAGCGTCCGTGTCGTCACAGTCGCCGTCACAGGTGGTCCAGCCGTCGGCATCGACATCGAAACCTTCGTCGATCGAACTGTTACAATCGTTGTCGATGAAGTCGCAGACCTCGGGGTTGCCCGGGTAAGCACTGGCGTCGTTGTCGTCGCAGTCCTCGCACGCGGCCGACCCGTCGCTATCTGCGTCAGCCCAACCAGTCGAGCCGTCGCAGTTGTAGTCGCTCGGGTCGGAGCAGTCGGTCTCGGTCGCGCCGGGGTGGAAATTG
>JBAZTR010000006.1:0-4206 GCA_041661745.1 Patescibacteria group bacterium
TTCAAAACAAAATTACCCCTTGACTTTTAAGTCATAATATATATGATAACGGCAGAGGTTGTCGGCTAAGGTAGCCGACACAAGGAGGAGAAGGATGAAGAAGGGGAACAGAAGGTTCGAGGGGCTCTTTTTGGTCTGTCTCGTGGCGGGCATGATGCTCGCTTACGCCGCCTGTGGCGACGACGAGCCGAGCCAGGTCTGCGATCCCGGCTCGACGCAGGATTGCTCCTGCGGCGGCGGTCGAATCGGCTCCCAGACCTGCGAGTCCACTGGTCTCGCCTGGGGTACTTGTGAGAACTGCGACTGCACGCCCAACTGCGCCGGCCGCGAGTGCGGGCCTGACCCCGAATGCGGGGCGCTGTGCGGAACATGCCCTGTCGGCGACACGTGCACCGCCAGCGGAACATGTGATTCCTCTCTGGACTGTCCGGCAGATCGCGACTGCGCCGGCCGCGAGTGCGGGCCTGATCCGATCTGTAGAGTTTCCTGCGGGACTTGTTCGGGCAGTGAGGAGTGCAACGCATCGGGCGTCTGCGTGTTGGATTGCGTCTCCAACTGTTCGGGCCGCGAGTGCGGCTGGGATCCGGTCTGCGGAACGCTGAATTGCGGTTCCTGTTCCGGTACCGAGACCTGCAACATTGCCACGGGTATGTGCGAGGGCTGCGTTCCGAGCTGCACCGGCCGAGAATGTGGGCTCGATCCGGTCTGCGGAACGCTGAATTGCGGTTCCTGTTCCGGTACCGAGACCTGCAACTCGTCCGGAATGTGCGTCCCCGGAACGCCGACTTGGGACGCGACAAGGTGTTCCTCGTATGGCGGGTACTGGGCGGCGCTGAACCTCGACAGTGGGGGAAGCGGAAGCGGTTGTTGGTTTGCGGCATCTACCGAAAACGTGAGCTGCACGTCGGTATGTTCCGGTTACGGGTTGAGCTGCAGAACCGACAACTGGAACGACAACTCTTCCAACTCAATCTGCCTGCACTTCTTCCCCTCCCACGTAGGCGACGACCCCCGGAACAATCCTCAGGGGGGTCCTACGCCGGCGCTGATCACGCTCACGGGGACATCCGAGGGCTGCGTCTACCGTTGCCCTCTTGGCCACGACAACTCCGGTTTTGAGGGGTGTGCGGGCGCAGGAGACTACGGCTACGCCCAGGATTGCAGCGCGAGGGCAGCCTACGAGCAGCGGATCTGCGTCTGCGAACCGTAGCGGCTACGGACTGAGGCGGTTCTGACCGCCAGGCCGTAGCTTGGTCGAACCGGCATCTGGCAGAGATCGTGAAGAACGACTCTGTCAGGTGCCGGTGTTTTTATTTGTAGAATTTTTCTTGACTTGATTTTTGTGCTATAATTACTTAATTAATTTAACACTTAATCCTAGAAGTGAGTCTTTTGGGAAAAGTAAAATTTAACTATGAACACAATCGCGCACATTTGTGACAAATTGCTAAAAATTTGTCTCTCGCTCTCGGTTTTTGTTTTGCCGGTCTTTTTTCTACCGTGGACATTTGAAACTCTGGATTTTAACAAACAAAATTTGTTGGTTATTCTGACACTTTTGGCCGGCCTTGCTTGGCTCGGAAAAATGGTTGCTTCGCGGCAAGTTGTTTTACGCCGCAGTTTTTTGAATGTTCTTGTTTTATTGTATGTCGCGATTTATACTCTGGCGACAATTTTTTCCTTGGATAAAATTAAAAGTTTTGTCGGCTCTTCGGGGTTAGAAAAAGAGGGCCTCGTCACGGTTCTTTGTTTTGTTGTTTTGTACTTTGTGATCATTAATAATTTCCGCGACATAAAAGCGGTAAAAAATTTACTTTACTCATATCTTTTGGGTGCGGGACTTGTGACTGTTTGGACAGCCCTTACTTTTTTAGGAGCAATGCCCACTCAGATGGTTCCCAGCCAGGCTCTAAATCCAATTGGAACTTTGAATAGTTTAGGAATTTTTCTCGGAGCCGCGTTTGTTTTACTCTGCCCGTTATTTTTAGGAGATGAAGCGGAAAAAGGCAGAGCCAGTAAAAAGAATTTAATTTTGAAGATTGTAATGTCAGTTATTGCCGCAATGATGATTCTTGTTATGGCGACAATTGATAATTGGACCGTTTGGACAGTCTTTATTCCGGCCGTTGCGTTTGTTTTAGCTTTTGTGGTAATCAGAGCTCATGAAGTTAAAAATTTAGGATGGCTGGCCTTGCCCATGGCAGCTTTTGTTGTAGCGGTTTTGCTATTTTTCATCAATACACCGATTGCCTCGCGGTTGCCGGCAGAAATTATGCCGTCTTTTTCCGCGTCGAACGGGATTGCCAGGCAGACCCTGCAGGAAGCGCCGCTTTTGGGTTCTGGGCCGAGTACGTTTGTTTTCGACTACGCGAAATACAAGCCGGCCGGGGTGAATGAAACTCAGCTTTGGGATGTTAAATTTGATCGCTCGGCTTCAAGAGTTTTGACCATGCTTACAACTACCGGACTTTTCGGAATTATTTCATGGTTATTTATAGTAGTTTTTTTGGCCGTCTTGCTTGTTTCAAATTTGATTAAGGAAAAATCCGGAGCATTGTGGTTGAATCAGTTGGCTGTTGGCGCCGCCTGGTTTGCCTTACTTTTAGGAAAATTTCTTTATTCTTCTAATTTAACTCTGGAATTTTCTTTCTGGATTTTAACGGCGATTTTGGTAGTAATGACTTCCCATAAATTTTGGGAAATTTCCTTGGGCAGCGCGCCGCGCATCTCCTTGGTATTATCTTTTTTTCTGGCGCTTGGTTTGATTCTCGCGGTTTCATCGTTTTATCTTGTCGGCGAACGTTATGCGGCTGACGCGAGATTTGTAAAAGCCATAGAATCATTTAATAAAGGAGAAGATTTAAGCAAAGCAACCGATCTTTTGGACCAGGCTGCTTCTCTAAATCAGCGCAATGATGTTTATCTCAGGAATTTAGCGCAAAGTTTACAAGCCCAGATTAATCAGAGTTTGATAGACGAGCCGACCGAAGAGGGTGCTAAAAAAATTCAAGAGCTCGTGACAGCAGATATTAATGTGGCAAAACGCGCGACTGAAGTTTCTCCGAAAAATTCAACCAACTGGGCGGTCTTGGCCTCAATTTATCAGACAATTATGGCTATCATTCCCGGAGCGGATGAATGGGCCGTGAGTTCTTGGCAAAAAGCGATTGAGTTAGAACCAGCTAATCCATCTTTCTATACTGAATTAGGAAAAACTTATGCGAGCATGGCTGATTTACTCGCGCCGAGCCTCCAGTCAAAAGATGATAAAGTAAAAGCTGATGCCGAGGTAAAAGTTAAGGAAAATTTAGCCAAAGCCGAAGAGCAGTTTAACAAAGCTATTCAAACCAAAATGGATTATGCGCCAGCTCATTTTGAATTAGCGTTAGTCTATGGGCGTCAGGGTAAGGTCAAAGAGGCGATTAGTAAACTGGAAGAGATTAAAGCCGATTTGCCGAATGATATTGGTGTGGCGTTCCAGCTTGGTTTACTCTATGCGCAAAATCAAGAATTGGATAAAGCGGTAACTGAATTGGAACGGGCAGTTAAGCTCGCGCCGGCTTTTGCCAATGCTCGCTGGTATTTGGCAGCGCTTTACGAGGAACAGGGTAAAAAAGATTTAGCTCTTATCCAATTGGAAGAAATTTTAAAGACCAACCCGGACAACGAAACCGTTAAACAAAAAATTGAATCTTTAAAAAATCCATCAGCCGGAGAATCGGCGGTCCTGCCGAACCCGATTCCTGAAGCAGTTCCGGCCGAGTAAAAGCGGTTGACAAAAATATAACCTGTTGTATCCTTAAAACAATCTCCCGCCTGGATTCCTGGTTTTGGGCCTATAGTATAGTAGTAAAACGCCTCCATGGCATGGAGGAGTCGAGGGTGCGATTCCCTCTAGGTCCACCAGAAATTCCGGCGGGAGTTTTGATTAGTTGTTAATTTAGAAAAAATAAATAATTTTAGAAATATGTCTTTTAAAGTGGGAATTGTCGGTCTGCCGAATGTGGGGAAGTCGACTCTTTTTAAAGCGTTGACCAGAAAACAGGTCGACATTGCCAATTATCCGTTTTGCACTATTGAGCCAAATGTCGGTACGGTCGCTGTGCCTGATTTTCGTTTGGAAAAATTGAATGATTTTTATGATTCAGCTAAAATCGTTCCGACCGTGATTGAATTTGTTGATATCGCCGGGCTGGTTAAAGGGGC
>JBAZTR010000007.1:0-3858 GCA_041661745.1 Patescibacteria group bacterium
GATTTTGAGCAAGCTCAAAGCAGACGCCGAAGCTTTCTTGGGCGAACCAGTAACCGAAGCGGTTATTACCGTGCCAGCATATTTTGACGATTCACAGCGCCACGCTACCAAAGACGCCGGTAAAATTGCCGGACTGGAAGTAAAGCGCATTATTAACGAACCAACTGCCGCCGCTTTGGCTTATGGTCTAGACAAAGCCGACAAAAAAGACGAAAAAATTGCCGTTTACGACCTAGGTGGCGGCACGTTTGACGTATCTATTTTGGAGCTTGGCGACGGAGTGTTTGAAGTTAAATCTACCAATGGTGACACACACTTGGGCGGTGCCGACTTTGACCGTGTTTTGGTTAACTACTTTGCCGATGAGTTCAAAAAAGAACACGGCGTTTCGGTAGTTGACGACAAAGCTGCCATGCAGCGCCTGCGCGATGAAGCCGAAAAAGCCAAAATAGAACTGTCTACTACCAACGAAGTAAACGTAAACCTACCATTCCTAACTGCCGACGCTGACGGTCCAAAGCACTTTGAAACCAAATTAACCCGCGCCAAACTAGAGCAATTGGTTGGTGAGCTTATTGACAAGACCGCCGACCCCTGCGAAAAAGCCCTAAAAGATGCCGGTCTAAAAGCCAGCGACATAGACGCCATTGTGCTGGTTGGTGGTATGACTCGTATGCCAGCCGTGCAAGAAAAGGTTAAAAAAATATTTGGCAAAGATCCTATGAAAGGCGTAAACCCCGACGAAGTTGTAGCAATTGGCGCTGCTATCCAGGGCGGCGTGCTGCAGGGTGATGTAAAAGACGTATTGTTGCTAGACGTAACGCCTCTTAGCCTGGGTATTGAAACCCTTGGTGGTGTGGCAACCAAGCTGATAGAGCGCAATACCACCATTCCATCAAGCAAAAGTGAAGTCTTTAGTACGGCTGCCGACAACCAACCGCAAGTAGAAATTCACGTGGTTCAAGGCGAGCGCGAAATGGTGACCGACAACAAGTCACTTGGTCGTTTTGTACTTGACGGTATTCCACCAGCACCGCGCGGAATCCCACAGATTGAGGTAACGTTTAACATTGACGCTAACGGTATTTTGAACGTCACCGCCAAAGACAAAGGTTCTGGCAAAGAACAGTCAATCACTATTCAAAACAGTGGTAACCTAGACAAAACCGAAGTCGAAAAAATGGCAAAAGATGCCGAAGCACATGCCGAAGAAGACAAGAAAAAGCGTGAAGCAATCGACGCTCGAAACGTGTTAGACAGTTCGGTCTACCAGGCGGAAAAACTCAAAAGCGATAACAGTGACAAAATCAGTGATGAAGATAAAAAAACACTAGATGAAGCCATAGAAGCCGCTAAACAAGTGGTTGCTGACGACAAAGCAGACAAAGACGCTTTAGAAGCCGCCGCCAAAGAGTTAAACGACAAGATCATGCCTATTGGTGCCAAAATGTATGAATCCGCCGAGGCGGATTCAGCCGAAAGCGAAAAGCCAAAAGCTGAAGGCGACGACAAAGATGAGCCAGTCGAGGGTGAAGTGGTAGACTCAGAAGAGGATAAATAAAGCGGGAGCAAGATATGATAAACCGTGAGTACTGCTACCTATACCTAACGTGCGAAAACACGGTTCAAGCCTCTAGGATAGTCGATGCGCTACTAGAAAACCGCCTAATAGTATGTGCCAAACAAACATCGGTGGACTCAAACTACGTTTGGAAAACCAAGGTCGAGCACAACCAAGAAACGTTACTTGTTATGGAAAGCGCGCTAGACCTGTTTGATGAAGTAGAAAAAGCAGTTGCCAAAATACATAGCTACGAAGTTTTTGCACTAGAAGCAATTCCAATTGCCAAAGTTTCCAAACTGGCTGCAAAATGGATGAAAGAAAATCTAGAACCTGGCGAAAGCGCCGACAATGATAAAAAATAAGCTCCAAGCTAGGGGGGTGCAATGAAAAATTGGTATCCAAAAATTTTGACGGGCGGCAGTTTGGTTGGATTGATTGCCTCTTTCTGGCAGGCAGTCGAACGCGTTCACATGCTCAAAACTGATTCGTTTAGCCTAAGTTGCAACCTAAACCCAGTTATTGATTGTGGCTCGGTGCTTGACCACCGCTTGTCCGCGCTGTTTGGTTTTCCTAACGCGTTTATTGGCATGGTAGTTTTTGCTATATTGTTTGCCGCCGGCGTATTTTTGCTTTCAGGCAGCAAACCAACGCTACTTTTTCGTCGTTTTGTAATGGCACTCAGCACTATTTTGATTCATTTTAGCTCCTGTATGTGATTGGCAAGGTGTGCCTGTTTTGTATTTTTATATGGGCAGCCAGCGTGCCACTTTTTTGGTACGGAGCCTTGTACTATCTGCAGGAGAGCAAGCGCAAAAAGCGTTGGCAGCAAGCTATTTATCAGTTTGGCACAAAGAACCATCTAAACGTGCTTGCGGCGGTTTACACGGTTATGTTTATGCTATTTCTAATTAATTTCAAGGATTACTACTTTGGCTAAGCGGGATTATTACGAAGTTTTGGGAGTTGGCAAAAACGCTAGCGCCGACGAAATCAAAAAGGCTTTCCGTAAAGCTGCCATAGAACACCACCCAGACAAAGGCGGAGAAGAAGCCAAATTTAAAGAAATCAACGAAGCTTACGAAGTACTAAAAGATGACAAAAAACGCCAACGATACGACCAGTTTGGTCATGCGGGCGTGGGCGGTGATCCGTCGTACGGTGGTTTTGAAGGCTTTGGTGGGCAGGGGCAAAACATCAATTTTGATTTTGGTGATTTGGGTTTGGGCGATATTTTTAGTAGCTTTTTTGGAGGTGGCGGCGGACAACGATCCCAGCGACAAAGTCGTGGGCGTGACGTAGAAACTGACGTAACGATAACTTTTGAAGAAGCGGTGTTTGGCACTAGAGCAGATATAAATTTACGACTTGAAAGCGTTTGCGAACACTGCAAAGGCACAACTGCCGAGCCGGGATACGAGCTAAAAACGTGTGATGAATGCAAAGGAGCAGGACAGGTCAACAGGGTGGTTCGCACTGTTTTTGGCAACATACAGCAGGCGACCATTTGCCCAAAATGCTCTGGTTCTGGCAAGGTTCCAGAAAAAGTCTGCAGCGTTTGTCAGGGTAAAGGCACGCAGCGCAAAAACCAAGAAGTCAGCCTAAAAATCCCCGCCGGCGTAGATGACGGAGCGGTTATAAGACTACGTGAACACGGTGAAGCTATTGCCAACGGACCAAAAGGCGACTTATATGTAGGTGTGCGCGTAAGACCGCACAAAAAATTCACTCGCGAAGGTGACCTAATACTAAGCGAAGAAACAATCAGCATGGTAGATGCGGCTCTGGGCACCGAAATAGAAGTAGAAACGGTAGACGGACCCATAAAAATGAAAGTTCCCGCCGGTACGCAAAGCGGTACGGACTTTAAACTATCCAACCACGGCGTTCCGCACCTAAAAAGCAATACCCGTGGCGCACACATAGTAACCTTGGTCGTAGAAACCCCCAGCAAGCTGTCAAAACGCCAGCAAGAACTCCTAGAAGAGTTCAAGAACAACGACAAGCGTGGTTTGTTTAAGAGTTAATTAAATCTACTTGTCAAAACACCACATTTGATAAATAATCAGCCATAAGATGAAACTGTTTAAAACAAAACAGTCTAGCCAAGAGGGCTTTATACCCATGTTGATATTTTTTATATTGCTAATGATTTTTGGCATAATATTCGTCTACCTACGAGTAAGTCAAGCCAAATAATTAGCAATAATCTACAAACATGATATAATATACAAATTATGTCAAATGGCGAGCGGCTGAATCCCGCAGAAAAACTGTCAACAGTCGAATTGTTGGTT
>JBAZTR010000008.1:0-3391 GCA_041661745.1 Patescibacteria group bacterium
GGCGCTCGCCATTTGAAATAAAGTAAACCGTTGGGGCGCTTTCTCCAAGAACCAGCTCGCCATCTTTAAATCTGATTGGTTCGCCAGTCGGATATTTTTTTAATTCATCGGAAGAGACAACAGTGATTTTTTTATTCGCGAAATACAATGTTAAAAATTGTTTTGCCCAAAGAGGTTTTTTAATTCCATTTTCCACGTAATAAACTCCACCCGAAGTTTTATCTTGCAAAAGCACGCCCGTCGGATAAACACTTTGCATAGTAATGGGGTCGTTTTCAATATAAGTGTTCAAATCTTCCCAGGTCGCATCCATAACTTCATCCGGATTAAATCCAATTGTTCGGAAAACATCGTTTGAAGCAAAACCGCGACGAGTATCTCCAACTAAAAGATAAACTGTGCCGGCAGGAGAGCGGAGGAGGGAATAATCAGGAAATTTTATTGGCGTGCCGGTTTCGTAATTTTCCAATTCACTTTTTGATACAGTAATCAATTTTTCCGGAGAATAGCGGGAAATAAAAGCTGAGTAACTTGAAAATTGACGTTTCAGCCCTCTCTGGAGCAACCAAATATTTGTGCCGTCAGCTTCTTTCAAAACTGTTCCATCAGGAAAAAATTTTCCGAACCAATCTTGCCATAATTTCCAAAAATTATAATTTCCGTTGTAGTGCGGCGTGTAAGTATAAAAAGCCGCGGTTGCCAGATTGTTTGGCGTAACTTGATAGGCATCAATCAAATAAGTCACGCCGGGAAGTTTTACCCAGGAAAGTGTTAAGGCATTATCCAAAAACCATCTCTTCCAACCGGCGGCGTAATCAACTTGAGTAGCAAACCCTTTGTATTTTTGAATTGTGGGATCAGAGAGCGCGCAAGAGTCGCAAACGCCGTAACCTGTTGCCCAATCCAACTGTTTTTGTTCTACCGCGGTATCAGTAATTAAACTTTGTTCTTTTTGTAAAGTTACAAGCAAAACCTTAGGGCTAATTTTGTAAGCCTGGGCCACGCGCCAAATAATTTCCGAAGCGGTTCGACCAAGACCGTCCGTATCAATCGTTGCGTAGTTGGAGAGGGTGCTGCCCTTATCTTCCAAAAATCTTTGAACTTGTGTTAGAGACATTGAATTATAATCAGTCAATTCTTGGTCAGAAATAATGTAATTCGGATTGAATTCAGCAAGGGCAAAATTAACAAACAAAAGCTGGCTTAATATAAATATTGCCAAAATACGCATAATTTTTGGTTTATTTTGTTTCATAAGTTATATAAATATTATAGCACACTTCCCCTTGACAATAAATACAATCTCTGCTAATATAAAGCCATCCTGATGAGGCGAGTGAGGTTGGTTCCCTTCGCCTCCCGAGCAAGGAAGGAGGAAAGAGACGAAAATGAGGAAGCTGTCCGTGTCCGGAAATTACATGAAGTTCACGTCCACGTCGAGCTGACCTGCCGGCGGCGTGCCTTCCGCTCTCGGTGATTCACACACCTGCCTGTGGCGAGCGTCAACCTGACGTCAGCCGCACCGAGAGTGAATCTCCTGCCACTTTTGCCGACCCACTAGGTTGCCAAACCTTTGGGTCGGCTTTTTTTATTCTCTTGACAAAAAATCACATATTCCGTAACCTGTATATCAGAAAAGGAGGTAGGGAAATGTTGACTGTGCTCATCTGGGTATGGGCCATCGGAGCTCTTCTGGTGCCCGTCATCTGGTTTGTTTGCGGCGGCGACATCCCTGAAGACGGCTTCGAATGGGCTCTGATGATCCTCGTGGCCGTTCTCTGGCCCCCGTTGGCCGTTCTCATCTACTACTACCGGTTCATGCACTGGCTCGAAGAAGCAGGAAGGCGAACGTCGCCGCTTGACATCTTTTCCGACGCCTCTGGTGCGCGCGGGAACCAGCCACGAGCGGCTGGTGGAACCCGAGGCACACTCAGCACGGTCTTCGCTCTGGTGAAAAGGGGAGAGTGCTCGCTCGCTTGATAAGCCCGGGCAACGTCAACCGTCGCGTTGAACAACCCGGGCGAAACGAAGAATGGCGAACCGCAACCTTCAATCCGAGGAGAAAGAGAAGGAGGAGGTCTGGCATGCCAAGTGCTGGACTGTTCGCGCACTTCGTTGTGCAGAACCTGGCGCGGCTCTTTTCGTCCCCGTCGCCGCTCGCGATCTTCGTCGTCCGTGGTGCACCGCGGAATGACGCGCAGAGTGGCGCCTGGAGCAACGACGAGATGACCGAGGGTTCCGGCCGACGGCGCGAACGCGATCCGTTCGGAACATGTTGACTCCCTGACCGGAGTCACCCCGACTCGTGAGGAGACTGACAACCTCTTCCGAGTCGGGTCTTTTTTTACAATAAAAAACCACGGCTTTTTCGGCCGTGATTTTTGAAATATTTTTTATTTCACCGCGAAAGTAATCTTTTTATCTTTATCTAACCCAATCACCACTTTATCTCCGTCTTTTATTTTTCCCTCAATAATTTGCAGCGCTAATTCATCCAAAATCTGATTTTGTATAACACGTTTCAATGGACGTGCTCCAAAAATCGGATCAAAACCTTTTTCCGCGAGCATTTTTTTGACCGGCTCAGAAATATCTAATTTTATTTTTTTGGCATCAAGCCGTTTTTGCACCAGAGCCAATTGCAACTCAATAATTTTTCCTATTTCTGATTTGCCCAAACTCTTAAAAATTACAGTTTCATCAATACGGTTTAAAAATTCCAGTTTAAATGTCTCACGCAAAATTTCCATAATCTTACTGCGCATTTCATTGTCGCGGCTCACTTCCTTATTTTCTCCATCCTGAAAACCAATGGAAAAATCTCGAATAACTTGATTTCCCAAGTTTGAAGTCATAATGATAATGGTGTTTTTAAAATTCACGGTACGGCCTCGTCCATCGGTCAAACGTCCGTCATCTAAAATCTGGAGCAAAATATTAAAGACTTCAGGGTGGGCTTTTTCAATTTCATCAAAAAGCACAACAGAATACGGCCGGCGGCGAATAGCTTCAGTTAATTGTCCGCCTTCATCATAGCCGACATATCCGGGAGGGGAGCCGACAAGCCGCGCCACAGAATGTTTTTCCATATATTCTGACATGTCCACTCTAACAAGCGCGTTCTCGTCATTAAACATAAATTCAGCCAAAGCTTTTGAAAGTTCTGTCTTACCAACACCAGTCGGCCCGACAAAAATGAAAGAGCCAATCGGTTTTTTTTCTTCAGAAATTCCCGCTCGCGAACGGCGCAGGGCATTAGCAATAGTTTTAATCGCATCTTTTTGACCAATAACTCTTTTCTCCAGTTCATTTTCGGCGTGCGCCAATTTTTCCACTTCGTCCTGAAGCATTTTAAAAACTGGAACGACAGTCCAACGAGAAATAACTTTGG
>JBAZTR010000009.1:0-3330 GCA_041661745.1 Patescibacteria group bacterium
TGAACTTTATTTCAGTGTTTTCAAAAAAACTTAAATCAAATTCTGCACCCGAGTCCGACATATAGCCAGTAAATATGAATGTCTTGCCAATGGCAAGCATGAACGGTTTTAAACCTTAATACATTTCAAGTCTTTCAAGATTTTGACATCAGACGAGTTGTTTTTTGTGCAAATAGTTTAGGACTCAGGGGCGGAGGTGATGATTTTGTCGACAATGCCGTATTTTTGGGCTTCTTCAGCGGTTAGCCACTTATCACGCTCCATGTCAGCATGAATTGTTGCCAGCTTTTGACCGGTGTTTTTTGCCATTATTTCTTCTAGCAGTTTCTTTACGCGCAGGCTTTCTCGCAGGTCTATTTCTTGGTCAGTAACTTTGCCACGAGTTCCAGATGACGGTTGGTGAATCATAACTGTTGAATGAGGCAGCAAAAAACGCTTGCCTTTTGTACCGCTACTCAATAAAAACGCCGCGGCGCTGGCTTGTACGCCTATACCAACGGTTTGTATGTCGTTTTTAACGTGTTGCATGGTGTCATAAATAGCCATGGCGTCATATACGCTGCCACCGGGACTGTTGATATACAAAAATATATCTTTTTTGGCGTCTTCTGACTGCAAAAATAATAGCTGGGCAACGATCAAATTTGCCGAATGTTGGTCAACCTGGTCACCCAAAAAAATAATACGATCTTTTAAAAGCCGTGAATAAATGTCATAGGCACGCTCTATGCGTCCGTCTGTTTCAATAACCGTTGGAATTAACATATACTTTTGCCCCTTGTTACGTAATTTTAAGTATAAAAAATTAGCACTCAAAGGTCAAGAGTGCTAATTAGGATGCTACGTTCTCTTGGTACCAAGACTCTACGCGGGCTCGGGCGCTGAATAGTTCTTCTTGCCCGTTAATCACGCTACCTACCAAAACTCGTGCGGCGGTTGCGCGATCAGGATTGTCGGATTGCAAATACGGTTCAGCCATTTC
The DNA here is from genome assembly GCA_041661745.1 of Patescibacteria group bacterium. Classification (GTDB taxonomy): domain Bacteria; phylum Patescibacteriota; class Patescibacteriia; order UBA9934; family GWF2-40-263; genus UBA12403. The sequence goes on from JBAZTR010000009.1 coordinate 983, forward strand.
ACACAATGATTGGGTGTCAAAATCTACCGGGTTGACTTCGAACAAAAAGCCCAAGCTAGGTAAATTAGATTTGGCTTCAAAAGCGCGTTTGGCGTCGCCATCAATTCTAACAACCTCGTTTGCAACAATTTCGTGACCAATACGCCTCTGGAAGGTATTGCCCAGGCGGCATATAGTTTCCCCATCAACCTGGCGAAAATAACTAAATGAACCTTGGTGTTCTGGGTAAAAAGGACGCACGCTGCCAGCCTGACTAAGACCAACAACACTTACGGTTACTTCGTCACTAGGGGCTAACAGCCCGCTCAAACCCAATAAATTTTGTACAGTTGGGCTAGACCCCTCGTACACACCAAAAAGTGACAGTGGCTTTTTGGCTTTTGCCAAAGCTTTGTCAAGCTTAGCCAACTGCACAGGAGACTGCTCGGGGCTATGCCCCATTAATTTAAATCCAACTCTTTTTATCATTTGATATGTTATACCACACTTGTCAATATGCCGCAACTATTGAATATGTCCGTTTTGTCTCACCTTTAAATTGACTGCGTTAACAAGGTGCATGCCCGCAAGACCAATCATTCCTAAACCCGTGATTCCAAGCATCATGTGCGTGGACTCGCGAATAAAGTCAGCAAAAGATGTAACTTCAAAATCGCCTCCAACAGCCAGCGAAATTACAGTATTAGCCACGCCCGCGCCTCCCAGAATTGCGGCCGTGGTAATGCTATTGTGGGCGCTTATTTGATTCTGCTCTGCCTGCACAATCCACAAAGCCTCATTAAACACCCTGTCGGCATCCGACGACTCAAAGTTTGCCATGAACCTACCTTTTAGAATTAGCTAAACTTTATATATCACTTTGTCCATTACTACGCAACATTGACTGCCGTATGGTCTCTAAAACCTCTTCGTTGGTTGCCTGACTAGTCAGCAACTTTCGCAGCACACCTCGAACCCTTTCGCAGTCGTCCGCTGGTGCAGGTTCTGACGGCGGGCTGGACTCCAATTCACTTGGAACCATTGGAATAACTAGCCCCGAAATGTCTTCGCGTCGTTCGACCATATGTTATTTGGTCGCGTAACCAACAAGTTTTTCGAGTGTTTTTTCGGTCAAAATACGTGAAGCTATATCGCTTCTGGCTTGTGGTTTATTTAGCTCTGCTTGCATGGCGGGGTCTTGGTATTGTCCACGCAAAAGTTGCATTCGCACGTCTAGCTCTTCGCCAGTTACTTGCAGACCTTCGTTGTCGGCAACTTCTGCCAGAACCAGGCTGATTTTTACACGCTCTTCGGCTTCTGGACGTTTTTGCTCTTTGTGCTGCTGCTCGCTTACGCCTTCGTCTTTTAGGTGTTCTTCCCATGTTTGACCACGGTACACAAGGTTTTGGCGCTCTTCTTGTTCCATGCGCTCAACTTGATCGTCAATCAAAACTTTTGGTATCTCAAGTTCGCTTTTTTTGGCAATTTCTCGTACCAAGTCAGATTCATACTGACGGTCAGACTGCTGCTGTCGTTCCAAACCAACCTGTTTTTTAATGTCAGCTTTTAGCTCGGCTACTGTTTTAAACGGACCAACTTTGGCGGCAAAATCGTCGTCAACCTTTGGCTCTACGACTTCTTGTACTTTGGTAACGCTAACTTCAAAAGTGACTTTTTTGCCAGCCAGTGCCGCCACGCCGTAATCTTTGGGGAACGTAAGGGTAAATGTTTTATCCTGATTGGCTTTTAGACCAATCAAGTTATCTTCAAATCCTGGGATAAAAGCGTTGCTACCAAGTGTAAGTGGATAATCTTTACCATCGGCGCCATTTACAGGCTTGCCCTTGGCATCGGTGCCTTTAAAGTCAATCCAGACTTGATCACCAGCTTTGGCGGCACGATCAACGTCTTTTTTGTCACTTATACGCTGTTGTAACGATTTAATTACGTCATTTACGTCTTCGGCGGTTAGCTTTACGGCGACTTTAGCTTTTTTGATTTTTTTGTAATCCGCCAATTTTATAACGTTCACAACTGGAAATTTAGCTTCGAATTCTAGCGTAGTAAACGGCACGAATTTTTTAATAGCTATTTCTGGTCGGTCAACTGGTCGTACTTTTTGCGCGCGGATTGATTGACCATACAACTGTTCTATGGCTTCTTCCAAAAACTGCGATTGCAGGGCTTCGGGCTCAACGTGTTTTTCTATGAGTGATACGGGCGTTTTGCCACTACGAAAACCAGGTACTTTTACTTTGTCCTGGAAGTGCGTCAGCACGTGTTCTTTGATATTTTGCAGTTCCGCGTCGGTTGGAATAACCGTCATCACTGCTTCTGTTTTGCTGGGATATTCAATTTTTACTTGCATA
>JBAZTR010000010.1:0-2693 GCA_041661745.1 Patescibacteria group bacterium
AGTAGGCCACTTCGAGCGACAGCTTCGGGCCAGAAGTCAGTTTACGAGCGTCGCCGAAAACAATCGGCTCGATCGTGAAATAAACCTTGCCCGTAAAATCACCGAATTGGCTCGAGACATCTTCCACCCGCCCCAAACTCAAACCATCGGTGCGATCCGAGGGAAGGCTCAATTCCTCGCGAACAACGGAAAAGGAAACGCCGCAACCGGGATCGGTCTGAAAGGTCTTGTCGTGGCCGACTTGGAAAAAGACCAGCGCGCCGCGCGAGAAAGCCCGAAAAATCATCTCTCTCAATTCAACTTCATCAGCCGGACACCACTCCTCATGTTCGCGGCAAGCATCTTCATCTTGGCCAAACGGCTGATCGCATTTCTCGCAATGACACACTCTCTTCGGCATGAGCGCCCCCTTCCCAGGGTGGTTGTCCTTCTTCGTCCGCCTGAGGCGGACTACGAAGGACTTTGTCAAAGGACGAACGAAGATGAAGCTTAACAAAAAAAGGGAAAAAGTCAAGATCGTTTAAACTATGATTTCTCTGATTAGATGAAAACTATGATTATCCACGAAAAAAAACCGCCCGATCGCTCGGACGATTTTTTATTTCAAGCAGAAAAATTATTGCGCCGGACAAGTCATGAACCGTTCGGCGTTGGTCATATCCGCCGGGCAGGCGCCGCAACCGGTGTAAGTGAGGGTGTATTTGTCGAGACAGACCGAAGTCGAAGTCGAGCCGACCGGTAAAACACACCAAGCGTTATACAAAGAATGCCACGCTCGGGACTGAGCCGGCAGGGTCGCGGAAGCGCAAGTCTTCGCCACAGTGGGATCAATATTCAAGATCAAATCGGTCGGGATGGCGATCTCCGTGGTGTTATTCTTCTTGTCCGATTCGAGAAGAGTATGGTCCGGATCAATCACCACGCGCAGATAACGGGCGTTCTTATTCGGAATAATGTCAAAAGCCAAAGTTTGATAGTCATTACCGGGACCTTTAGCCGGGAGCACCCATTCGGTCCTTCGTCCAGTGCCAAACATTTCGCCAGCGTTCGGGAAAGGCAATATTTCTTTTTTCGCGTTCAACCAATAAGCTTTGACCTTGACACCAGCCGGCGCCACCGCATTGCCGATATTTATGGGATAAACATTTGCTTCCAAATATGTGGCTGAAAAATAAACAAAAACATTGGGGCGCGACGGATTAAAAGCCAAGTCCGGCAATTTCTGATTGAAAGTCTCCGCATTGCAATCGGTTTGAAAGACACTATAACGCGTCGCCGAAGTGCAATTATAAATGGAGCGGACGGTCCCGACACAGCCATTCGTCAAACGCTCGGATTGCTTGTCGAGGTGGACGATGGAGATACCGGTCGCGTCTTGCATACAGGTCAAAACCGCGGGCGTCGGAATCGGATCAGAGCCTCTCCCTGTGTGCGTCGGGAAATAAGAAAACGCCGCCCAAGTTCCGAGCATGAGAACGCCGACCGCGAGGAGCACCTTCGTGCCCGTGCCAATCGCTGTTTTGTTTTTGGTGGTGACCATAACAAAAATTTATTTTAATAAATATTAAAATTGAGTTAATAGTCATTTCGTGTTGGTTCTATATATGCTTTTTGCTCTAATTTTATTGTCTAAACAGCGTTTTTTTGGTAAGGTTAATGAAACTATTCATTATTCTATGCAAAAAAACATTGTTCAGTCCACAAAATTAAGATGCAACGATGGGGTAAAACCAGTGCTGGCAAACAACGATTTTTCTGTCCTTTATGTCGAAAAAGTTCGATCAGAAGCCGGCCGGATTTAAAGATAAAAATCAATTTTAGAACATTTGTTTCTTGGCTCACGAAAACAACAGGGTTAAGTACGATGGCGGATAAATTACGAACGAGCAAGAGCAGTTTAACAAGATCATTCAAATCTTTTTGGAATTGTTTGCCCCGGCCAAAATCAATATTTTGCAATAGCGAAATTTTGGTTGTCGATGGCGTTTCTATTGTAAAACATTGTTTGATTGCATTAATTATTTTTGATCGTTTGAAGAGAATTCCGCTTAGTTGGTATTTTGCCGCAAGAGAATCATACACAAGTTGGTTGGCCATCTTTTCAGATTTAAAAGCGAAAGGGGCTAATCCTCGGGTTATTATCTGTGACGGTCAAAAAGGCTTAATTAAAGCCATTTACATTGTTTGGCCGGATGTTATCATACAAAGATGTCTAATCCATATCCATCGCCAAGCCAAGGCTTGGCTTACGCAAAATCCACAAACTGATGCTGGAAAAAAGTTACTGGAAATCGTAAAAAATTTAATTCAGATCGAAAATCATGAGCAGAAAAAAATTTGGCTTAAATCTTTCAATGCGTGGTTGAATCAATATGATAATTTTTTAAAAGAACGAACTTATCATCCGATTATTTTAAAGCACTGGTGGTATACGCATAGAAAATTGCGAGCTGTTCGTTCGCTTCTGAAAAACAGTTTGCATAATTTATTTATATATTTGGAAGATCCGCGGGTGCCAAAAACTTCCAATGATGTTGAAGGCGGACTCAATAGTCGAATTAAGGATTTGTTAAGAATTCATCGAGGTCTCAAACCGCTACACCAGCAAGTTTTAACAGCCTTGTATCTTGCCAAAAGACAAGGCCAAAAACCAACACGAAATGACCATTAGCTCCAATAAAAAAAACGACCGG